>NZ_JAXAXM020000015.1:0-78735 GCF_047500745.2 Stenotrophomonas sp. FR024
CGTTCGTGTGCGGGATGGGGATCGCTCGACTCGTCTGTCGGCTAGTATCCGCAGATGCATGCTTGACGGTCCCTCCACCCTGGCTCCTACATACCTCGTAGGAGCCGGGAGGAACATACAAGCATGGCTCGACTCTACAACTACAGCTTCAACATCATCCGCAGCAGGTACATCAGCAGCGGCAGCGCGCTCAGCACTGCACCACCGATGCCGATCCACGGCCAGCGCTCGCCGCGCACGCGCGAAGCCACCGCCAGACCGCAGCCCACCAGCGCCGCGCCCAGCACCCCCACGCCCAATCCCGCAGCCATGCCATTGCCGCCTGCGGCCACCGCCGCCTGCGCAGCGAGGCTGCCCGCGCCCCAGCCCACCACGATCCCCAGCCAACTGGCCACGCCGCACCACGGTGCCTTGTCCTTCGCCATCCGAAAACCCCTGTGTCCTTGCCGAATTTCTGTACGGACCACGCCCGTGCACTGCCTACACTAGCCGCACCTGCCCCGTCGGGACATCCCATGCGCACGCTCCGCCTGCTGCTGCCCGGTGCCCTCCTGCTGCTCACCGCCTGCAGTGGTGATGCCGGGCTTCCTTTCAGCGCCGACCCGTTGCAGGGCTGCTTCGCCACCGGCGCGCGCAAACCGGCCGATTTCCGCATCGACAAGGAAGGCGGCCAGTACTTCGTCTCCTTCAGCCGCGGTGACCAGTGGCAGCGCGAACCCAACGCCCTGCACAAAGCCACCCGCAGCGAGATCAGCCGCTACTTCCGCGATGACGCCGAGCAGATCGACAGCGCGTTGATCCGCATGGCCGGTGGCTTCGGCATCTTCCACTTCAACAAGGGCGCGACGCTGAAGGGCAAGGCCAGTGATAGTGACTACATGGCGCTGATGCTGATCGGGGCTGGGCCCGTATACGCGGTCAAGTGCCCGTAAGACGCAATGATTCTGATGGCGGCTCAGGGCAATATGAGCACATCCTGTCTTCTTTGAGGAGCGATGCCAATGCTGCTGTTTCTGCTGCTTGCGTTAAGCGCGCCGAAGACCCAGGGTGCCTATGACGAAGTCCGGGAACTGCCCGACGGCCAGACACTGATATTGCGCACCCTGGACTGGGATCTCGGCGATGGTCGCCACGAGCGCGTTACCGTGCATTGGCTGCTGCAGGAAGACGGCAGCCTGCGCTACGACTTTGATCGGCAGCCACCGGAAACCCAGGAGGTCCACCGTCAGTCGTGCGCGCGAGTAGGCATGCAGCCGTCGCGTGGCGTCGGCGTGATTTCAGGGGAAGGAACCACACACGGCTACAGCTGCACCAGCCAGCGGTAGCGCCGAGCCCACGCTCGGCTCCGCCATGCCGGCACCCACGCGTGGCGTGGATCTAGCGCAACAGCAGCCACACGTGGCCCCGGCAACAGCTGCGGTACCATGCCCTCCCCCGAACCGCCCCGGTACCCGCCGTGCCTCATTACACCGGCCCCCTGCTGACCCGCGACAGCGCTGACACCCTGCGCCGTGCCCATGACAAGGGCGCTGCTGAATGGCAGGGCTCGCTCGACCTGGGCCTGAGCCAGGACAGCGTGGCCCTGAACGCCGACGGCTTCTACTTCCGTGGCCAGCGCTACCCGTGGCCGGGCAAGTTGAAGGACCGCACGCTGTACTACTGGGACGGCGAGGACTTCGCACCGATCTCGCGCTACAGCGGTTCGCTGATCAAACTGGTGCCCACCGAATGGGGCGCACCGACCTTCGAGATCGACGGCATCAAGATGCTGCCGACCTCCAAGCTGTCACCGTTCGAGGATGCGCGCCGCAAGGTCGAGCTGGTCGCCCCGGCCGGCAAGGTCATCCTCGATACCTGCGGCGGCCTGGGCTACTTCGCCGCCTGCGCGCTGGAGGCCGGTGTCGGCCAGATCCGCTCGTTCGAGAAGAACGCCGATGTGATGTGGCTGCGCACGCTCAACCCGTGGTCGCCGGATCCGGACTCGGCCGCCGCCGGGAGCCGTCTGCAGTTCAGCCACGGCGATGTCTCGCAGCAGATCGAGCAGGTGGCAAGCAACAGTGTCGACGCGATCCTGCACGACCCGCCGCGCTTTGGCATCGCCGGCGAGTTGTACTCGCAGGTGTTCTACGACCACCTCGCCCGCGTCATCCGCAAGGGAGGGCGCCTGTTCCACTACACCGGCGCGCCGAACAAGCTGACCAGCGGCCGCGACGTGCCGCGCGAAGTGGCCAAGCGCCTGGAAAAGGCCGGTTTCAAGGCCGAGCTGGCGCTGGACGGCGTGCTGGCCGTCAAGCGCTGAGCTTCATTCCGAGTCAACCTTCGCCAGCTTCATCACCCACTTCGGCACTTCCGGTTCACCGGCGTAGAAGTCTTTCGGCTTCTTCTCGGCCATCGCCCAGCGGTGCAGCCAGCTCGGGCCATAGCGACCGCTGTAGCCCTCGGCGCCACGCCCGTAAGCAGGATCGCGCATCGCCTCATCCAGTGAAATGAAGCGATAGCCGCGCCGCTTCGTCGCCGCCACCAGTTCGGCGAAGGTGGCTGCATTGAGTTCGTTGGCATGCATCAGCCACACCTGCGGCAGCGCGTAGCCCAGCAGCGCCTGCGACTGCTTCTCGTAGTAGTCCAGCTTGTTCAGCATGTAGGGCACATAGCCCTTGCGCAGCTGCGCCAGCATCGCCTCGCGCGCCGGGGAATCAGGCTGCTCGTTCATCACGTTGGCATAGGCGAAGGCCCACACCCACTCACCGTTGTCGACCGTCACCGGCGCCACGCGGTAGCCATGCTGCTTGAAGAACACGTCCATCTCCGCGCGTTCTTCCGGTGTGCGTCCGGCACGCAGATAGGGATGGCGCATCCACTGCGGTTTCAGTCCGCGCTCGGCCAGCAGCGGCCGCAGCACCGTTTCACCACGCAGAAAATCCTGCTGGAACGCAGGCCCCCCCCTGGCGTTCAGATCCATGTGCGAATAGGTGTGGTTGCCCAGCACATGCCCGGCGTCCAGCCAGTCGCGCAGCATCTGCACCCGCGCGGGCTGCACGTGTCCGTTGATCTCAAGCTTGTTCTCGTTGACGAAGCCGACCACCGGCACCCCCGCCTGGCGAAGCTGGGCCATCAGCGCTTCGTGCCGCGATTGCAGGTCCGGCGGAACGATCTCGTCCACCCGCGCCCACGGCAGGTCGTCGATGGTCATCGCGATCCGGCGATCCACCTCGGCGGCGTGTACCGCCAACGAACACAGCAGCAATGGCACCGCACGCAGCAACCAACGCATCAGCACATCCTTGCAGGGGTGAAGTGCTGACTCTAGCGCGATTGCGGACGCGCGGCCGGTCCCACACCCGCTATAGGCCGGGCGACTGCACCTGACGTTCGCGCACGATCGCCCGCCACAGCATGAATCCCGCAGCCATCGCCATCAGCATCAACGCGACCAGCACCAGGGCAAGATCATCGGGATTGCGCAGCAGCGGTGCATGCTCATGGGTGAGGATCTCGAACACCACCTGCTGCGCCTGTGCCAGCGGCAACCGGCCCTGCTCGCCCAGCTCCACCAGGCACGCCGCTGGGGACAGCTTGGCCACGCCAGTCCATGCCAGGTCGTACAGGTGCAATGCCCTGAGGGCCAGCGCCAGGATCGCGGCGTGCAGCGCCATCAGCCCCCAGTTGGCACGTCGCAGGCGTTCCGACAGGCGGCCCAGCCGGTAGACGCTGATCGACATCGCGCCCAGCAGCGCCAGTACCACGCCCGCCATCGGAATCCACTGCAAGGGTTGCCACGGTGCAAGCGCAGTGGACCGCGCCAGCAGTTGTTCGGCCACCTGCATGCGCGCGACAGGGTCGGGCCCACCGCATGCATCATCCACCGGCTCCAGCAGCAGTCCCACACGGTAGTGGAAGAAGCCGACTGCAAGGGCTACCGCCAGCAGCGCCACCACCTGCAGTGCCAGCAGGATCGGGCCAGGACCACAGATACGACAGAAGCGGGTAGCAGCAGAGACCATCGGTTCATCCATGACAACAAAGGACCATCCTAACCAAGCGCCCTGTGCTTGTCGGCTGGCGGATACGACAACCGGCGCGCGGTCCCGGTAGGATGTGGATGAGCATGGATGGTCGTATGTAGAGGTGTTGTGGATGGTCACGCTGTATCTGTGGGTGCGAACGCTGCTTCCGCTGCTGGCGTTCGTGATCGCCTGGATGCTGCTGTCGCGCCTGATCAAGGCCCGCGTGGCGCGCCTTCCACGGGTTCCCTTGAACCTGCCCGAGCACAGCAGCAGCCCGCGCAGGAAGGACCGGCGCATCTACGCGCGCAAGCTGCGGCGAAAGCCAGGTCTGCGTACCGCAACTCGCCCGGCCTCCGCGCCGCGCAGCTGGAACCTCGCAGCGGTGTTCGTTTCGCTCTTCACGTTGATCGCCACCGTGCTGGTCGTGCCGGATGGCGCGCGCTTCCAGGTCATGGTCGAGAGCATCACCGGCTACCCGGCTACGATTGCTGAAGTACATGTTCCCGCTGCCGGGCAGCCCCTCGTACTGCAGGCGTGGCAGCCAGCACTGGCGCAACTGTCGCGGCCGGTAACGATGCGCTACCTGATCGGACGCACCGGCGGCGAGCATGATGCGCACGCCATGCTACCGGTACAGGTGAGGCATCAGGGGGATCGCCTGCAGGTGGCTACGGCAGTGCCGGTGGATGCCGAGCTGCTGCGTGCAGAGCTTGCGCGCTTGGCGGGGCTGCCGACGGAGGCAATCACCGTCCGCCAGCGCGAGATCTCACCCTGGCTGGAACCCGGCTGGAAGCCCCTGGTCGACCTGTAGAGTCGAGCCCATGCTCGGCTGCTGTTGCAGTAGATCCACGCCATGCATGGATGGATGCAGAGCGGAGTCGAGCATGGCTCGATTCTACAGATCACGATCCGCGCGGCAGCTTCGCGGCCCACATGTTGTCCACCAGATTGGGATAACGCCGCCCGTTCTCTTCCGCGCGCTGCCGGGCTGCCTCCTTCTGCGCAGGCGACAACGGCTGCGACGTCTGGCCCTTGGGATTGGGCTTCTTCCACGGGGGCGTCTTCGGTTCACGCATGGGCGCAGCTTACTGCTTCAGAAAGTTCAACAGCGCCAGATTGAAGTGATCCGCATGACTGGTGTTGCAGCCATGCGGCGCGCCTTCCAGGATCACCACCTCGCTGCCCGCAATCGCCTCATGGGTGCGCTGGCCGGAGCCCTCGAACGGCACGATGGCGTCACTGTCACCGTGCAGGATCAAGGTCGGCACCGTGATCTTCTTCAGGTCATCGCGGAAATCGGTAGTGGCAAACGCCTTCATGCAGCCCAGCGCCGCCACCTGGTCGGATTGATGGCACAGCGCGATCGCCGCCTGACGCGTCTCTTCGGTCACCATCAACTGGCCGTTGGCGCTGAAGAAATCGCGGGTGAAGCCATCGAAGAACGCCTCACGATCCTTCTCAAGACCGCTGCGCATTTCATCGGCCTTTTCCTGGGTGAGCGGGCCATCCGGGTTGTCATCACTGCGCAGCAGATACGGCGGCACCGCCGCTGCAAACACCACGCTGTGCAGACGGTCCTGCCCATGATTGCTCACATAGCGCGCCACCTCACCGCCGCCCATCGAGAAGCCGACCAGGCTGACGTCGTGCAGGTCACGCTCCTCGATCACCCCGGCCAGGTCCGCTGCCAGCGTGTCGTAGTCATAGCCCTCGGCCGGCTTGTCGGAACGGCCGAAGCCGCGCCGGTCGTAACTGATCACCCGATGCTGCGCATCGCGCAGGATCGACACCTGTTGTTTCCAGGCATCGGCAGACAGCGGCCAGCCGTGGATCAGAATGATCGGGCGGCCGTCACCACCGGTGTCTTCAACGTGCAGGCGGATGCGGGAAGCAGGCATGGGAGCTCCTGTGGAAGGGGAGGCTTTCAGGCTATTGGCCGGCCCCTATCGCGACCGTGACGGAATCGCCGATCGCCATGACATCGCCTGCACAGGCGACGCCGCCGGAGCCGGGCCGTCAATGCGGGCATTCACTCCGTAGAAGGGCCGTTTCATCGGAAGCCGGCTGCAGCGGCCCAAACGCCATGCGAGCCTGCATGAACCATCCCCGGGAGTTTCGCCATGCTGCTGCTTACCTTGCCCCTGCTTGCTGCCGGTCTCGCTGCCGCACCGTCGCCCGCCGATGACCTGCGCCAACAGATCCGCCAGGCCGATACCCAGCTGTTTGCTGTGGCCTTCGAGGCCTGCGATGCCGACAGGGCCGCCGCGATGACCACCGAAGACATGGAGTTCTTCCATGACAAGGACGGCAAGTCAGCCAGCAACCGCGAGGACTTCCGCCGCAGCGTGGCCAACATGTGCAGCAATGCGCGCGAGGGCGGCTGGAGCCTGCGCCGTGAGCTGGTGGAACCTTCGCTGCAGGTGTTCCCCTTGCGCGACGAGCGGGCGCTGGAAATCGGCGACCACCGCTTCCATGAACGCGGCAAGGACGGCGTGGAGCGCTGGGTGGGCCAGGCCCGCTTCATCCAGGTCTGGCGCCGCGTGGACGGGCGTTGGCTGGCCGAACGGGTGATCAGCTACGACCATCGGCCGGCGGACTGACCCCTCGGGCGCGCTTCACGGGCCGGATCTATACTGACCGGGCCCACCACGACCCATCGCTACCGTTCGATCGCCATGCCAGAGATCACCCCCAACCACCCCGACTACGGCCTCAACCAGCAGATCCGCCAGGGCGTGGCCGCACTGGACGCCCAGCATGGCCGTCCGTTCGACCAGACCAGCGAGCGCCTGGCCGCCAGCCTGACTGTACTCGCCCGCGAGCAGGGCCTGCAGCAGGTCGACCATGTGCTGGTCAGCAATGCGACGGCCCAGCATCCGGCCGGGCACAACATCTTCGTGGTGCAGGGCGACCCGACCAATCCTGCGCATCTGCGGGCAATGATGCCGACCGCTGTGGCGGCGCAGATGCCGGTGGAGCAGTCGATGCAGGCGTTGGGGTTGACGGCGCAACAGCAGGTCGAGCCGCAAGCGCAGGAAATGCAGAATCCCACTCCGCGGATGGGGTGAGCGTCAGCTCATCCGCATCATGCTCTGCTCCTGCACGGCCAGTTGAGGCTCCTGACCTACCGCAAGCGCCTGCGCCTTCTGGTCCTGCTCCAGCTGCTCCACCTTGGCGAACGATTGCTCCACGGGTGCTTGCGCGGCCGTTGCGGTCTCCATGGATGCCCGCGTATGCGCCGGGTTCGCTGGATCGCCCTCGATAAGGAAGATCCGCTGGCCTGCCCCTGCATCTGCAGTGGCCTGGCTCAGCGCCACGTAATCCACCCGCTCGATACCCTTTTCCTTCGCCAACGCGAGCAGACTCGCAGAGATACGCTCGCTTGCATCGTCGTAGACTCGGCCATGCTGCTGGTCCACCTCCGCCACCTTGCTGCGAATGGACTCCAGCAGCTCCCTGTCTTTCTGCGGAAGATGCTGCTCGCTGATCAGGCGCTGCATAAGCGTGCGCTCCGGCATCGGGTTGCGCACTTCCCTGTTCAGCTCGCTGTCCGGAAATGGCGCGCGGATGCTACGGATCGCATCCACGTTGTCCAGCGGCTTGAGGTTGCCCTCGAAGCCCTTCCGCTCCATGCCCAAGATGTTATGACGATGCAGGCCCGCGTGATTCAACGCGCCCCAGGTGAAGTCGATGCAGCTGTTGCTGGCGCCGTTGTAGTTCATCTCAAAGCCATGCTTCGCAGGGGCGTTTCCAAACGCCAGCAGCTTGTCGTACTGCTCCTTGGAGATCTCCATATCACGTCGGTAGATCGGCTTCTGATACTGATCTGCATCATTGGTGTACACCTTGCCCGGGCCACTTCGGGCGCCATGCTCTTCCGGCGCGAATCCCAGGCTGTGGCTCGTCTTTCCATCGGAGACCGTGTAGTACACATGCCCGGCCATGGACGTTCCACCGGCCCGCAACGGTGTTCCGGGTGCGGCAACGTAGATGGAAACAATATAGCGATCATCCATGACGTACTCCTACTTGGCGCGGTGTGTGTAAGCCAACTGCAGTTCAGACGGAACAGCCTCCAGCCCCGCGGCCGGTGACAGCAGGCGAAGGCGCAGGCGGTAGTGACCGGGTTTCACCTGCTCGGCCCAGGCAAAGGTCACGGTGCGATAGTGCCCGTCCGGCCCAATCAGACCGGCAGCCACCAGGGACGCGTCGTCAGCACTGTCGGGTACTACGCCGGGCACATGCCCATCCGAGCCGACAGCCACCATTTCAGAAGGTTCAAAACCATTGAACTGGCGACGGGTCAGCGGCACCGGCTCAGTACCAACCTGCTCGACACGTTCAAGCAGCACTTCAGCCGGCAGTCCCTCGCGCACGAGGCGTTCGGCAGCCTGCGCTGCCTGTGCGTCATCCTCGCCTTTCACGCGAAGGCCGATCAGCAACGTGGGGGCAGCGTTCGGGCCGGGCGGTGTCAGTTCAAAATCGACCACCATCGGTTCATGCATGGCGGTGACCGGGAACGGTCGGATGATCGGCACGACGTTCTCCTGAGCTGTGGCCGCGCGGGTTTGGGGTGCGGGGGCCGCGGCGGGTTGGCAGGCCGCCAGCAGAACCAAGCATGCAGCGCTGGCCGTCCTCAACAGGTAATTCCGAAGTGTCATCCATGGACCTCGTCTGTAGCGTCTTCTGAAAATCTACACCAGGTGCGTAAGCCACAACGTGATGCCAGCTGGATTCCAGGGCATCGGACTGCGCCGTTCAGGTGAAAATGAAGAAGGGCAGGACGCATCGCCCTGCCCTTCCCTCTCACGCTGCCGAACAGCCTTACAGCTGAATCCGCGCCACGCTCTCGTCGGCGCCCTTGTCATCCTTCTCGCCGTTCTTGATGCTCACGTACAGCACGTTGTTCTTCGCATCCAGCGCCAGACTGTTCGGGTGGGTCGGCACCGTGTAGGTGGCCACCTTCTGGTAGCTGTCACTGTTGTAGGCCGTCACCGTACCGGCTTCGCGGTTGGTCACGTACAGGCGCTTGCGCGGTGCATCCAGCAGGATGCCCAGCGGGCCGGCGTCGGTCGGGATGCTGGCCAGTTCCTTGCCAGTGCTGCGGTCGAGCACCAGCACGCGCTGGCCCGGATGCTTGCTGACCAGGCCGCTGCTCTTGGCCTGGTAGCCACGCAGGAATTCCGAGCCCTGGTCGGTCACGAACAGGCGCTTGCCGGCCGGGTCCAGCGCGATGTTCATCGGCTGCTCGGCGGCGATCTTGTGCTGTGCCACCACCTTGTTCGAATCGGTGCCCACCACCACCAGATCGGCCAGCAGGTTGCTGGTGTAGACGCGCTTGTTGGCCGCATCCAGCGCCAGGCCCGGTGCCTTGGCATTGCCCAGGCCGTCGATGGTGTTGATCACCTTCAGCGTGGTGGTATCGATCACGAACAGCACGCTGCTCACGTCCGGCTGGCTGCTGTGGCCGGTCACGTACAGGCGGTTGGCCGCGCTGTCGACCACCAGTTCGCGCAGGTCGTGGGTGTAAGCAGCCTTGCCGTCCTTGCCGGTCTTCTTCTCCATCAGCTGGATGGTGCCGACGGCCTTGTTCTGCGCGGTGTCGACCACGGTCACCGACAGGTCCACGGTGTTGCCCACGTACAGGCGGTTGTGGGCGTCATCCAGCACCACGCCGAACGCTTTGCGCTCCAGCGGGATGCGGGTTTCCACGGCCAGCGTGGCCGGGTTCAGGCGCAGCACCTGGGCCGGGCCGGCGTCATCGCCAAAACCACCGGACGAGGCCACGAACACGGCATTCTGCTTCGGGCTGTAGGCCAGCTCGTACAGGCCCTTGGCCACCGCCTGGCGCTGCACGGCGGCGGTGGCACTGGCGGCGGGTGCGTTGTCGGCGAACGCGGAGGGCACGCCAAGGCTGAGCGAAACGGCAACGGCCAGGGCGGCCGAGCGGAAGAGAGGATTACGGAACATGCGAGCGTCCTTGAATGGGCACGGGAGGGTGTCCTGGCTCGCTGGGCCGTTCTACGACGGCCCGACCTGCATCTGTCTGCGCGGGGTGGGCTGGCTGGGTAGCGGGGGAATGGTAGCAGTTCTCAATTGGCGATGCGCCAATCGGTCTCGGCCACAGTGTGAGGACGAGAAACCGCTCGTTGGCATCTCCGCTCCCCGAAGATGTACGGCCTAAAGAACTTGGCCAACTCGCCGATTGCCACAGTGGGCAATCCACGTTTCGGAGCAAAATTGGAAATCAGGACACGCGCAAAAATCTACGCTTGGCTATTGCTGGCTGCTGCAATCAGCTACGTGGCGTGGTCATCATTGACGATATATACGCCCTTGGTCTCTAGTGAAACGGGTCAGACGTCGCTGAAGGAAATACGCGACTACAGCAATGAACTGGCAGAACGAATGCAGAAGACACGCGCCGAGCACAACCTCCCCTTCATTGGCGAGCAGCAGCTTACGATTGATCACGTTACAGGCATCAATCATCTGGCGGCCGACGCAGCAAGAGCGAGGCAAAGATACTTCGACCCTGAGCACACTTACGTTTGGAAGGGCATACTCGACGACATCAGTAACTACGTCCAACATCTGGACGGATTTGGATCCTCAGACCCAAATGATTCCAAGATGCGCCTTCAGGAACTGAACTCAGCACTCCTGCAGGTCTTGACCAATCGCGACAGGGCTGTGAAGACGATGGAGGGAACCAAGCAAATCTTCAGCGTTCATATTGGCGAAGCCAAGGGCTCGCTGTATACGGACATCCTGATGACGAAGACTTTGCTGGATGCCGGCGTGAACGAACACCTTCTGCTGACGACACAATCAAGTGCACCGCCATTCGAGGATATCGTCCGCTTGCAGAATGCGGAGTGGGCAGTATTCGAGCTGCATCAACAGTTGGGCCGCGACTACGAGCAAGCCAATCGAATCCCAACTGCGATTCGCCTGCTAATCGGGCGTTGATGACACAGCTCGTACAGCCGAGCAAGCAACCGTTGGCGCGGACTATTGCTCCTTCAACCGCAGCGAATCGGCCACATCGGTCTTGGCCGCCACTTCTGTAGCGATGCTGGCGCGGCGGTGCCCCGGGTCGTTGCGATCGCCCTGCACGATGAAGATGCTCTCGGCGGCATGGCTGCTTTGGGTCGGCTGGCTGAGCAGCACGTGGTCCACGCGCGAGAGATTGTTCTGCTTGGCCAGCACCAGCAGGCTGGCGCTGATGCGCTGGCTGGCGGCATCGAACGGGCGGCCATGCGCGGCATCCAGCTCGGCCACTTTCTGGATCAGCTGCGCGAACAGGCGATGGTCCGGATGCGAGGGGTCCAGCAGCGTGCCGGCCACTTCAATCGGCGTCGGCGGCGGCTCATCGCTGGCGCGGTCGCCCTGGCGATGGTGTTCGGCCTCGCGCTCGGGCATCGCATGGTGGGTTTCGGCATTCAGATCGCTACCCGGGAACGGCGCGGCAATGCACTGGATTTCCGGCAGGTTGAACAGCACCGCGAACTCGCCCAGATTGCTGCCGCCGTCCAGCGGCGCCGGCAGCGGATGCAGGCCAGCGTAGTGCAGCGCGGCCCAGACGAAATCGCTGCAGCGGTTGATGGTGGCCGGGCGATCCACATCGAATTCGAACTCGGCCGGTTCCTCGGCGAAATCACGCAGGCAGCCGTAATGCTCCTCAGTGATTTCCAGAGTGCGGCTGTAGTACGGGTCCAGATGCTCATCGGCATCGTCGTGGCGCACCTGCGCGTACTGCGCACCCGTGGGGGCTTCACCCGGCGCCTGGCGCGGCGGTGCGAAGCCGTAGCTGTGGGCCACGTCGCCTGCCGCCACCTGCAGGTACATGTGGCCGCGCGGGGAGATGCCTCCACTCTTAAGCAGGGTGCCGGGGGCGGCCAGATAAAGCGTTGCCGTGTAGCGTGTTGCCTGCTCCATGCCTGTTCAGCCTTGATGGGTGCTGCGGTCCTGGCTGGATGATGGCATAGGTGGGATGGGAGGCAGGTGGAGGAGCCCGGGGCCCGTAGTGGAGGCATGCTGAATGTGTGAACCAGCGAACGCTGAGGCACCGGATGCAGATATGGAGCGTGACCGGCTCTGTGGAATACGCCGCAGAACCTGTCCTATAGTGCCTCGTACACCTCAAGGAACGGCCGCATGAACCTGCCACCGCCGGGCCGCTGGTTGGCCCTGGCCATCGCCTTGGCAAGCAGCACGGCCTGCAGCAAGGCCCCCTCCAAGGAACCGGAGCACCGGGAGACCCCCATGACCGACACCGCACAGTCCCACACCGTGGACGGCTACACCTATACCACCGCCCCCGTGGAAGCCACGCTGGGCCCACACCGCTACGCCTTCCCCGCCAACCTGTACGACGACCAGATGGGTCCGGCGGTGGGCGGCGGCATCGGCCTCACCCTCCTGTGGCCCGACCTGCAGGCGGCACCGCCGGGCACGCGCGCCTCGCGCAGCATGTCCGACCACCACCGCGCCATCAGCCTGTCGCTGGATTACATCGACGCCCTCCCCATCGCCGAGCTGCTGCCGCGCAAGACCAGCACCGAAGCGACCACCGAGGACGGCTCGATCAACCGTGACGACCCGCGCCGCCGGCTGGACCTGCGCAACGCCGGTACGCCGCACTTCGGGCTCACCCCGTACGTCATCGACGAAGCCCGCATGACGCGGTTTTCCGAGGCGTATGCCGCGCAGCGCGGCGCGCCGCCGGTGCGCACGCCCGAAACCGACCAGGAGTGGTACATCGCCCGCGACACACAGGGCGCGCTGGCCACCTTCATCACCTGCAATCCGCCGCAGGATGGGCGCGAGGGGCTGACCGTGCAGGGCACCACGCTGGTGGATGACCCCGATGTGCCGGTGGCCACCTGCACGCATACCTTCACCGACCCGCAGGATGGGCTATCGGTGCGCGCGATCTACCCGCGCGTGCTGCTCAAGGACTGGAAGGCCGTGGAGGACGCCACGCGCGTCCTGCTGGCCCGCTACAAGCTGCGGTAACCGACCAGGGTTCAGGAGGAACGACACATGGGTGAATTGACCCGCAAGGATCTGGAGATCCTCAGGGAATACGCAGACAGCGGAAACCGCGAGCGCTACTGGAGCTACCTGGCGCACAAGGAACATTCCGATGGCTACGGTCTGCTGGCCCTGGGCGTGGTGCGCAACGACAACCTGCCGGGCCAGGTCGCCAACGCCTACGCGCAGTCGCAGGCCCGTGACCAGCACGACCGCAACCCGGCCCTGCAGAACCGCAACCTGACCGAGCGCGAATGGGAGGCCTTCGGCCAGACCCTGCTGCACCGCGACCTGGAACGCCGCGAGCACTGGATGGAGGCCAAGCGCCCCGATCTGGCCCTGAATCTGCCCGGCCGCGATGTGCAGCAGGCGCACGATGAAGCCTTCAAGCGCCACCACCTCGACCCCAACTGCTGGACCCCGCGTGTGCTGCTGGAAGCCACCCGCAAGGAACGCGGAGAGGGCAAGGCCGAGGAAGTCTGGAAGGAGATGCTCAACAACGATGTCGGTGGTACCCAGCGCGCGGCCAACACGCTGGGCAGCGCGTACCTGGCCATGCCCTTCTGGAGCGCCACCGGCTATGTCGGCCGGCTGGGCCTGTACGAAGGCTCGCTCATGGCTGAGGCACTGCCCAGCAGCGATCCCAATGTCATCGGCTCGCGCAGTTCGTACCACATGTATTCGGAAAAGGAGCAGGCCTGGTACCTGCAGGTGCCAGGCAGCATCCCACTGCGTGAGCACAACCCGAGGATCATCGCCTCGCTGGACGACGCCCGTGCCGTGCGCCTGGAGCGCGCGGAGAAGGCCACGCACTTCCACCCCGAGGACAGTTACCGCACCCGCCTTGAAACGCCCAAGGTGGTGATGAACGAGCCGCTGGAGCGCGATGGCCGCGAAACGCAGCTGGCCGCCAACCGCCCCGACCACGCCAACGATCCGGTGTACCAGCAGATCCGCGGCCAGGTGGCCAGCCTGCAGGCCGAGCACGGCCTGGTACTGGGCAACAACCCTGATGGCGTGACCGCGCGCCTGGCGGTGCTGGCCAAAGAGAACAACCTCAGCCAGGTGGACCACGTGATGCTCGGCAAGGCCAACGGCCCTGGGGGTGCGGGGCAGAACCTGTTCCTGGTGCAGGGCGCGCTGGATGATCCGGCCCACCTGCGGGTGGCCATCTCCGCCGAACAGGCCGTGCAGGCGCCGGCCGAGCAGAGCTACCGGCAGCTGGACGCACTGGCGCAGCGTCAGACGCAGGATGTGGAAAGCGCGCAGCAGGTGCAGCGGGAGGGGATGCGGATGGCGTGAGCCTTCCGTGGGCCAGGCAGGGGGCAGCGCATGCGCCCTGCCCGGCCGACCCGGTCAGTCCGGCAGCAGTTCGATCCGCCAGGTATCCAGCAATGCCTGCACATCCTCGCCGCCTTCCGCACGCGCTTGCAGGTGCCCCAGAAGATCCTGCTGGCGCGGCTGTGCAAAGACCATGCGATACAGCGCCAGGCTGCTCTTCAGCCGATCAAAGCGATGCTTGTCCTGGCTCAGAGGAAAATGGAACACCTTTCGCTCGACCGCCACACCGCCCGGTGCCTCGCAGATCCAGTAGGGAATCAAGCCCGCCAATGGCGTGTCCTTGTGAGGCAACTCTGCATTGGTGAATAGTCCCGCCCATGGGTCACCGGCGGCCTGGTCGGCCACGAACCCTGCCAGCCGCGCAACGTTTCGGCGGACGGCCAGTCCTTTGTAGCGATGAACGCGCCCCTCCCGCTGCTCAAGATCCACCGGATTGCCAGGCAGGTTCCAGTGAACGATTGAGTGGCACCAGGAATGGAAGTCCAGCCCTTCCTGCCCCACCGAAGTGGATGCGAGCACGAAGGGACGGAAGGGCGAGTTGAATGCATGCTGCAACGCGTCCTTGCGGGCAACCACCTTGTCGTCCTCGGTGGCATTTCCGTAGCGCATCGCATACCGGCAACGCAATGACAGCGCATCGTCGCGCACGAGCTTTCCATCCAACAGCTTCACACCCTCAGGGTGAAGCTGGCTTGCGCGCACGTGGCCCGCATCACTCACGCCCTTCGCGATGGCCTGAGCATGGGTAGATTTCTCGTCCGCTGCGTTCTGCTCGTGCAGCAGATGCAGGTACTCATCAAGCAAAGCCTGCAAATTGCCTTCTGCGCAGTAGGCCACCGCCCGCCGCCAATACACCCCACCTTCCTCGTGAGTGATGATGGCGACCGCTTCGGGCATATTCAGCTGTCGGCGGAACACGTCCGCAATTTTTATGGCGGCCTGGCGAAGGTCGGCCTCATTGTCTCCCGGCAGCAGGCGCAGCAATGCACGCAAAGCGCACACACCTGGTGCCGCCAATGCGAGATCAGCCAGTACCTCGGCAATGTCGTCGGGACGTGGCCCAAGCGTCTGCAGAGAGGGCTCGTCAAAACCGCGCCCCCATACCTGTCGCCAGTAAGCCACATGACGGGAGAACCCCTGCCCTGAAACGCTGGCGCCACCGTCTTCCTCATCCTCACCCGCACCAATCGTCAGGTCCTCCGAACCCCAGCACGGGTCCACATGCGATTGGACATGCGCACGCTCAAGCAGAAGCAGCGTCAACCAGTACCAGCGCACGTCAGGCGGCCCCGAGTGCCTGGACGCTGGCAGGTCAAGCGACTCCATCCTCTCCCTGATCCGACCGGCAGCCTCACGCCTGGCATCTGCCAAGTGCAGCGAGCCACCTGCAGCGACCGACATCGCCAAGGGATCGACCATTGTGGCCAGCGCGAGGGAAGGAACCAGCAGAGTGAGCGCGTTCATGTCCTCATGCCCGCTCTTGCCGCTGTTGAAGCGCAAGCGAGCACTCAGGCTCTTGCCAGGCGCGTCGTATCCGGGCTGGAGCGCATGCCCCGCCATGGCCAATTGCTCGGCATGGTAGGAAAGAAGGCCGGCAATCGCATCAGGAACCATGTTCCAGCTTGAGAACACCAGCGTCTTGCTGAAATGGGATACCTGCGCGTACGCACCCTCTCCTGCCCAGTAAGGCATGGAAGGAGGAACCCACAACAAGCGCCAGCTGCCCTGGTCCTCCATATCCTTGGCCAGCACGTCCATTCTCGGGTTTGCCGCCACCAACGGGCTGTACCGCTGCAGCGCATCCTGATCCAGCGTCCTGTACTGCGGATGCTGGGACAACGCCCGCCCCAGAGCCGCCTTGCCCTGTCGATCCATCATGCGGCGCTTGAAGGTGTATCCGTCCTCACGCATGAAGTTCAGCAGGTAGGGACTGGAGCGCCAGAACTCCATGACATCATTCGTCCCCGCCGCTCTTGCAAGCGCATCCACGCAGGCGTAGTCCGCCAGGTCCTCCGATGTCAGCGACAACGGAAGCGGGACATCCCTCACCATCGCATCGCGGCCCCGGGTTACACCCACGCGCTCGGTCCGGCACATCACCTTCTTGAGCCGACTCTCGATTGCACCCTTGAGCACACGTGCATCATCCTGCGATGCCCCCACGCCCACCAGCGATGCACGGAATGCGGCGAGGTCAGCGCGGAGCGCGGTCACCTCTTCCGGATCATTGAACAGGAATGACGCCGTTGCCAGGAAGTCGCGGTAGTGATCCTCCTGCTCCTGCTGGGCGACGAACATCTTGTAGGGCGTGGCCGAAAGCAGGAGCACGCGAGGCTTGTTCTCATGGTCGAACAACTCCTGCGCCAGCTTTGCAGCAGAAGATGCCGGGGCAGCCTCGTCATCGGAGTCAGGATCCTGCACGGCAAGAAGCTCGCGGAAGCGCTGGAACTCATCCAGCACCACCAGATCAGGCTTCAGTGCCTTCAGGCAACAGTGCGCCAGCGTGGTGCGCAGCCAGGACGTCAGCTCGAGGGCTTCGGCGCGCTCGTCACTGTCCAGTGCACGCGTCCGCCGACCGGCGTGCCTGTCACAGACTTCGACAAGCTGTCTCAATCGCTTCTTGTCCAACGACTTGACAAACGTACGGGTGATGGCCTCATCCGGTTCATCCACGCCGTCCTCGTGCTCAAAATGCTGCCGCCAGCCATCTCCCAGACCGCCACGCAGCACCCAGGCCAAGCCGTTGGCATTGAGCCTGGATACGCCCTGCAGCATGCGATGGATGAGCACGCGCTCGCGGGCCAGTCCTCCACGGCTGGTTGTTTCAAACGAAGTACCTGGTGTGAAACTGATGAAGTTCACACCGTCGCCTTCCAGACCGCCATCGGCAAGCGCCAGCGGCAGCAGGGTCAACCGGGTAGCGCGAACCGCTTTGGTCGAACGAAGCCGAAGACGCTCCAGGTTCTGCGATGCGATGGAAGCATTGGAGCAGATGTAGATGATGTCCATGCGCTCTTTGCTGGCTGCCTTATGGGCAACCACGCGCGCGATCAGACCTTTGGCCACCTGCGTCTTGCCCAGCCCCACCTCATCGGCGACCAGGAAACGCAGTGCCGGATCGTGATCTTCGTACATGCGTCGGAACGCATAGTTCACCGTCCTACGCTGGAAGCCCTTCAGCCGCTCAAGAACGGGGGTCGGATCCGAAAGATCTGTATTCCTGTTCATTACGCAGCCTCCTTGCCAATAGCGTTTCCCACAACTTCCCAGAGGGCCAGGAAATCATCGGGCAGACAGGGCTGCCCATCGAACTGCTTGTCCTTCAACCGCTTCACCATGCGATCAATCGCTTCAAGTCGTTCAGGCTCGCGGGAATAGATCCGCAGCAGCTGTTCAAACAGCGGGTAGTTCGCCATGAGGCCACTCGCATCCCTGCTGCCGCCGCCGCTGCCTTCGGATCGATTGCGCGCTCCACAGCCTGCGGCCTGGGGATCATCCAGCAGCAGCGCGAGATAGCGCAGGAACGCCGCGCGGTTACCCAGGAGTTGTGCCACCAGCGCGTCCGCGCGGTCGTCTGGAGCGCCTTCCAGTGAAACTTCCAGCGCGAAGCGCAACGGCGGGACGGCCAGCTCCTCGGCGCGGGTACTGTTGGGCGTGACCTGGAAGCCAACCAGCGAACTCACCTCATGGCCGGCAAAGGTTCCCAGATCAACCTGACCCGCCTGTACAGCACGGGCCCGCTCGGAAACCACCGCCAACGGCCACGCGTGCAGCGTGGCACCGTCAAGCGGAAGGCCCGGGCACGAAAGCGCGAGGTTCCATCCCGAGACCGGATGGGTTTCGCAGTGCAGCGTCCAGGCGGCAGCTGCAATCTGGCGACGGATGGCCTCCAGCTGGTCCTGCAGCTGGCGACGCTCTGCGCCCTCCGCATCTTCGCCCTCACCGGGCGTGTACGTGTCCAGCAAGGGCTGGAGATGCTCGTCAAGCCACTGCCTCGGCGCGGGAATCCTGCTCACCGGACCGCTCAGCTCCGCAACCACTTCAACGTTGCTGCCGTTCTGCACAACCGCGTTGGTGTAATTGGCCGAACCGACTGCAACGTGCACCCGTTGGCCGCGCTGGAACACGGCCACCTTGGCGTGCAGGCCCTGCAGCGTATCGGCCTGTCCAGCCTCTTCGCCTTCGGAGAGCAGCGTGTCAGGCTTCAACACGTAGGCACTGTCATCGGCCAGGCAGGCGCCGGCCGGAAGCCTATCCAGCTCATCGGCGCGACTCACCAGCATGAAGTCGCCGTTGCAGTGCTCGCGCAGCGTCTGCAGCGCGCCAGCGCGTACGAAGGGAGAGACGATCAACACATCCTGGGCCTTGCCACCGCCCTCGAGCGGACTCCACGGCACTGCCCGCTTTGCAGTACCCAGCACGTGGAACGCCAGCTGGGTGAAGCCCGGAGGCTTTTCCCAGTCAGCGCGCTCGATGTCCTTCGCCAACGATACGATCATCGCCTGCCGCTCCAGGTCCGGCGACGCCCCTTCGGTATTCAGCGGCAGCCAGCGCAGGAAGTCCGCCAGCGGCTTGTTGCTGGCCTCCTTGGCCTTTCCCGGCACACCATCCAGGCGCAGGCTCACGTCCCAACAGCGGTCCCAGGTCAGATTGCGGGTCAGCACCAGCAGACGTACGACGGTGGCAGGTTCGGCGGCCGCATCGATGGCCACATAGCGCAGCGCCCAGATCTTCGGGTGGAAGGCGCCGCCGTGTGGGGCGCAGACCTCATGCACCATGCCCTCAGCCAGCACCGCCAATGCGCTGCCTGCTGGCGGTGCTTCCATCCGTCCCCGTTCGCAGAACACCGCAAGCCTGCGGCTTGCCCGGCGCAGCCCTTCCACGAGGCGCAAAGGATCTTCTTCGGCGCTGTTGTCGTGGTCGCCGAGCAAGGCGAAATGTGCAGGCAATCCCAGCAACGCGCCCAGCGACAGGCTGTACGTAGTGGCGACGCCGGCATCAAACCGGTAGCCGCTGGGGGGCTGCAAGGCCTCGGTCAGAGTACTGCGTGCAGATGGATGGATCATGCGGCCTCCAGGCCGTGCAGGAGGTCGGCAAGGTGACGGCGCGTGATGCCCCACCGGTAATTGAGGATTCCGAGGCCGGACGCACCGCTCCAGCGATCGAGGTTTTCAGGATTGAAGCGCGAGAGATTGCCTTTCAGCGAGCGCTCCCGCTCACGCACGAGACTGCGTGATTGCGGGCTGTCGGCCTGGCCGGCCTTGACCAGCGCAAGCCAGCTGCTCACGAACTCGCGGGTGCGCGGATGAATCGGACGCCCCACCCGTTCCACCTGCTCCCAGAACCGCACCATGTCCCATTCGCCCAGCTGCGAAGCCGGAACGCCGTCGATCCAGGTCTTCAGTTCCTGGCCGTACTCCTCACGACGTTCATCGTTGGAAGACGCCTCCGCCAGGGCAAGGTTGTAGACCAGCGACGCACCGTTGGCGAGACGGGAGAACTGACGCGCGTGTTCCACGAGCTCACGCAGCGGCTGCGGAGCCTGGCGGATCTGTGGATGCAGCCATGGGAACCCGGCGTCGGCACAGTCGCCCAATCGCCCCTTGTCCTGCGCCAGCCACACCAGCAGGGTCTGCGGGTGATGAACCTTCCATTGCTCGCGGATGAACTCCGCCTCGTCCGCGGTCAGGGACAGCGATCCCTCTTCCAGTGCGGCCACCGGTACGAGCTTCTCCAGTGAGGGATGCCAGGTCTGTGCAATCAGCTCAGCGTCCTCCATCCCGTCGTCGCGTTGCTGCTTCCAGCTGCGCTCCCTGCGAATCTGCTCGATGGCCGAGAAGTAGTCCTGCTGGGAGCCCGATCGCGCGAAGATGCCCCAGGAGCGCATGCCCGCCCAGTAGACGGAGCTGGCAAGGCGCTTGAGCGTGTGGCCGGAATCACGACCGAACGCCCCGTCCTCCGCCGCCAGGCAATCATTTAGCTTCAGCTCATCCTGCCGCGCACGCTCTGCATAATCCCTGGGGCGTACCGAAGAAGCCTCCAGGCCCATGAACATCCTCGGCAGCAGAAGCATGTATCGCAGCCGCGTCTGGATGACGGAGGTGCCGGGGAACAGCTGGTCGGACAACGCATCGCGGATACCGCCAAATCCGAGCTCGTCGCGGGTGCCGGGCTGGTCCAGAAGAGCCAGCAGCGTAGCGCTGCGTGCCTGTGCCGCAGCGTCATGGTCGAGCCATGTCAGGCTGGAAGGCATCTCAAATCCTCCCGCAGGCGCGTGCGCGCGTGGATGCGCGGCGCGATACATGGCGCGTGCATTGGGTCTGCTGGTTCATCACTTTCCCCTGTTCCTGTTTCTGGTGTGGGTGACGCTTGTATCTGTGCTGCTCGATTGCTCTTGCATGTGCCGGCCAGCCATTCTTCCGATCAATGCGTCACTGGCTGTCGCGCCCTCAAAGAGGATGGACCAGCAGGACGCACCATGGGCAGGGATGCCCCCGCCATTCATACGGAGGCAAGCCGCCCATGTGGGGACGTACACAACGTTGGACCTATCACTGCCCAGCCTGCGGTTGGCTTCGTATCACCCCGCCAGCGGGGGATGTGCGTCTGCCGGGGCTGACGCACTTCTCCCATTGCCCGCAGTGCAGGTCACCCGCCGTCTCTGGCCGCCCCACCCGCACCCTCGACCACCTTTGGAATGGTCTGCCTGAGGCCTGGCGGAAGGCAGGCCCCAAGCCATAGCGACATTCAGGCAAAGACAGGTCATGCCAGGCCACACCCGCATCAAGCGGGCGTGAGCACCCGTCTTGCTGCATCGAGGAAAGCGGCATTGATCTGGTCCGCATCGACAAGAAGTCTGGACAGGGCGTCGAGGTTCATCGCCGCGTTGATGGTCTCCACGTTCTGGGTTGCCGAACGCATGGTTGCCGCATCCTGGACATCTCCCTGCATCAGGTCCAATGCAAGCGCACGCGCGGCCGAGCGGCAGGCCTTCGCCGTCGCGATGGATTCGGTGATGGCACTGCGATAAAGCTCGAACACCTCGTTGATCCGATCCTCGACATGCTCCATCGGCAGACGACCCTTGGGACGTTCACGCAGGAAGTCCTGCATGGATTTTCCACGGAATTCGTACTCCTTGCCGTACTTTGAGGAGTAAACACTGATGCCCTCAACCGTGATTCCATTCAGCTCGATTTCGTCCTCGATCTGCCCCAGGATCTCTTCAATCTGATCAGCTGATCGCAGATCGGCCTTGTTCAGAACCACGTAGACAGGGCGTCCCTCGAAACCAATCTCCTTCAGGAATTCGATATCCGAATCCGGAGTCGTACCGTTGGCGTCAATTCCGATGACCCAGAAGAGCACATCCGACTTCCGCGAGTGAGACACGGCTACCGCGCGATCGCTCTGACTGAAACTACCCTCGGTACCCGGGTTGTAGCCGGGGGTATCCATCAGACAGATGTTGCCGGTGCGCTCGGTGTCCATGCTGGTACCGACGCTTACCAAGGGCATGATCCGCTTGAGGTCAAAGCTGAACTTCTCGACAAACGCACGGGACATTTCCTGGTAGAACCCGGCATCCAGATCAATGCAGCCGCCATTGAACGAATACGCCTGGATCTGCGTCTGCTGCGCGGGATACACGTAGCTGGGGATGACGGTTGCCGGCGTGACGCTGGAGAGCAGCTTGAAATCCTTGCCGAGGAAGCTATTGATGAAGGCCGACTTTCCGCTGCTGAAGCCACCGACCACCCCCACGACCGTGCGGCGGAAGATGTCCGGATTGGCCGCCATCAGGTGCAGCTCCTGCTGGATGGACTGCAACAGCCTCAGCGCCTTCGCTTCGTCAGCGAGGGACGCCTCGGCACTAGCAAAGCGCATGTAGTCATCATCGAGCAGCTTCTGGAAGGCTTCGATTCCCTCATTTCGCGGCGGCGGCACAGCAAGCAGGCGCGAAACGAGCGCAAAGCGGATCTGCGTTGCGGCATGTTCGGCCTGCAGAAGATCCAGGTCGCCACCCAACTGACGGCTCTGCTCCTGCTCGCTTTCAAGCGCAGCCTGGGTTGCAGCATGCTGCATGGACTGCACCTTAAGGCGGTCCTGGGCATCCACCAGGCTCGTCGTCAGTTGCGCCCGGGCCATCTTCTCGGCGCCGTAGCGCTGGCTCAGGTCCAGTTCGCGCCTGCCCGCTTCCTGAAGCTCCTTCTGCAGCTCCTGCGAGACCTGCCTCTGGGCATCGAGTTCGCCAGCCAGTGCCTGCTCGCGGGTCTGCGCATCGTCACGCTCGCGACTACGGGTGGTCTCACTCTCGGCCAGGGCCTCGGACACACTCTTCAGCTCAGTTCCCCGCTCCGCCAGAGCCTCCGATGCGCGTTCAAGTTCGGTCTCGCGCTCTGCCAGAGCCCCGGATGCGTGTTTCAGTTCAGCTTCCCGCTCTGCCAAGGCAAGCGCGCGTTGCTCCGCCGTGATGTTGAGCCGTCGATGGTCCTCCACGATGGAGATCCAACGCTGGCTGGCTGCATCCATCTGCTCCTGGATGGCGGTCACGTGGGGCCGACGGCCCCACGGCTTCCACCCGGCGAGGTAGGTAAGGTGCTGCGCGCTGGTGCCTTCGAACAACGGCCTGCCATTGTCACCACTCACTGCATTGCCTCCAGCTCCGCATCCATCATGGTCAGTGTCGCCCGCGTCTTTTCAGCGTCTTCCATCAGCGCCTGCAGTGCATCGAACTGAGCTTGAATGTGCCCAATGAAGTCATCTGCAACAGACTTTGGAATTGCCCTCTTTACTGTCTCAACATACTCGTAGACCGCAGCCTCAGCCGTTTCTCGCAGTGTCTCAATGGCGTGCTGCGCCTGCTCGAGGAACGTATCGGCCTCGCTACCCTTCAGCTTCATGGTGGATGCCTTCAGCACCGGTGCCCGAAGCGAAACCGGAGGAAACTCCACGCCATTGACGATGCTCTTCAGCGATGAATAAACCGCCTCGATGTCCAGCTCATCGTCCAACTGCCGTCGCGCCGTCTGGAGCAGTTCTGCAAACAGCCGCTTGCCAAATTTGGCCTGCAACTCAGTCGCTCTGCTGTCAAGATCTGTTCGCAGCCCACTAGCAAATGCCGATACGGCGGACTTCACAGCAGCAGGCAGGACGGTGCGGTTGTTCTCCTCATACTCCCGGTAGCCGCCATCCCAGAGTTTTCTTGCCACCCAATTGAAGGCGCCAGGAGACTCAGTGCGGCGGGTGGTTTTCTCGGTACCTACCGTCCTGCTCACCCCCGAATCGGCAGCGTCGTAGGCGCCATCGATGACCTCCTTCATGGCCTTCCTGAGGCCATTCACGAAACCAGTCTTGATACCCATGAGCTCATCATCCAGAGCCACCGTAAGGTTGAATTTGCGACGTTCCAGCCCTCGCTTGTTCTTCTTCAGCTCCGTCAGCCCGGCCTCACCAATCTCCCCTCTGCGCAAAGACAACTGTCTGCGCAGCTCACGCAGCAGCTCGACCTGCTTCCGCTCCTTGGCATCCAGCAGGTCCTGGCGCCGAGCGGCCAGCACGCGCGCTTTCGCTAAACGGGTCTGTTCCACCACCTCATGCAGACCGGCCATGTTGGCCAACTGATCGAGATTGGTGCGTGACAGCCCTGGATTGTCATCCCTGAAGTAGTCCGGGTAGGTTTCCTTGAGGTTCTGCCATGCCGTCAGGCGGCCACCTTGCCAATCCGCCACGCTGTCGAACTCGACGGACATCGAATGGCACATGCCGGAACTGTGGATGATCGCATCCTCACCCTTGTCCACCAGGCTCTGGAATACATCGCCAACCTCGGGGTTGGAGAGCTTCAGCTTATCCAGCACCTTGCCCGCATGGCCCGCAAGCTCCCGCCGCAGACCGGTCAGCGAAGCATGCAGCTGTGCCTGCATTTCCGAACCATGCAGCGTGTTGTCCACCTGGCTGGCAACCAGCACCAGTTCGCGGATGCCCTCGGCAGCGGTGATCCGCGCCATCACGTCCAGATCTTCCTGACTCATGAACTGCGCTGCCGGGCTGACGACAAACACCACATCGCAGCACTTCAAGAGATCATGGGTGCGTGCCTCGCGCGATGCAACCGGGTCATTCAGCCCCGGCGTATCGATGATGCGCAGCCCGCGCAGCGCCTCCACCGGCATCTCGATGTCGACGCTCTTGGTTACAGGCATGTAGCGACCTTCCGCGGCAACGTAGTCCGCCAGCAGCGCCGCCAGGCCCTGTACGTCGTCAGCCTCCAGCGGCTTGTCCTCCTTCAGGCGGGCCAACGAAAGGCCGGATGCTGTGATCTTCTCCCACTGCTCGTGCGAGGCCTGCAAGGACGGCTGCTGGGTGGCCAGTGCCCGTCGGGCACCCCGCTCGGCCAGCTCCCTGCGGCGCTCAGGGTCCAGGCCCGCACGCCCTTCCGTGCGTCGCAGCTCTTCGATCAGCGACTTCTCAAGCAGGTCGCTGTACGCAGCAGCGGCCTGCTCGATGTTGGCAAGATCCGCCTCGGAGTAGAAGCGCGCGGTCGCCTTGAACCGGTCGCCGTAGGTCAGCGTGGTCAGTGCTGCGGTCATCGGCGTCGCCGCCTGCGGCAGTACTGACTCCCCGTTGAAAACCAGCGCGTTGAGCAGCGTCGATTTGCCGGCCTTGACCCGGCCGACAATGCCAATGTCCATCAGGCGATTTTCGTCGTCCAGTCGCAACAACGCTTCCTTCAGGCTATCGATCGTGTCGATCTCCCACTGCGACGAAGCCCCGACGGCGCCATTGAGAATGTCGGCGTGTGCTGCAAGCCACGTGATCAACTTCTGCTGACGGTCCAGGATCACTTCAGCACTCATCGGGCGGACTCCAGCGCGACGACTTCGTTCGCAACGGAGGTCAGACCAGCTTCCGCTGCGTCAAGTGCTTTCACGCGTGCCGCGCGGGCAGGACTGCTCTGCTCGGCCACAACACTTTCCAGCAGCTGCCGTTTTTCCTCGATGGCCGTCTTGAACTCATGCACGGCCTGCTCGATCAGGCCATCAACCTGTGCCTGCAGCAGCTCGGGCAGCTTGGTCCGGAACTCGCGCTGCACCGACGGAATAACCTGGTTGTCGATGGTCTTGCGCAGCTCCTCCTCGCGGAGCTTGCGCGACACAAACCCGAGGATCTCCGGCAGGAAGATCACGACCAGCTCGATCGCCGGAGCCACGACGCTGGTGGTGACCGCCAGAACGGTGGTGATACTGCGGAAGGCGACTCGGGCTCTCTGGGTCTTCTCCCGATCATTCTCGTCATCACCGGCATAAGGACGCAGCAGCTTCTCGTCTTCACGCGCCTTCTGCAGGTTGCCCTGCCAGCGCTCGAGCGCTTGACCGGTCTGGGTCAGCGTCTCCTGCACGCGCGTCTGCATCTGCTGCGTCCAGTCCGGTCCGCCGACACTGCCAACCTCATCCACCTCGCGCTGAGACAGGGATTTGGCCAGATCACCAATCGCCTGCTGGCTCAGCCCTTCCATGCGTTCCTTGACCACACGACTCAAGCGCTGGCGGGAAATATCGCTGACGACCTGCGCAAACCGCGGGTTGTTGCCACCGGCAGCGGCCGCCTGCAGCTCACTGGAGGCCTCGCGAAGGGCCTGGCCTACTTCCTCAACGCACTGTTCGACCACCTGGCTCAGGCGGCTACGGCCCAGCTTGGCGACGAGGGCGTCGCGCTGGGCGTTCAGATCATCCAGGGCATCATTCAGCTGACGTACGCTGCGATCAATATCCGCATCGCTCTGATCCAACGCCTTGCGTGCCATTTTCACCTGGGCACGAGCGTGGGCAAGCTGGCGCGAGATTCGCGGCAGGAAGCGGCCGATCCACAGATCACTTGCACTGATCTTGGGCAGCAGACTGGCCAGTCCATTGCCCTGCTTGCGGTCGTCGCGTGCCATGGCCGGCGCAACGCCCAGGCGCAGCTCAAGCTGCTCCCGTACAGCCACTTCCACGGCATCCACTTCTTCGGCCGAACGCAGGTTCGCCTTGCTCAGCAGGATCGAGAATCCAGCCTCATAGGTCTGCATGGTTTCAAGCTGGCGCAGCGTCGACTCGGCCAGAGTACCGTCGGGCACGCTCACGGCCACGATGAAGTGCGCGCCACGCGGCAGATAATGGGCGATGGCCTTGTTGTGGCTGTCCAGCGAGGAGCCGAAGCCGGGCATGTCCACGAGAACCTGTGGATACAGCGCTTCCAGGCGCGGGTCGTCCAGATGCAGTTCCAGGTGCGTGTACGACGAGGCCCGCGGCTTGATGGACAGCAAGTCCTCCACGGCGAGCCGATCACTGCCACCATCGGCACGGTGCGCCAGAACGTGGGGATCCCGGCTGAAGCGCAACTCGGTGGCCAGCTCAGTCTCCGGGGTGATACCGACCGGGAGGATGTCCGCGCCCAGGAAGGTGTTGATCAGCGAGCTCTTTCCTGCACTGAACGCACCGATGATCGGTACCAACAGTTCGGCCCGCTGCATTTCTTCGGCGAGCGAGTGGTTTTCAGGCAGTTCGATCGCTGCGCTGTCAGCCAGCGTCGTAATCCGGTCCAACAGACCAAGGCATTGATTCTTAACAGCGAACATCTGTTTCCCCTGTGTGGCGTGTAGGTCGAAGGAGTAGCGCGGAAAGATTGTGTTGCGGGCGTGCGACATCCGGCGTCGCACCCACACGTCAGTAACGCTGTGCGGCGCTTCGGTGGCGAGCGGCGATATCGTCGGCCAGTGCTGCGGGAGCCAGAACGCGTACCGATGCGCCCAGGCCGAGCAGCCACCAGCGCAGTTGGGCGGAGTCATCGACGGTGGCCCGCAGACGGGGAACAAGACCGTCCCCGACGTCCAGCTTCTGATCACGGGAGAGCGGTGTCTCCGCCAGGTGCTGGGCCAGGGCTTCATCAAGCTCCAGCTCAACGGACAGAGGTCCCTTGCTCTCGAAGCCAGCGGCAACCCGGCTCGCATAGTTTCCGAGTTCGAAGGACTCAGCACCTTCGGTGTCGGCGTCGAGCATTTCTGCACGCTGTACCCGGTGCAGCGACAGCGTAGTGGTCTCCGTGCGCCCATCAATCCGTCCAGCCAGGTAACTGGACGTTCCACGCTGGATCATCCCGTAGGGATGGAAGACGTACTCACTGGCATCGCTACGGCCACGGGCCACGTAGTACAAGCGCAGCTGCTTCTCGTTGAAAAGCGCCTGGTGCACGTTGACCGCCACGTCGGTGTCCACCGCAGCCGGCAGCAGGGACTGGCTGGCTGGCACGACGGCGACCTTCTCGTGCCAGCGCCGCGTGGAACGCGTCGTGCGGACCGCCGCCAGCGTCTTCTCTGCCTGGTCAAAGAACGGCGTCAGTGCAGGCCAGTGATTGGCTGGCAACAGTCCCTGCAGGTTGCGCTGCGCGGTGAGCAGCACCACCGCCTGTGAGACGGACATGCCCGGCATGCTGAAGGCGGCCGCGCCGCGCATCCATGCCCAACCATAGGGTTTCTGAAGATCATTGCTCTCGATGGGGAACTGCAGCGACAGGGCGTTCAGATCCCGCTCGATGGTTCGAGTACCCCCCTTGTAGCTCTCCGCCGCCAAGGTCTGGGCGAGCTCCTTCACGGTGCGGTAGTGCGGAGCAGGCTGCAGCAGCTGCAGCAGACGCCACTGGCGCGCCAGCGAGGAGCGGTTATCGGTGTCCATGTTGCCAGTCCTTTGTATGTTTCCACGACATCCCAGCAGGGGATGAGCCGATTCAACCGAAAGCTGCGACATCTGATGTCGCAAGAAGCCACTTCGGCCAACAACGGGTTCCTTCCCTTGGTCTCGTGATTATCTTGAATCCGATCACGCTTTCACAGCAGACACAGGGCCATCTGCGGGTGCGGATGTGGAACGATGTGTGTTCCGATGGAGGCTCAAGTAATCCAAACGCAAGCCGATAGCGGCCGGCTACGGATGCCAATGGCACGGCGCTCGGCGGGCAGCGACGCATGCCTGCACGGGGCGCCTCGTGGTGGATCGCTCTGCAGCAGAATCTATCGCCAACTCGCGCGCGATGTCTTTAGGAATGGTCTGAAATCCAATCGCGCCGCCACGATCCCGGGAGCGCCGAGTATCGGCCCGGGTGACGCGACACAGGTTGTCGCACCCCTCTGCAGAATGGACGCCGAAGGATCGGAACAGGGGCATTGGACGCCCCGCTACTACCCAGGAGGAGGGACTGCATGTTCAAGATTATCGGTGCCACGGTGGTTTACGGTTTCGCGCTGTATGGGCTGGGCCGCTGGCTGACGGATCAGCAGCTTGTCGGCGCAGATGACTGAGGCTCGGCAGAGCATGTGGGGACTGGCGCAAAAGTCGACCTACCATTGCCGAGACTGCGGCTGGAAGCGGACATTGCCTTCGTCCGGGGATGCGCGTATCGAGGGACTGACCTGGTTCCGCGCCTGCCCCGAGTGCCGCTCCACTGCGCTGGCGTGCGGCAGCGCAGCCACTCTGGATGCGCTTTGGCAGGGATTACCCGAGGCTTGGCGGAGTGCGCGACGTTCGGAGTAGTTTCCCAGCCGGAGGTGCCATGCATAATGGCAAATCTTACAGGGGGGAAAAATGGATTCGACTGCTCTGAAGGAAGTGCATCGTCAGATTCGCGATGCACAACCGGACTCGACGCGCGTGCGCCTACACCGCGCCATCAGCTGGCTCAACCGCGCCGAACAGGAAGACGAGGATACGGACGCGCGATTCCTGTTTCTGTGGATTGCGCTGAACGCAGCCTATGCCCAGGAGTTCGGATTCGAGAATGCCGAGCGCGAACAACTGCGCAAGTTCTTCGATGCTTTGCTGAGGCATGACAAGCAAGGAAGCCTGCAGGACATCCTGTTCAAACAGTTTCCCGGGCCTATCCGAACCCTTATCGGGAATCGCTTTGTCTATGCACGCTTCTGGAAGGCACTGCGGGAACATGACAGCAGCGACCAGTGGGCAGAGCGCTTTGCCAAGGACCAGCGCTCGGCGCTGCAGGCCGTAGTTGAGCGGCGTACTGAAGTCGTGCTCTCCATCGTGCTTGACCGGCTGTACGTACTGCGCAACCAGCTGGTACATGGCGGGGCCACGTGGGACAGCCATGCCAATCGTGAGCAGTTGCGAGATGGCGCCGCCATCCTGGGCCAACTGGTACCGGCAATCCTGCATCTGATGATGAGGGACGACGCGCCCGACCTGGGTGAAGTCGCCTACCCGATGATCCACATCTGAACCACGGCACGGCCAGAGATTTCGGCAGGCCCGGCAACGCGGTTTAGGGACTGAGCGCATGGCTGGGACCCGCCCCAGCCATGCACGCTCCACGCCATCCCCCACCCCCAAGGGGATGATCATGCCCACGATCCTCGCCGGGCGGCTGGAAGGTTCTACCCACGCGCTATCACCCGCCACTACGACGTCGGCCTGGGCGCGGCCAGCCGGTCCAGGCGGGAGCCAGCCGGGGGATGGCCGCGATGCTGATAGCGCACCGGAATGGAAACCACGTATGCCCCGTTTGAACACCGCCCTGGCACTGAACCTCGTTCTGATGCTGCCATGGCCACAGCTGCCATGGCCATGGCGGCGGACCCGCAGGTTTCCACTGAAGTGTTTGTAGAGGCCGGCGACAACCCCACCCTCAAGCTGCAGCAGGCACCTGCCCTTGTGTATTCAACGGCCCTCGCCACGCCGCCCGATACCTTCCTGCAGGCTCCCATGGCGGTGCTGCTGGTTGCTCAATTGGATGAGCTGGGCCACGTTTCCAACGTGATGGTGGCGCGGTCCAGCGGACTGCGGGAGCTCGATCGAGCGGCCTTTACCGCAGTGGACCAGTGGCGCTTTGATCCGGTCGTGGTTGAGTGCGTCGCGCGGCATGCGCGGGTACGGGTCCGTCTGACCTTCGTGCCCACGGCCGAGGCGCCGCCCGGCTGAACCGCTGCTCCAATCTGTCGCGATTGGCCCTAGGCCATCGCCCTGGCTGCGGGCGCTCCTGCGCTTGGGGCCAATAGCGCCAAGCTCTTCAAGAGCGTTGCGGCGCAATCGCTTGCTGGCTTAACACCGTGTGCGACAATGCCGAAAGCGTCAGGACTGGCAATCATCAGTCCTGTGGTTTCTTGGCATTTGGTTGCTGCACGGGTATCTCTTGGCGTGCCACCGGAAAAGGGTGGCGCGGGGTTCGAAAGCCCGCTCAGTAACCTTGTGTTTTGCGCTTGTCAGCCGGCGTCACCTTGTGTGACGCCGGCTGGCAATCCGTTCGCGTTCCATGGCGGGCGGTGCGTGGGGGTCTTCGGACCCACCGGCATGGTTACTGTCCGGCTTTCGAACCACGCATCGTCCGCCGCCTTTATCTGGTGGCGCTGCTATCTGTCCTGTACGGAGCATTGCCATGACCACATCGGACTTCCGTTCCCTGCACGCGCAGTACGATCCGGAGAACGCCGACGCCGAGCGCGAACCATCCCCCGATCCCAACACCTTCGTCGCCACACTGCGCCGCATTGGTAGCGGTGTGGCTGCAGACGGTCAGCCTTGGCCGGAACGGCATCAACTGCCTGGGCGCTGTCTTCAGCTGGCGGATGCGGATTGCGCGCTGGCGGGGCTGCGCGTGGTGGCGGAGCTGATGCTGGCTGCGGAGCGGACTCGGCAGAATGGTGCGCCCGAGGAGTACGTGGGGGATCGGGTGATGGAAGGATTGAAGATGGCGTGTGTGGCGTTGACTGCGCAGGCTATTGAGCGGTTGCAGGTTCGGGAATAGAGCGTGCTTTGCTACGCACATCGAGTGCAACGCGCCGGATTGCATGCACGGCCCTAAGCATGCGCCGCTGTCTGAGCCCCTTAGCCTCCAACACTGGCCTCACTATGCCGAGCCAGACTTTACTTGCCCTGACTGCGGCAGCGTTACTAGGATTGATCATTGGCGGAGCGTACGCGCCAGCCACCACAATGAGTCTTGAGAACTACCCAAGGCTCACCGACTCGGAGTTTGCCCTGTTTCGGGCCGACGCCGAGAGCTTTGCCGAGGAGTTGGCTTGCCAAGGCATCACCATCGGAAAGCATGATCCAGGTGCACACTTCTTTGATCTGAGCCTACGTGACGATGCCATTGTGTTCGTGGACAACTCTGGGCCAAGAATTCTGATAGTCACCATATCCACGGTTGCAAGCTATGCAATAGAGCTACAGCGCTGGAAAGATAGATGGGGCTCAACCGAGGGACGCAGGAGGAACTTGAGCCCACCTGAGAACGGCTGCCCTAGGTCTGCGTCCCAATAGCCCCCATCTGCACCCTGTCCTGGCAGCCAAACCCGTCAGCCAATGACACAAGGAACCTGGTTCTGGCCAGAATCCTGGGCACCTAGCTTCTGGGACAGGGATCCAGGAAGGAACTCCCTTTCGAGGTGGACGCGCTCTACAACCGTCAAAAGCACATCCACGGTGTATTTGGCGGGCAACGGCAAGGCGGCATTTCAACACCCAAGGAGCATCCGCTAGTCATCGCGTTCACTGGCGAGGCTGGCGTGTCTCATGGCTACCATGACTTCTGGAACGACGACGAAGTCTTTCATTACTTCGGCGAGGGTCAAGTCGGAGACATGAAGTATGTGGCGGGCAACCGAGCAATTGGCGAGCACGCCAAGGATGGCAAGACGCTCGTAGTGTTTCAGATGATGGGCAAAAGGTTCCTTCGCGCGAGTCATATCAAACCGTGGGCGGATAGCACTCATAGCGAGCGCGTTGATGACGAGAACGGTCTTCTGCTGGCCCCGCATGCGGACCTGCTCTTTGATCGCGGCTGGATTAGCTTCTCGTCGGCCGGTCGCCTGCTGATTTCGAGCTGCCTACCTTCTGACGTGCAAGTTCGGCTTGGCCTGAAGTTGGATGCATCACTTCGATATAGAGACTTCTCCCAGAAGCAGCTCGGTTTCTTTGAGTTTCACCGAAGACGTTGTCTTTGATAGGCGCCGTCCACCGATACAGAAAGTTTGAAGAGCATGTCAGGCGCTATTGCAAAGATTGCATCAACCCTCGTCCTTTCCTGGTAGTGACGCGACCTGTTTTCGAAGCTGCTGTCTTGGCGCCGCCCCCGCTACTGTAGGCAAGGGCATCGAACCTCCCAAAACACATAGTTCCAGTTGGCATATTCGTCACGCCATTAACAGATATCGAAATATCTGCGAACAAGATGATCAAGAACGGCAGCACTTGTGTAGGCAGAGTATGACTGAAGTCCATCATTCTTATCCGCGTCTGCAAAATCACATACTGCCTTTAATCCTACAAATTTTGGACGAGGAGATGTCGCCATTGCGCACGCGGATGAGACGCCGTAAAGCTCCATTTCTAGCCCTAAAGCGGCGCGCTGTTGGTGTGAGACCTCTTTCGCAAAAGCCCTATCTGCTACCACAGCTGAGCCAGACGCAACGGGACCAATTCGAATTCTAAGATCATTTCGCGGCGGATTTTGCCAAGCATCTCTAATCGATCTCAGAATCTCCTTATCTTCCGACAACTGCTCAATCAGCGCCCTCAGTTCCGGCGAAGACTGAATTTGATGAGGTGCCATCTCAAAACCAGGCTCACCGTTGCCATCCACGATACGCTTCCCGGCCTGATAGTCCCAAACCGGATCTGCGAAAACCACATCGCCCAACTCCACCCTTCCAGAGAATCCAGCACTAATGCCTGGCATCGCGCAAATATCTGGAACAACATCCGCGATCAGTTTGCTCGCCAGCACAGCTGACGCCACCATACCCATTCTCGGAGCAGCGGCAGCAATGACCCTAACATTACCTTTCGCCGTACTTACGACGCCCTTTGAGATGAACGAAACATCATCGAACGGGGTCTCCGCCTCCCAGTTCCAGGGAAGCTTCTTCACGGCCTCCAACTCAGGACTACGAAGCGCGCATATTACGAGAACCTCTGCCTTAGATGTTCTCGTAGCGTCTTCTTTGCGCGCAGAGCGGAGGTAGTTAACACAATTTTTGACTCTCTCCACCCACCCATTGTCGGCCTCAGAGACCTTAATTACATTCCACAGCATCTCATTAAAGGTATCGACAGCGTCAGCAATGCCTTCATCGTACGCAGTGAGCCCAACAATGTTTCCCGGCCTTTTGTACTCACCACCCTCAGAAATATCCTCAAGCAGGTCAACGCAGACCTGGGCATCTGGATCATCTTCTTGACGGAAAGGGATAAGCACATCAAGAAGCAGCAGATCGTAGTAGTTATTTCGTAGAAACTGGCGTGCAGAGTATGAACATACTGCCACCTCGATATGATCCCGAGGAATTCCTGTCTCCATGAGAACGGCAACGATCCGCTTCAACTTGGCTTGTGTATCCTCAACAACAAGAATTCTCAAATCGACACCCTCGCAATAAATTGATCCATCAAGCTAATCAACGCCCTCTTCCAATCCAAATTGGCGTTATCAAATTCCACAAGCCCAAGGAAGACATCCCCATGCTCTTCGCGCAACTCACACTCCAACTCTGACAGAAGATACCATTTTCCATCGATTGAAAAATCTGCGTATTGAGTTACAACAATTACGAGCGGCGAATAACTGAGCCGCTCGAACTCATTAAGAATTTCCACCCCCCCAGCGCCTTGCGGCCTGCCGCCCCCTTCTCCAGCCGCCACATCGAATGTTGGCAACGACATATCTAGCAAGATCAAATCAAAACTCTCTCGACCAAGACGCGCGATGGCTGATCTGACAGATGCGGCCTCAGTGATAATCGCCTCAGGATAATGGGATGCAAAAAGATCACGGACATTCTTCGACTTATGTGCCTCATCCTCAGCCAGGAGTATCGAGAAGCCTCTACTCTTCACAGCAACCTCCCTCTTGAAGAATCAAGGACAGCTTCATATCAACAAAAAAATCCGTTGCAGATGAGAAACCAAAATCCAAGTAACCCTTCGCGGATTGGCTCGCGATGGCAGCCAACTTCTTAAAGCCGGATTCGCCCTCGCGCCTAAGACCCTGTTCAATTCGCCCAGCCTTAACTTCATTCAGTATCTCAGAAACACGAAACTGGTTTCGATCGCGCACACCAACTGCAACTTCATTTTTTACGACGATCCTAAGCGTCCCTTCTGCATCATTGACGGAGCAATGTAGGCTAACAATCGCTCCGTCCTGAACTTCAGACTTGGTGTGAATATTTCCAAATATAACCAGAAGCACGTCAGCCAGCACGGGAATGTCCGCTGCGGTTATATCGAAGTCTGGGACTGTAGACTCAGAGAGGTTAAGGTTTGAATTCTTGTAAGTGGCCTTCGACGACTCTATACCAATTGCGAATGCATCCGCCAGTTTGCATCTCATATGGGCGGCATCAAGCCCAGACTTTTCAAACCATTGTGCCACCGACTCAACTTCTCCCAACACATCCCGACAGGCTTGATCCAGCTTACTGAGCAGCAAGGACAACTCAGGATATTTTTGTCGCTTCGCGACTACGGTAGCTCTGACCCTAGAGAACTCCCTAGATATCGATTCAGCAGTGCGTTCCCGGAGGTGCCTACGAACCGCACTCAATGACGGGTTGAGCAACCCCCAGAATGCCGCAAACATTGAATCCAGGAACCCATCGAAAGAGAGATCCCGCCGTACAAACGACCTGATTGTATGATACTCCCCCGCACCGAGATTAATACCAAGAAGTCCACTTACTTTCTCAGCAGTACGAATCTGAACAACGTTGTTCTTTGCATAGAGAAGTTCTGCATCGATTTTTTCACTGAAGTCACACATCGCTCTGACGACCTCAAGCTGTTCGATGTATGGAACTCTAACGTAGCTATCCCGCCAATCGTCCGGCTCGACGTAGGGTAACCCGCTACCCAAAGCCTGGAAAATCATTTCGTGCTGCTCGATCGCACCCCGCAAATGCCCGACGATAGAGCCGTGGCGGATACGCTTACTGAGATAGCTATCAAGGCCATGTTTAGCATCGAAAAGAAATCTGTTGCAGCTCAGATTTATCATTTCAACCAAGAGCTGGTCCGCCTCACTCTTAGGAAACGCAAGATCTCCAGCGCCAGAATCTCCCTTAGCAACCCGCCTCAGAACCTCATCAAACTCTCTCGTGTCTTCCACGGAAACGGGAGCTAGTGCGCGATATCGACTGAATGGCTCTGTCAACTCCTCACGAAGAAGCTGTCGGAGCGCCGCCTCGTCTACATATATTCGACTTTGATCAACTATGCGCCGACCATCCTCAATCATCAACAGATGAGTGATTGATACAATCTCAGAGTCATAGAACTCCTTGTGCTCGACATCAATCTCTCGCAGCACAGAAAGTATCTCTCTCATCTCCTTTCGAAGAGACTTCACCCCGTCTATGGAGTAAATCATGTCTACCACATGCTCCTCGCAGACCTCCCGCCAGAAGTGCCTAACTGCATTTATTCCGTGTACCGCCACATCAATCTGCGAGGGTCGCTCAATGGAATGGATCTTCAGGAAATCGTCGATCGCGAAGCGCAAGCATGTGCTCCAGTATTTCCCGGCATTCCTTTTGTTTAGGTAGTGGGCGGCGATGGATAGTCGGATATCAGAGGAGCATGACCGTATATCCTTCCACCTCAACTGAGCGGAGAACGCCAGTGCGTTTGGTGAGAGAGCTACCGCTCCCAGTCGAACAACCCCATCTGAAAGCACCTCCAAGAATGCAGATACATTTCGGTTTTTCGCAGCAGCTTCCAATGCCATGAGCGTTGCGAAATGACTCATGAACCCAACATCGGAGTGTACAAGGGGAGTTAGCTCGACAAGAACCCTTGGCAGATCACGGGCGACGGAATGCTGCGCTCCCAGAGCAATTGCTCGAGCATCTGAGCTCAGGGCCACTCCGTCACTTGGTCGCGGGGAAACCGAGATATCATTAATCAATCTAACTAAGTCCCCATGCTCCGACAGCTGCGATAGAAGGCGTGTGCTCTGAACGCAGCCAGGTACACTTCGCGCTGCAACTTGCATGGCAACTGAATCGAATATATCTGTCGCTGCGAGCCTGGTACTTGCACTTACAAGATAACCATCATACCAGTTCAAATGTAGCTTTCTCAGATCGGCCTTTGCAGCAACCGATCGCTCAGTTGCCAGCAATGCCTCGGCAAATCTGCTGACGACCTGGTTTCTCAAAGAACGCGCTTCCCTCTCACAACCATGGCCTTGAGCAGCCTGCGCTCGACAGATGGATGCAGTGATAATGTCCTCTATATTCAGGCATTGACGCCCTAGACATTCCTTCATGGCTTGGCGGTAGTGACCTGACACCAGCGAATCCATAGTCTTGCCGCTCAGCCCTAAAGAGGATGCTGACGTACTGAGTCTGCGATCCTCAATGCAGCTCAACTCATGTACGATCGCGTCGACATCAATGCCAACCTGCAGCCGTCCTGAGCGAACTGCGCTCAACAGACATACAAATGTTTCATAAACATCAATGCTAGCGTTGTTCTGCTCAACTCTAAGTACGCTCGCAATTTCAGCCTCATCTGAAGGCCACTGCTTGGTAAGCTTGTATTCAAGATAAACTGCAAGCTCCCTGTCCTTTATCTTCTCACATCGCTTCTTTACATCTGCAGTGAATCTTGCAACTGACGTAGACGGCTCATTGCGCACACTGAAATGATGAGACAAGAATGGGGCAACCCCCCCTTGCAGCGCCCGCTTGACAGTCGCTACGTACTTTTTCTGTGCCTCAAGACCGCCAGCTTGCTGATGGAGGAATATCCTTTTTTCAATAAGAAATATTGACTCCCCGAACTCGTCCGAAATCTCTTGTGCCTTTTCTAGCGCCCCTCTCGCTCCCGCCCAAACAATCTCTCCAAGCTCTTGATTCATCTGAATCGTCTTGGAGATTTCACCTGCCGCAGCCTTTATTCTCGCAATGTTCCAAAGCACTTCATCGGCGAGAGAGAGCTCCGGCATTTCCACGAGAGCTGCAACATTTGAATAGCCTTTTAAGGGAACCAGCCGAAGCATCTCGGCAGCGAACGAATTTATGTAGTCGAAGTAAGCACTATAGGATAATGGGGATAGAGTTTCTCTCGCCTTCCCATGCACATCTCTTAGACCGCGAACTGCACGGAAAGTGCGAACACTCTGGTCGACCCCATATGCCCGCTCCTTGATACTCCCAACAAGCCCACGGAGAGTCCCATACTTTGATGAGGCTTTGCGCACTTTAATGGCTGACATTCACATTCCCTGTATATCGCCCAAAATATTCATCCTTACGAGTGAGGCACGCGTCTCAAAAAGAAGGCGGCTTAATAGCCGCCTTCTTCCCTCACTACCGGAGCGGTCCACACTGGCCGGCTTCAAACCCCAACAGGATTAGCCTTCTCCGGATCAATCTTGTACTGCTTGATCGCCCGGGCCACATCCTTCGCGGTCATCTTCCCTTCCTTCGCCAGCGCCGCAATCGCGGCATGGGCGATGTAGTACCGGTCCACTTCAAAGAACCGGCGCAGGTTCGCACGGGTATCCGAACGACCAAACCCATCGGTACCCAGCACGGTGTACGACATCGGCACGAACGCGCGGATCTGGTCCGCATACGCACGCACGTAGTCGGTGGCGGCAATCGCCGGGCCCTGGCGGCCTTCCAGCAGCTCGGTCACGTAGGCCTTGCGCTGCTCACCTTCCGGATGCAGGCGGTTGGCACGCTCCACGTCGAAACCATCGCGACGCAGTTCGTTGAAGCTCGGGCAGCTCCAGATATCGGCGGTCACGCCGAAGTCCTTGTCCAGCAGCTCGGCGGCAGCAATGGCTTCGCGCAGGATGGTGCCCGAGCCCAGCAGCTGCACGCGCAGCTCGCCCTTCTTCGGCTTGCCGGCGTCGGTCAGCAGGTACATGCCCTTGACGATGCCTTCGGCCGCGCCTTCCGGCATTTCCGGGTGGGTGTAGTTCTCGTTCATCAGGGTGACGTAGTAATACTCGTCCACCTGGTCTTCCATCATGCGCTTGGTGCCGTGCTGCAGAACCACGGTCACTTCGAAGCCGAAGGTCGGGTCGTAGCTGCGCACGTTCGGGATGCCACCGGCCACCAGATGGCTGAAGCCATCTTCGTGCTGCAGGCCTTCACCGTTCAGCGTAGTGCGGCCAGCGGTGCCTCCCAGCAGGAAGCCGCGGGTACGCATGTCCGCCGCCTGCCAGGCGATGTCGCCCACGCGCTGGAAGCCGAACATCGAGTAGTAGATGTAGAACGGCAGCATCGGCACGTTGCTGACCGAGTAGCTGGTACCGGCGGCCATCCACGAGCTGATCGCACCCGGCTCGCTGATGCCCTGCTGCAGCACCTGGCCGCTCTGGTCTTCGCGGTAGAACATCAGCTGGTCCGCGTCCACCGGCTTGTACTTCTGGCCGAACGGCGCGTAGATGCCGATCTGGCGGAACAGGCCTTCCATACCGAAGGTACGGGCTTCGTCGGCCACGATCGGCACGATGTGCGGGCCCAGTTCCTTGTCACGCAAGGTGATGTTCAGGCTCTGCACGAAGGCCATGGTGGTGGAGTAGCTGCGCTCGCCGCTGCTCTTCAGCAGGCGCTCGTAGGCTTCCAGCTTCGGTGCCACGAAGGTCTTGTCGGCCTTGCGGCGGCGCTGCGGCAGGTAACCGCCCAGTGCGGCACGGCGTTCCTGCAGGTACTGCACTTCCGGCGAATCCGGGCCCGGGTGGTAGAACGGCACCTGGCCGTCGGCCAGCTGCGCGTCGGTCACCGGAATGTTGAAGCGGTCGCGGAAGTGGCGCACCGCTTCGTCGTCCAGCTTCTTGGTCTGGTGGGTCGGGTTCAGTGCCTCACCGGCGCTGCCCATGCCGTAGCCCTTCACGGTCTTGGCCAGGATGACGGTCGGCATGCCTTTGGTGTTCACGGCCTGGTGGTAGGCGGCGTACACCTTGTGCGGGTCGTGGCCACCACGGTTCAGGCGCCAGATGTCGTCGTCGGACAGGCCGGCGACCATCGCAGCGGTTTCCGGGTACTTGCCGAAGAAATGCTCGCGGGTATATGCGCCGCCGAAGGCCTTGCAGTTCTGGTATTCGCCGTCGACGGTTTCCATCATCAGCTTCTTCAGGACGCCGTCGCTGTCCTTGGCCAGCAGGGCATCCCAGTAACCGCCCCACAGCAGCTTGATCACGTTCCAGCCGCCGCCACGGAACACGCCTTCCAGTTCCTGGATGATCTTGCCGTTGCCGCGCACCGGGCCGTCCAGGCGCTGCAGGTTGCAGTTCACCACGAAGATCAGGTTGTCCAGGCCTTCACGGCCGGCCAGGGCGATGGCACCCAGGGTTTCCGGCTCGTCGCTCTCGCCGTCGCCGATGAAGCACCACACCTTGCGGTCGGACTTCTCGATCAGGCCACGGTTTTCCAGGTAGCGCATGAACTGCGCCTGGTAGATGGCGGCCAGCGGGCCCAGGCCCATCGACACGGTCGGGGTCTGCCAGTATTCCGGCATCAGCCACGGGTGCGGGTAGGAGGACAGGCCACCGCCGTCCACTTCCATGCGGAACTTGTCCAGCTGCTCTTCGCTGATGCGGCCTTCCAGGAAGGAACGCGCGTAGATGCCCGGGGCGCTGTGGCCCTGGATGAACAGCAGGTCGCCCGGGTGGTTTTCGCTCGGGGCGCGCCAGAAGTGGTTGAAGCCCACGTCGTACAGGGTGGCGCCGGAGGCGAACGAGGCGATGTGGCCGCCCAGGTCACCCGGCTTGCGGTTGGCGCGGACCACGGTGGCCATCGCGTTCCAGCGGATGATCGAACGGATGCGCCATTCCAGCTCGGCATTGCCCGGGCTCTTGGCCTCGAGCTGCGGCTCGATGGTGTTGACGTACTCGGTGGTGGGAGAGAACGGCAGGTAGGCGCCCGAACGACGGGTCAGTTCCACCATGCCTTCCAGCAGCTGATGCGCGCGCTCGGAGCCCTCGACATCAATAACGGCCTTCAACGACTCGATCCACTCCTGGGTTTCCACAGGATTCGGGTCGTTGTTCAGCACCTCGTTCAACCAGTTCATTAGCGCTCCCATAACCGCACGCACGCGCGCGACTGTTGTATAGATTTCTAGACCGCAAAGTGTAGCGCACCAAGGGCTTTCGTCACTTGGCTACGCAGGCGTATGGATGCAACCGGCCAGTGTCCGCAAGGGGCTTGCCGGGCCCGCTGAAGGCCCTGCGGCGGGCCTTGTTGGCTGCGCGGGCTGTCGCTTGCGGGCCGCTGCGCCCATGTGCAGGACGCAGTGTTACCGCTGCCGATGACGGTTGTAGGGCAGCGCCATGCCCACCTGTATCGGCTCCGCGTGCTGGCGCTGAACGGACGACAACGTGTCGCACCTGCCTCTGGATCGCCCCCCGCCCTGCCCTCAGGGTAGGCCTCGAGTGTTGGCCTCGCCCGCTTCGGTCCGCCGTCTGGCCCTGCCTCACTCCCTTCCACAGTGTTTCCGGGGCGCCTCGCAAGGGGCGCCCCTTTTGCTGTGCGCGGGGCCGGCCGTGGCCCAAAACTGACCTGCTTGTGGCCGGATCGATGATTGTCGTCTTCGATATATCGATATATCGTTTGCACACTCGTTTACCGATATATCGAAATGAGCCGTACCGCTTCTCCCAGAGCCCGTTCCACCAATCCGGAAGTGCCACGCCGCAACGGCCAGCCGCGGGTGCTCAGCCGCGGCGACCTGCGCCTGCTGGTGCTGGCCCTGATCGGCGAGCAGCCGCGCCACGGCTACGAGCTGATGCAGCTGATCAGCAACCAGTTCATGCAGGCCTACACGCCCAGCGCCGGCACCATGTACCCGCTGCTGGCCAGCTTCGAGCAGGCCGGCTGGATCGAGGCCGAGGAAGTGGACGGCAAGCGGATCTTCCGCATCACCACCGCCGGCGAGTTCGAGCTGAAGGTGCAGCGCACCCAGGTGCGCCTGGCGCAGCGACGTGCCTTCGACCGTGCCCGCGAGATCACCAAGGCCTCGCTGCCGCCGCCGCTGGCCGGCGCCCTGCGCGAGTTCAAGCGGGCGCTGGTGCATCACCACGGCCGCTGGGCCGAGGGCGAGGCAGAAGAAGTAGCGGCGCTGCTGACGCGGGCGTCCGCGCTGCTCAACGGTACGGCCGGTAGCGAGAGCCAATCCTTTTCTACGACCCAGCCAGACTGAATCCAGCCAGGTCGCCCCTACGCCGCGCGCCCCCGCGCGACACCTTTACAGGTAACCCCATGACCGAACACAACAACACGCGCCTGCGCCTGGATGTGCGCTTCCGTGAACTGACCGTGCTGCGCACCGAAGAGGTCACCCCGCACATGCGCCGCATCGTGCTGGGCGGCGCCGAGCTGGCCGGTTTCGATTCGCCCGGCGCCGACGACCACATCAAGCTGTTCTTCCCCAATGCCAGCGGCGAGATGGTGCTGCCGGTGGTCACTGCCGAAGGCCGCAGCTATCCGGCCGGCAAGGAGCCCTCACCGGCCCGCGACTACACGCCGCGCTGGTGGGACCACGAAACCGGCGAGCTGGCCATCGACTTCGTGCTGCACGACCAGGGCATTGCCGGGCCGTGGGCCGAGCAGGCCAAGGCTGGCGACACGCTGGTGATCGGCGGCCCGCGCGGCTCGTTCGTGGTGGCCGACAGCTACGACGCCTATGTGCTGATCGGCGATGAAACCGCGCTGCCGGCCATCGCCCGCTGGCTGGACGTGCTGCCGGAGGATGCCGAGGTGCAGGCCTTCATCGAAGTGAGCGATGAAGCCGAACGCCAGGACCTGCCGCAGTACGAGAACGTGCGTATCCACTGGCTGGAGCGCAATGGCTTCGCCGCGGCCAGCAGCACGCTGCTGGAAGACATGCTGACCGACTTCGAGGCACCGGACGGCGATGTCTTCTACTGGATCGCCACCGAATCGCGCCGCGCCCGGATGATGCGCAAGTTCATCGAAGGCCACCTGGGCGTGCCGCGCGACTGGATCCGTTCCACCGGCTACTGGAAGGCCCACCCGGACGAAACCGACGGCGATTGACCGGGCAGCCGGTGGGTGCGGCCCCTGCTTGGTGGGTGCGGACCGTTGGTCCGCACGCCCTGCAACAGGTAGTGCCGGCCGCTGGCCGGCAACCTCATGAACCTTCGGCAGGAACCTGCAGTTGCCGGCCAGCGGCCGGCACTACCACGTTGGATGCCACCTGCCGCTTCCACCCGAACCGCTGCGCGGCCCAGATCTCCAGCGCCACCAGCAGCGCGATGATCAGCAACGGCAACAGCAGCCCGAAGTACACACCGGGCATCATGCCGTTGATCTGCGCTTTCACCAGCCGCAGCACGCCACGGGTGTGCAGCAGCTCATCAACGTGCATGGTCAGTACCTCGCGTACCACCTTGGGTTCCAGCCCAATCGTGCCGGCCTTGTCCACCAGCGTGTCTTCCACCATGCCGCGCAGCAGGCCTTCGCGCACTTTGCCGATCACCCAACCGGTGCCGCGCGCCAACGGGCCGTTGCCAAGACGATCAAGACCGGGCAACGGATGTTCGCTGAGGTAGGCCGAAGCGATGGTATCGGCCACATCCCCCACCGTGCCCTGGCTGCGCAATGCCTCGCGCATGCGCGGGTCGTCCAGCGAATCGGTGAAGCCTTCGCTCCAGCCTTCCACCAGGGTCTGCAGGTGCGGCTGGAAATGATCGAGCTGCTTGAACAGCGCGCGGTGCGCGCCAGCAGTAAAGCCCAGCTGCAGGCCGAAGAAGGCGGTGGCCAGTGGCAGCAGCACCACGTAGCTGGCCAGCAGCCAGTGATGCCAGCGCTTGCGCCGCTGCAACCAACCCCGGCGGTGCAGCCAGCGCCAGGCAAAGATGCCCAGCACCAGGCCAAGCAGCGTACCGAGCACGCTGCCGCCCAGCAGATCGAGCACGCTCAGGCCCGTCCAGAATTCGTTCAACCAGTACTGCGCGTCCTGCATGGATCTTCCTTCCGTGGGTGGTACAGCGGGCCATTGTAGAGCCGAGCCCATGCTCGGCTGCTCTCCGCCTCCGGTGGGTGCGGACCGCCATCGACTGGTGGGTGCGGACCGTTGGTCCGCACACTCCCATGCAATTGCCGGCCAGCGGCCGGCACGACCCGCCAAGCAATGCGACAATCGCGCTCCTTTCCTGCAGCAACGAGGGCCACATGGCCAAACTGACCCTGGCCAGCGTGGATGCGCTGCGTACCCGCTTCGCCGATGACGCCGCCTGCGACGCGGCACTGGCCGCCTTCGCCGACACCGCTGCCCTGCGCGTACCGCTGCGTGAGCTGGTGGAAGCACAACACCGCTACCTGCAGGCCGAATTCGAAGTGGCGCAGGTGGCCGATGTGCTGCGCCGCGACCAGAAGTACGCGCCGGTGGGCCGGCCTTCGATCAACATCGTGCAGCTGCGCAAGCAGCAGGCCGCGACCAAGCAGGCCGCGCTGATCGCACGCCAGGTGGTGGCGCAGGCAGCGCAGACCTTCGTTCGGGTGAGCGGGCTGGCGGTGAAGGCCAAGCAAAGCCCGAGCGAAGCGTGCGTGGCATGGTTGGGCGCGCTGCGCTGAACGCGCGTACCCGGTAGTGGCCAACCTTGGTTGGCCTGCGAAATGCTCGTGTGCCAACCAAGGTTGGCACCTACCAAAGCACTCTCCGGCCCTGCATGAACCGGTAGTGGCCAACCTTGGTTGGCCCGCGAAGTGCTCGTGCGCCAACCAAGGTTGGCACCTACCAAAGCACTCTCCGGCCCTGCATGAACCGGTAGTGGCCAACCTTGGTTGGCCCGCGAAGTGCTCGTGCGCCAACCAAGGTTGGCACCTACCAAAGCACTCTCCGACCCTGCATGAACCGGTAGTGGCCAACCAAGGCGTCCCCCACGCCCAAAAAAGAAGGCCCGCTTTTCAGCGGGCCTTCTGCCTTCTCACGACGAGTGAGCGGGGTGCATCAAGCGGCCGGCTTTTCGCCGGTGGCTTCGGTGGTGATGCGGATCTTCACTTCATCGCTGACGTTCGGGGCATACGCGCCGACGCCGAAATCGCTGCGCTTCAGGGTGGTGGTGGCATCGAAGCCGGCGGCCGGAACCTTGGCCATCGGATGCTCGCCGCCGCCGTTGACGGTCACGTCCAGGGTGACCGGCTTGGTGATGCCCTTGATGGTCAGGTCACCGGTGACGGTCAGCTTGTTGGTGCCAGCGGCTTCCACCTTGGTGCTCTTGAAGGTGGCATCGGCGAACTTGGAGGCGTCGAAGAAGTCGGCGCTCTTCAGGTGCTCGTCGAACTTGGCGGTGAAGCTGTTCAGGCCGCTCAGCGGCAGCTTCACTTCCACGGTGGACTTGGTCACGTCGGCGGCGTCGTACACCAGGGTGCCTTCGACGTTGCCGAAGTGCGCGCTGGGGTTGGAGAAGCCAAAGTGGCTCCACTGGGCCAGCACGTCGGTGTGGGTCGGGTCCAGCTTGTAGGTGCCCGAGGCGATCTGGATCGCTTCGGCGGCCGGCGCGGCGGCAGCGGCATCGGCAGCCGGGGTGGCGGCCTGTTCGGTGGTGGCCGGGGCGGCAGCGTCAGCAGCCGGGGCAGCGGTGTCGGCCGGCTTGGAGCAGGCGGCGATGGCCAGGGTCAGGGCCAGCGGCAGCAGCAGTTTACGGGTGGCGCTCATCTGAGGAACTCTCCGGATCGTAGGGTGGGTACACGGTGCAGCAAGAGCCTGCCACGGGACGGCAGGCCCGAAACCGATACAGCGACTTACGCGATGCGCGCCGCTTCGTCGAACGACAGGCGCGGCAGACGCGGGAACAGGCCCGCCGAGTCACCGTAACCCAGGTTGACCAGGAAATTCGACTTGATGGAGGTGCCGGCGAAGAAGGCTTCATCCACCTTGGCTGCATCGAAGCCCGACATCGGGCCGGCATCCAGGCCCAGCGCGCGTGCGGCCAGGATCAGGTAGGCGCCCTGCAGGCTGCCGTTGCGGATGGCGGCTTCGTGGCGGCCTTCCTGCGGGCCGTCGAACCAGGCCTTGGCATCGGTGTGCGGGAACAGGTACGGCAGCTTCTCGTGGAAGTCCAGGTCGAAGCCGATGATGACGGTGACCGGGGCGGCCATGGTCTTGTCGTGGTTGCCTTCGGACAGGGCCGGGGCCAGCTTGGCCTTGGCTTCCTTCGAGGTGACGAAGACGAAACGGGCCGGCGTGGTGTTGGCGGCGGTCGGGCCCCACTTCACCAGGTCATACAGTTCCTGCAGCAGGCTGGCCGGGACCGGCTTGTCGAGGAAAGCGTTCTGGGTGCGGGCAGTACGGAACAGCTGGTCGAGGGCAGCAGCGTCGAGCGCGTGGGACATCGGTGGATCTCCAGGGCGGCTAAGGGAAGTCAGTGCCCGCGGGCGGCGCGGGGCGAAACGACGAGCCGCAGTGTAGAGTGTCGCGACTGTTGCAACACCCAGCAGGGCTGAAACGAATTAATGCCACAGGTGAAACGATCGAGCGCGCCCTGGACGGTCACGGACGGCCGTGCGGGCAATGTCCGCCAGGCGGTCGCGCTGGCCTCTGCGCTGCGCCAGGGCACCCATCGGCCGCTGGTCCTGCAGCCCCGCGCACCCTGGCGCTGGCTGTCGCCGCGGCGGCTGCCCGGTGATGTGAACGGCTATGGCGAGGCATTCGCGACGCTGGCCGCGGACGCACCGCCGCTGGCGATCGGCTGTGGCCGTCAGGCCGCCGGCGCACTGCGCGTGCTGCGCGCACGTGGCAGCCAGGTGGTGCAGATCCTCGACCCGCGCATCAATGCCCGCCACTGGGACATGGTGGTGGTGCCCGAACACGATGCCCTGCGTGGCAGCAACGTGCTGACCCTGCTCGGCAGCCTCAACCCGGTGGATGACGACTGGCTGGCCTGGGGCCGCGCCGCGTTCGCTGGCTTCAGTACCCTGCCTGGCCCGCGCACCGCGCTGCTGGTGGGCGGGCCGACGCCGCTGGCACCCTGGGACGAGACCGCGATGGTGGGCGTGTTCCAGGCGCTGGCCGATCAGATCCGCGCTGAGGGCGGCAGCCTGCTGGCCACGACTTCGCGGCGCACGCCACCGGCATTGGCCGAGATCCTGCGCGCGAAATTCTCCGACCTGCCGCACGTGATCTGGGGCGATGGTGGCGACGGCACCAATCCCTATGGCGGCCTGCTCGGCTGGGCCAACCGCGTGGTGGTCTCGCCCGATTCGGTGAACCTGCTCTCTGAGGCCTGCGCCACGCGCATGCCGGTGATGGTGGCGCTGGCCGAGACTGCGCAGGGCCGCTTGGCGCGCTTCCAGCAGCAGCTGCGCGAGCGCGGGCGATTGCAGGCGCACTGGCTGGACTGGCAGTACGACCGTATCGAGCCGCTGCGCGAGACCGCGCGGGTGGCGGCAGAAGTGAAACAGCGCCTGGCAGCGGGGTAGTGCCGGCCGCTGGCCGGCAATCCTGGGCACCTGGCATCACGGTAATGCCGGGTGCCCAGCGTTTTCTGAACATTTCGATCCGGTACCGCGGTTAGAGTCCAGCTTCCCCCATCACTCTGAACGTCTTCATGCGTACCTTGCTCCTGCTGCCCCTGGCCCTGCTCGCTGCCTGCTCCACCACGCCCACCGAGCTGGATCCGATTTCGTATCAATGCCAGCAGCAGTTGGACGCGTACCGCGAACAACCGGCGCTGCGCGATCCGAAGGGCCAGCGCCCACCGCTGCCGGTGGCCCCGATCAGCGATGCCTGCGACAAGGAGCTCCAGCGCAAGGGCGTGGATCGTCCCCTGCGCTGAGCAGCGTATGATCGGCGCGCGGGCCTGCCCGCCGTTGAAGGTATCGACATGGATCGTTTCTCCCACCTGCCGCGCGCCGCGCTGCTGATCACCAGCCTGCTGGCGACCGCACCGGCCTGGGCCAACAGCACCGAATGCCGCGAGCGCTACCCGAGCGTGGCCGCGCAGGCGGCGATGCTGGACGTGGCCTGGACCACCGCTGAGCGCCTGGACGCGCTGCCCGATGTGGACGTGGTGGTAGCCGCGCGCGGTGGCCAGGACCTGAGCCGCTACGGCCTGCGCCACAGCCACCTGGCCTTCCTGGTGCGTGAGGACAATGGCCGCTGGCGCGCGATTCACCTGCTCAACCGCTGCAAGACCGACAGCTCGCAGCTGTACCTCGAAGGGCTGGGCAACTTCGTCGGCGAGAGCGGCGGCCATACCGACCTGCGCATCGGCGTGCCCTCGGCGCCGCTGCGTGCCGCGTTGAAAGCGATGCTGGTGTCGCCGTCGATCCAGCCGAAGGCGCTGCACGAAACCAAATACAACGTGGTTGCCTACCCGTTTGCCACCGACTACCAGAACTCCAACCAGTGGGTGCTGGAAGTGCTGGCCGCGGCGATGGCGCAGACCGAAGGCGCGCCGGCCATCGTCAAGCGCGAACAGGCACAGCAGTGGCTGCGCCAGCAGAAGTACCAGCCCAGCGTGCTGCATATCGGCCTCGGCAAGCGCGTGGGTGCGCGCCTGTTCGTGGCCAACGCCACCACCACTGACCATCCGGCCGGCGAACGCATCTCCGGCAACTATTCGGTGGTGACGGTGGAATCGGTGTTCGATTTCCTGCACCAGCGCAGCCAGCTGCAGCAGGAACTGGTGATCCCTCACGTGCCGGTAGCCGGTGCTGCCGCCGCCACGCCCTGAATCCAGCAAGGAGAACGACATGCGTACCCTGCCCGCCGTCCTGATGCCGATGCTGATCGCCGCAAGCCTGGCCTGGTCCACGGCCGCTCATGCAGAGCGCCGCATCGTGATCATCCACGACCCGGGCCCGCAGGGACCGAGCCTGGAGATGTCCACGCAGATGGTGACGTCGGCCCGCGCGGCGGCGGCGAAGGAAGCCCAGGATGCCGCCGACGCTGGCCAGCCGCTGGCCCGCCCGCAGCAGATCAAGCTGCCGCAGATGCAGGTGAGCGCGATCGCCACCACCGTGGATGGCCGCCGCGAAGTGCTGCTGCGCGATGCCAACGATCCGCAGAACACCGCATCGATGCAGTACCCGCGCGGCATCGGCGATCCCGCCGTGCAGTTCACCGTGGGCCAGACCGTGAACTTCGAACCGACCGGCGCCGACCAGGGCTGGCAGCTGAAGGACAACCAGGGCCGCCCGCTGGAATACCTGCCCGAGGCCACCGGCCCGCGCGACATCTTCGATACCCGGCGCTGAGCCGCCGTCCCCACCCTGACCAGGAGGTCTCCATGTTCCGTTGCCTGCGCGTTCCCGCCACTGCCCTGCTGCTTTCGGCGCTGGTGGTGCCCACCGTCCATGCCGGCGCCGCGCCGCAGTTGAACAGCGGCCAGACCAGCGTGCTGGTCACGTCGCTGATCGTGCTGTCGATTCCGTTGGCCACGTCGATGGGACTGGCCGAACTGTCCAAGGCCCCGTTCAAGGCCAGCGAGCGCAACGGCAAGGTCGCCGCACGCACGCCGGCGGTGCCGCTGCCACCGATGGAAGTGAAGCAGGTCGCCACCACGCCAGCCGGTGATCGCCAGGTGCACCTGCAGGTGCCCGGCAAGGCCGACCAGACCGCAACGCTGCAATGGCCGGCGGCTGCAGGTGATGACCCGATTGCCGGTTTCGTCGTCGGCCAGCAGGTGCGCTTCGACCCGACCGACGCGGGTGCCGGCTGGACCGTGAAGAGCGCGCAGGGCCAGGCGCTGGCCTATGTGCCGACCGCCTATGCCGCCGGCGATGTGATGAGCGAAACGCTGTAAAGCTGAACGGCCGGTTTTGGCATTGCCGCGGGCCGGGCGGATAATGGGCGATCCCCTTTGTCCCCCTGGCTCGCCATGTCCGTGCGTCCTGCCCCTGTGTTTGCCCCGTTGACCGCCCGCGCCCTGGTGCTGGCGGTGCTGGCCATGGGCGCGGTGGTGCTGCTGTCCAACGTACTGGTGCAGTACCCGATCAACGATTGGCTGACCTGGGGTGCTTTCAGTTACCCGGTCGCGTTCCTGGTCAGCAACCTGATCAACCGCCGCTTCGGCCCGGGCCCGGCCCGGCGCGTGGCGTGGATCGGTTTCGCGGTGGCGGTGCTGCTTTCGATCTGGGTGGCCACCCCGCGCATCGCCATTGCCTCGTGCTCGGCCTTCATCGTGGCCCAGCTGCTGGACATCACCGTGTTCGACCGCCTGCGGCGTGGCAGCTGGTGGCGCGCACCGATGGTGGCCACCACCTGCAGCGCGACGGTGGATACCACCATTTTCTGGTCGATCGCGTTTGCCGGTTCGACCCTGCCGTGGGTGAGCTGGGCTGCCGGCGACCTGGCGGTGAAGCTGGCGATCGGCGTCTGCCTGCTGGCCCCGTTCCGCGCACTGTTGTGGAAGATGGCGCCGCTGCGCACCACCAGCTGACCGCCGTTGCTCTGGTAGGTGCCAACCTTGGTTGGCACGCTGTTGCCGGGGTCATGAACGCTGACGGATTGTGCCAACCAAGGTTGGCACCTACCAACAGCAGGCCAACGCTCAGATCATTGATCCGGCGGGTCATCGCCGGGCCATTGATCCGGTAGTCGCCAACCTTGGTTGGCGCTTTGCATTCATGCCAACCAAGGTTGGCATCTACCAACAGCGGGTCATCGCCGGCCAATGATCCGGTGGGTGCCGACCGTTGGTCGGCACGCCCAGCAGAACTCATCGCTGCCGACAGATTGTGCCGACCAACGGTCGGTACCCACCCAAAGTTGTTGCAGCATTTGCACCCACTCAGGCGAACGGCAGCTCCGCGGCGATGCACGCGGCGGTAATCGCGGCACATGCCTCTTCAATCGCGGGCGTGGTCGGCGCCAACCGCGGGCGCCGATCCAGCGTGCAGGCCAGGCCCACGTCCAGCAGCGTGGCATGTGCTCCATGCAATGCCTGCGCCGTGTCTTCCGGCAGGAAACCGGCAACGGCCAACGCATCGATCAACGACGGCGTATCGCGCGGCTGCAGCAGCGCCGCATGCTGCGCACTGCGCGCCAGCACACCGGTCTGCAGCAGGAACTCCAGGTCCACCACGCCGCCAGCACCCTGCTTCAGGTCCAGTCGCGCGGCATCGCTGCGGTCCAGTTCGGTGCGCATGCGGCCGCGCATCTTCAGCACGTCCGCGTACAGCACACCCGTGTCGCGCTCACGCCCAAGCGTCTGCGCACGCACCTGCTCGAAGTCGGCCAACAGGCTGGCATCGCCGGCCACGCCACGCGCGCGCACCAGCGCCTGGTGCTCCCAGGTCCACGCACGTTCGCGCTGGTATTCGGTGTAACTGGCCAACGAAGACACCAGCGAACCCTTGCCACCATCCGGGCGCAGGCGCACGTCGATGTCGTACAGGCGCCCGGCGGCGGTCACCGCACCGAGCAGCGCCATCACCTTCTGCGCCAGGCGTGCATACCAGCGCCCCGGCTCCAGCGGACGCGCGCCATTGCTGGCATCCACCCCGGCCGGGTTGTCGTGCAGGAACACCAGGTCCAGATCGGAACCGAAGCCCAGTTCAAGCCCACCGAGGCTGCCATAGCCGATGATCGCGAAACGCCCGCCGGGAATCTCGCCGTGTGCGGCATGCATGTCCGCTTCGGCCATCGCCAACACGGTGACCACCACGGCCTGCGCCAGCTCGGCCAGTTGCCGCGTGCTGTCCACCGCACCCTGGCGGCCATCCAGCGTGGCCATCGCCATGCGGAAACTCAGTGCCAGCCGCGTTTCATTGAGCCAGCGCAGCGCGGATTCCGGATCTTCCACCGGCAGCACCTGCTGGCACTCGGCCAGCATGCCAGCCGCATCCGGCATCGGCCCGGATACGCGCACGTCCAGCAGTTCGTCCAGCAGCAGCGGATACGCCGCCAACCGCTCGGCCAGCAGCGCGCTGCGCGCCAGCACGTCCACCAACCGCGCCAGTGCGCTGGGCTGTTCGTCCAGCAAGGCGAGATAGCTGGTCCGGCGCAGCACCGCCTGCAACAGGCCGAGCACGCGCTTGAGCGCGGCATCCGGCTGCGGCGAACGCGTGGCCGCATGCAGCAGCGCGGGCAGCACGCGATCCAGCCGCGCACGCGCGGCATCGGACAACGACTTCACGCCGGTGCCCTGGGCGAAATCGCGTAGCGACTGGTCGGCGCCGTTGGCATCGAGGAAACCGGCTTCGGCCAGCAGCGGTGCGTTGCTGCCTTCGGGCAGGCTGCGCCAGTAGTTGGCCAGTGCATCGGGCGCGGCCTGGCCCTTGCGCGGTGCCAGCAGCGCGGCGAATTCAGTACTGACGCGCTGCTGCTGTTCGGCCAGCGCCGCGCGCAGCACCTCCCAATCCGGATAGCCCAGACCCACGGCGATGCGTTCGCGGTCGAGCGCATCACTGGGCAACACATGGGTCTGCGCGTCACGCAGCATCTGCAGGCGGTTCTCCAGGCGCCGCAGGAACAGGTACGCCTCGCGCAGCGCGCTGCCATCCTCGGGCGCGATCTGCCCGGCGGCCACCAGTGCGTCCAGCGCCACCAGCAGCCGACGCTCGCGCAATGCCGGTTCGCGACCACCGCGGATCAGCTGCAGCGCCTGGCACAGGAATTCGATCTCGCGGATGCCACCGGCACCGCGCTTGATGTCGTCGTGCAGTTCGCGGCGTGCGACTTCAGCGGTGATGGCCGCCTTCATTTCGCGCAGGCCGTCTAGCGCGGTGAAATCCAGGTAGCGGCGGTACACGAACGGGCGCAGGGTCTGCAGCCACGCCTCACCGGCCTCGATATCGCCGGCCACCGCGCGCGCCTTCAGCCAGGCATAGCGCTCCCAATCACGGCCCTCGCGCTGGAAATACTGGTCCATCCCCGCGAACGAGAGTGCAACGCGGCCGGCGCTGCCGAACGGACGCAGGCGCAGGTCGACGCGGTGGCTGAAGCCATCGACGGTGGTTTCATCCAGCAGCTTGGCCAGGCGCTGGCCGAGACGGGCGAAATATTCTTCCGCCGCCAACGGACGCGGTCCATCGGATTCACCTCCCTGCGGATAGGCGTAGACCAGATCCACATCGGAACTGAAGTTGAGCTCGCCACCGCCCAGCTTGCCAAGGCCGAACACCACCAGCTGCTGCGGGATGCCGTGTTCATCGGCGATGACGCCGTGACGCTGGGCGAATTCCTGCTGCAGGGCGTCCAGCGCCAGCCGCAGGCAGTCTTCGGCCAAAGCGGTGGCACCGGCCAGAGTCTGCGCCACGTCGTCCAGACCGGTCAGGTCACGCCAGATCAGCCGTGTGGACATCGCGGTACGCCAGCGCCGGATCTGCGCCGGCCAGTCGCTGGGCTGCAGCGGATCGAGCACCGGCGCTGGGATCGGCGGGCAGCCGGGCGCGGCCAGCTGTGCCAGCAAGGCCGGTTGCCGCACCAGGGTGTCCAGCGCGAAGTCGCTGGCCACCGCCAGCCGGGTCAGCAGCGGCAGCAGGTTGGCCGGGATGTGCTCGGGCAGGACCTGGGCCAGGCGCGCCAGAGCGCGGTCGACAAGAGGCTGCAGGGAGGCGGGCACGTCAGCGGGGGCGAGGGTCATGGGCTGATTGTATCGACCCGTTAACGCCGGCCGCTGCCCAGCGAATCCGATGACCCGGTAGTGCCGGCCGCTGGCCGGCAGATCCGATGATCCTGCCGAAGGTTACTGGGGTTGCCGGCCAGCGGCCGGCACTACCGATAATGGAGACCGCGTATTCATACTGGACGACAGGCAATAAAAAAGCCCGCTTGCAGCGAACTGCCAGCGGGCTCTGCTCCCTCCCCCACGTCGGGATGCAGGTCCATCGTGCGGGCTGCGAAAGCACTTTGCACGCTGCACTGCAAAACAAAACCGGCGGGTTTGGGTGACCCCTGCGGGAAAAGCCATTCCACGAAGGTAGAACCCCCCGTACGGATGAGGATGGCCGATAATCGGAATTCCCCCAAGCAACACGTGTCGTCATGTCTGTTGATCGCATCGCCAACGCGCGTCTTCGTGACCGCGTGGTCTCCGCAGAGGCCGCAGCCGCGCTGATCCAGCCCGGTGAAACCGTGGCCATGAGCGGCTTTACCGGCTCCGGGTATCCCAAGGCCGTTCCCGTCGAACTGGCCCGCCGCATCGAAGCGGTGCATGCCCAGGGCCAGCCCTTCCAGATCAGCCTGATGACTGGCGCCTCCACAGCGCCGGAACTCGATGGCGCGCTGGCCAAGGCCGATGGCATCGCCATGCGCATGCCGTTCCAGAGCGACCCGGATGCGCGCAACCGCATCAACGAGGGCAAGCTGGATTACATCGACATCCACCTCAGCCACGTGGCCCAGCACGTGTGGTTCGGTTTCTATGGCGAGATCGATACCGCCGTGATCGAAGTCTCGGCCATCCGCGAAGACGGTTCGCTGGTGCCCTCCACCTCGGTCGGCAACAACAAGACCTGGCTGGACCTGGCCAAGAAGGTGATCGTCGAGGTCAACGAATGGCAGCCGGCCGGCGTCGACGGCATGCATGACATCTACTACGGCACCGCGCTGCCGCCGCACCGCAAGCCGATTCCGCTGGTGAACGCCAACGACCGCATCGGCGACACCGCGCTGCGCTGCGACCCGGACAAGATCGTGGCCGTGGTGCGCACCAACGGCCCGGACCGCAACAGCCCGTTCAGCCCGATCGATGCGACCAGCGAGCAGATCGCTTCGCACCTGATCGAGTTCCTGCAGCACGAAGTGAAGAAGGGCCGCCTGCCGCCGAACCTGCTGCCGCTGCAGTCGGGCGTGGGCAATATTCCGAACGCGGTGCTGGCCGGCCTGGCCAAGAGCGGCTTCCGCGACCTGGCCGCGTTCACCGAAGTGATCCAGGACGGCATGCTCGACCTGCTGCGTGACGGCGTGCTGAGCTATGCCTCGTGCACCGGCTTCGCGCTGAGCCCGCAGGCCAACGAGACGTTCAAGGAGAACATCGATTTCTACCGCGAGCGCATCATCATGCGCACGCAGGAGATCTCCAACCATCCGGAACTGGTGCGCCGCCTCGGCTGCATCGGCATGAACGGCATGATCGAGGTGGACATCTACGGCAACGTCAATTCGACGCACGTGATGGGCACGCGGATCATGAACGGCATCGGCGGTTCCGGTGACTTTGCCCGCAACGGTTTCCTGTCGGCGTTCCTGAGCCCGTCCACCGCGAAGAACGGCACCATCTCGGCGATCGTGCCGATGGCCAGCCACGTGGACCACACCGAACACGACGTGTCGGTGATCGTCACCGAACAGGGCCTGGCCGACCTGCGTGGCCTGACCCCGCGCAAGCGTGCGCAGGTGCTGATCGACAACTGCGCGCACCCGGATTTCCGCCCGCAGCTGCAGGACTACTTCGACCGTGCCAGCCGCGAGAGCTACGGCAAGCACACCCCGCATCTGCTGCCGGAAGCGTTGTCGTGGCACCAGCGTTGGCTGGATACCGGCACGATGAAGAGCTGAGATCCGGAGACTCTGGTAGAGCCGGCCGCTGGCCGGCTCCCCAGAACAGCCGGCCAGCGGCCGGCTCTACCTTCACGCGGTGCGCAGCGCCGCCAGCGACTCAGCCTGCAGCCGCTCGTAGATCTCGAACTCGTCATTCACCGCCACGCCCAGCGCCTGCTCGAAGGCCTCGCGGTTGGCGTGTGCGGCATACGCACGCTGTTCTTCGCCGCCCAGGTTCGACTGGAAGATGCCCGCCGCACTGACCGGCAGGAAATCCTCATAGACGATCGGGTCGGCCGTGGCCAGGCCGGCGGCCACCAGCACTTCGGCGGGCAGATCGGCCACGCGCTCCGGCGCGGCGCGGCCAGCGTCGGTCAGCTGGTAGCGGTAATAGCCCAGTCCTTCCTGGCGCAGCGTGTCATGGTCATCCGGGAAGCTGGCGAACACCGCCTGCAGGCGCTGGCCGTAGTCGCCGCCGGTGCTGCCTTCGCCACCGGCATCGCGGGCCTGCGACAGCAGCTGGTCGTACAGCGCGCGGCCCTTCGGGGTAAGCGCAAGGCCCCGCTGTTCGATCTCGCCGAAGCGCGCGGTGTGGGTGCCGGCATCGCCACCCTCGCTGTCCGGGAAATGCACGGCTTCTTCCAGTGCCTTGAAGCTGGTCTGCCGCAACAGGATCGGGCAGGCACGGCGCGGCGGACCTTCGATCACCGCCTTGGCGGCCATGCCATGCTCGATCATCGCCGCCTGCGCCGCGTCGATATCCAGCGTACGCGGGGTCAGATGGTTGATGTGCGGGCCACGGAAGCTGACCACGTCGGCCACCAGGCGATGCGCGTTGTGCAGCGCGTGGTAGGTCGGCAGGTCGACCGTGGCATCGCCATGCCAGCGGAAGGTTTCCAGTGCTTCCTCGACGAAGCGCTCGGCATCGGCCTGCGAGAGCCCGCCGTCACGCTCGGCCTGCTCGATCAGCGCCAGCGCGCCCTCGGTGAAGATGCGGCGACGTGCAAGGATCTTTGCCGATTCGGCACGCAGCGCTTCGTCTTCGATCAGCTCCAGGCGCAGCAGCGAGGTGAACACGCGGAACGGGTTCTGCGCCAGCGCGGCGCCGGTGAGCGGGCGGAACGCGGTGGAGTGCACCGGCACGCCGGCCACCGACAGGTCGTAGTAGCCGACCGGGTACATGCCCATCACCGCGAACAGGCGGCGCAGCGTGGCCAGTTCCTGCACGGTACCAACGCGGATCGCGCCGTGGCGCTCTTCATCCAGGCGCGCACGCTCGTCGTTGCGCTGCAGCTGTGCGGCCAGCGCAGGGTCCTGGTCAAGCACCTGCGCGTTGATCCGCTCCACCAGTTCCACCAGCGTGCCGTACAGCGGCACTTCGGTGCGGTACATGCGGGACATGGCCTGCGCGAACAGGCGGCGGATCATATCAGGCGAAACGAAAGAGGCGCTCATCAGTCACTCGATTACGGGAACGGGGAACAGCTCGAACCCGTATTGTCGCCGGAGCGCGGGGCCGCGGCGATATGCAGAGCAACATGAAGGAAATCGGTAGTGCCGGCCGCTGGCCGGCAACCTCCGGATGCCTGGAAGGATGCAGTTGCCGGCCAGTGGCCGGCACTACCGCTTGAGCTGGCGCCTCAGGGTGGCATCCAGGGTGATCGGCCGGTCCCAGTGCTGGTAGCTGGCCACGATGGCATGGCGCACGGCGCGGTAATGCAGGTTGTCCGGCTTGGCCGGCATGCGCTTCACCACCGCCTCCCAGCCGCCCTCCGGGTCCTGGCTGAAGGCGCGCACGCTGTCGCGACAGGTCTGGCCGCTGGCCTTGGCCCAGAAGCAGGCGAAGTAGATATCCCCGGCCTGCCAGCCATGGGTGGTGAACAGCGCGCTGATGTAACCGCGCGGCACCTCGGCATAGCGCGACACTTCGTCGAGGAAGGCGTCGGGGTAGCGTTCGGCGTAGTGGTTGATGTCCTGCAGCTGGGCATCGACCCAGCGGTCACCGGTTTCCACCGTGTAGGCCGCCGAACGCTTGGCGGTCTGCTGGGCCAGCACGATGGCCGGCACCAGCAGCAGGGACAACAACAGCGCGCGCAGTCGGACGTTCATGCCACGATTCTGCCGCAGCCGCCGGGTCCTGTCAGGCCGCCGCCGAGGCCTTGGCCTCGATCGCGGCCAGTGCGGCCGGCCAATCATGGGCGGTATCGGCAGTGACCATGCGCGGTTCGTCGTCGGCCACGCCGTGCTGGGTCTCGTGGGCCCAGGTCACCGCGTACGGGGTATGCACGCCCCAGCCACCCAAGGTCACCACCGGCTCGATGTCCGAGCGCAGCGAGTTGCCGACCATCACGAAGCGCTGCATCGGCAGGTCGAATTCGGCCAGCACGCGGGCGTAGGTCTCCGGGTCCTTCTCGGAGACGATCTCGATGCGCGGGAACAGCTCGGCCAGGTTGGCGACCTTGATCTTCGCTTCCTGGTGGAACAGGTCGCCCTTGGTGATCAGCACCACTGGATAATCTTCGGCGATCGCAGCGACTGCTTCACGCACGCCGTCGATCAGCTCGACCGGGTGGCGCAGGGTGTCGTGGCCGATGTCCAGGATGCGCTGGATGTCCTTGGCCTCGATGCGCTGGCCGGTGATGTCGATGGCCGCTTCGATCATCGACAGCGTCATGCTCTTCACGCCGTAACCGAAGGTGCCCAGGTGGCGCTGCTGCACTTCCAGCAGGTGGCGCGCGGTCTGCGTGTCATGCACGTCGACGTAGCGCGACAGCAGGTCAAGATAATCCTGCTCGGCCTTGCGGTAGTAGTCCTCGCTCTTCCACAGCGTATCGTCACCGTCAAAACCGACCAGGCCGATGGCGCGCGACGGCGCAGGCGTGGGGGTGTTCATCGCACAAGGATACAGGGGTGCTGGTGACGATAAAAACCCGGGCGGCCGCAGCCGCCCGGGTCCCCATGCACCGGTCTTCCCGAATCAGGCGTGGATCAGCGGCCCTGCGCCGCGCCGGCACCTGCACCGGCCTGCTGGGCGGCCACGTAGGCCTTGTACTCGTCGGCGCTCAGCTCGCCGTCCTTGTTGGTATCGGCCTGGTCGAACACCTGGGCCAGGCCTGCGTTCACCTGCGCCTCGGTCTTGCTGATGGTGCCGTTGCCATCGGTATCGATGCTGGCCCAGGTCTGGCCACCGCCATTGGCCTGTGCCGAAGCCGCTGCGGCCGCGTTGGTCGCCTGGTCAGCCGCCTGCCCTGCCTGTGCCGCCGACTGCTGCGCCTGCGCGGCCTCGTTCTGTGCCTGCGCGGCCTGCTGCTTGGCCGACTGGGCCATCGCCGGAATGGCCAGCACGCTGCCGGCGGCGACGATCAGGGCGATCAGGGGCTTGCGGTTGCGAATAGTCATCAGGGGTGTCTCCTACCAATTGGGTGGTGTTGCGCGGCGTGTTGTCTCCGCACGGCACCTACCCTGCCACCGCGTTTCTGAATCGATTTTGCCCCGCGACCGGCGTCAACACGCACGATTAACCACTCGCCTACGCGCATGCTTTAGCGCGGTGGTTAGCACGAAGTGAGTGGCTCATAAGCTGCGCATTCAGCGCTGCCTGATTTAACCGGCAGCGAACAAAAAACCTGCGTCAGTCGACGTTCTGAGCCGATGACCGCGAACTGAACACCACCCAGCCGAGGGCAACACCGGCGAGCGCGCCGGCGATTTCCAGCACCACGCGGCTGCCGAGTTCGTTCGGATCGTGGATGGTGGCGAGGAAAAGGCGCGCATACAGGGGCGACTCCAGACGCACGATGCCCATGTAGAACAGCTTCCAGGCATCGATGCCGGCGGAGATGATCACGGCGATGACGCAGGACCAGCCGATCGCGTGGCCAACCGTCCAGTGCAGGAGCCGGCACAGCTGCGACCACAGGAAGTACACCAGCAGCCCGACCAGCAGGGCAATGGCGCCCGCTTCGAGGGTACCGAGCAGGCCGAAGTGCAGGGGAAGGTTCATCGGGTGGGCAGGGATGAAGAGGCGGCCAGTGTAAGGGATCTGCCTCGGACCCAATCCGTTAGCCCCGGTAGATCCACGCCATGCGTGGATGAATCCCCATCGAAATCGAATACTCCGATGATTGAACGAAAGGCGTCCACGCATGGCGTGGATCTACCGTGTCGACCAAGGTCGACACCTACCAACAGCAGCGCCCCTCCGCCGATGTCCCTACCGCACGGGGACGTCGTATGCGGTGCCCGGGTCCGGTTCGGGCTGCAGGGTGTAGTGCCACCACTCCTGCGGATAGTTGACGAAACCACGGCGTGCCATCGCCTGCACCAGCTGCTTGCGATTCGCCTGCTGCGCAGCACTCAGCCCGCTCGTCTGCGTATGCGCGCGTGGCCCGAAGAAATCGAAGTCGGTGCCCATGTCCAACGGCGTACATGCACCACTGCCGCAATCCAGCAGCCCCAGATCCACCGTGGCACCGCGGCTATGGCCGGAGCGCTCGGCGATGTAGCCGTCGGCCAGCAGCCGTGGCTTGTCCAGATCCGGGTACTGCAGAGCCTTGCGCGAGCGCTCGCGCGGATCGTTCACCCAGGCCATGAAGGCCTGCACCGAGCGCACCGGCCGGTAGCAGTCGTAGAGGCGCAGGCCAAAGCCATCCGCGCGCAGGTCCTGTTCCACCTGTGCCAGTGCCTTCGCCACCGGCGCCAGCAGGTAACAGGACGGCCCCTCGTAACCCGGCACGCGCGCGCCGGTGAAGTTGTTGGCGCCGGCGTAGCGGATGTCCATCTCGATGCCTGGCGACAACGTGCGGATCTCCACGAATCCGGCGCTGGCGGCATCGGTGGCCGGCGAAACACGCGGCGGCTCAGCGGCGCTGGCGCTCGCTGCCAGGGCAGTCGCCAGTACGAGTGAAATGCAGGTCCTGGAAGTCATAGCTGAAGTCGATGTCCGGGTCGATGGCACGCAGGTCCAGTGTGGGCGGCGCACCGTCACCGGGCTGCAGCCAGGCCTGTGCGTCTTCGCCCAGCGTATCCCAGCGCAGCAGCCAACGCCCCTGCAACTGCAGCACCGTGGCCTGCAGCCGGGGCGACTTGTCCACGCTGAAGCGCAGGCCGTCCGCGCCCGGGCACAGTGAGGCCGGGCCCAGCCACGGATCGCGGTAACGGCCCTGCCAGTGCGGCAGATCCGTGCGGCTCGTCTCCTGCGCCGCAACGGTGGACGGCCGCGAATGGCCGGTCGCCGCCCGCGTTGCCTGGTCTGCCTTCAATTCGGCCAGGTACTCCATCGCAGGCCGCGCATCGTCCGCTGCGGTGAAGCGCTTCAGCGCGGCCTGCATCAACGCGGTACGCGCATCCTCGCCTTCGCCATTGATCAGCATCACCACACCCACCTTGCGGTCGGGCAGCAGCGCCAGCGACGAGTACATCCCTGACAGCGTGCCGGTGTGTGCCACCTTCCACTGCCCATCCATGTCAGACACGCGCCAGCCATAGCCGTAGCCGTAGAAATGCGCGTTGTCCCAGCGCCGCTGGCGCTCACCCAGCGGCATCGGCACGTGTAATGTCCACAACGTGCGGCGCTGTTCACTATCCAACCAATCCTGCACCACGGCAGGATCAAGCAGTACCTGCATCCAGCGCGTCATGTCGCGCAGCGAACAGCGGATGCCTCCGGCAGCCATGGAAGGCAGGTCCGGGCTGATGGCACCGTCAGCGTTCACCACCTCATTGCGATCACGACGCCAGGCATGTGGCTGCGCGACGTTGCCTACGCGCTTCACCGACCAGGCCCCCACCTGGCAGCGCGTCATGCCGAGTGGTTCAAACACCTGCTCGCGCATCAACTGGTCGTACGATTTGCCACCGGCCGCAGCGGCCACTTCGCCGGCCACCACATACATCAGGTTGTCGTAGGCATAGTGGCTGCGGAAGCTGCTGACCGGCTTCAAGTGCGCCAGTCCGGCAATGATGTCGGCGCGGGTGAACGTGTTCGGCTCCGGCCACAGCATCAGATCACCGGCGCCCAGACCGAGACCGCTGTTGTGGATCAGCAGGTCGCGCACCTGCATCTGCTGGCCCACCCATGCGTCATGCATGCGGAAGCCCGGCAGGTGCCGCCGCACCGGGTCATCCCAGCGCAGCTTGCCCTGCTGCACCAGCCGCGCCAGCAACGCGGCGGTCATCGCCTTGCTGTTGGAGGCGATCTTGAACAGCGTGTCCTCGTCGATGCGGCCGCCATCACCGCGCGCGCCCTCGGCATGGCGATAGACCACGTGCCCATTCTCGACCACCGCCATGGCCAGCCCGGGCAGGTGCTTATGCTGGACCACGGCGGCGACATCGGCATCGATGGATGCGGTATCGACCGCCGAAGCGGAGGGTGCGGCCAGTGCCGCTGCGAGGATCAGCAGATGATGCATGCACGCTTCCCTTCCAATGCCCGCGCCGCCCACACGGACGGCACGGGATGCAGCCTCAGAAATTCCAGGTCACCACCAACTGTGTATAGCGCGGAGCCTGCCAGCGCGTCCCGGTGGCGAACGTCGCCTCGCGGTACTGGCCGGGCTGCGCTTCATAGCGCTGGTGCACGTTGATGGTCTTCTGATTGTTGAACAGGTTGTAGACCGACAGCCGTGCGCTGAGGTCGATGCCTTCCACCGGCAAACGCCACGTCACATTGGCGCCCATGGTCCACGTCCATGGCAGGCGACCGAACGCGCCGCGCGGACTGTACTCGAACTGTCGCTGGTTGTATGGGCCGGAGCAGTTGGCCACGCACAGCCAACCGGTGCCACCGCCACTACCTTCACTGGAGGTACTGCCACCGGCGATGGAGTCGTTTGGCCACATCACGCCATACGCAGTGATCGGGCCACCGGACTGCACCTGCAACGTGGTGCCGAAGGACCATTGCTTGTTCAGTGCGTACGCAGCTCGCAGCTTGAACTGGTGGCGGAAGTCGTTGAACAGTACGCCGTAGCGCTCGTTGGTGGCGGGGTGGTCCCAGAACTGGACCATGCCGGTATCACCGTAGTTGGTATCGGAGTTCACTGGTCCTTCGAAGTTGCCTTCACTCTTCGACCACAGGTAGGACGCGTTGAACATCCACTTCTCGTCCCATGCACGGTCGATCTGGAACTCCAGCGCCTTGTAGGTACGCTTGGGCTTGGAGTAACCGATCACCTCGCCACTGCCGCCCTTTCGATAGCCGCTGTTGGCGGTGTCGATGGTGATCCAGCCTTCGTTGGCGCAACCGATGCTCTTGTCGCCCCAGATCGTCAGGCTCTCGCCCGGGTTGGCGATCGGCCACAGCGTGCTGGGGGTCGGGCCGCACGGGGTGTAGTTGATGCGGATGTCATCCAGAGCGCGGGTCATGCGCCGGTAGGTGGCGTTGACGCCCCAGGACCACGCCTGGTTGATCATGTTCTGGAAGCCCAGGATGTACTCGTCCTGGTAGACCGCCTTGAGATCGCGGTCCACGCTCTGGCGCAGGTCGGCACCGCCGGTGTTCATGCGGGTGTCGGTCGGCCCGATCTGCTGGCCGACGATCGGTGCCATGTACGGCGAGCCTGTCGGCGAGGTCTTCTGTTCCCAGCCATTGAGCACGTAATAGCTGTATTCGTCGGTGAGACCACCGGCGAAGTTCACGTTGATGTTGTTGGTAACCGGCAGGTAGTAGCGGCCGGCGTTGCCGAAGAGCTTGGTGCTGCCATCACCGCGCATGTCCCACGAGAAGCCCACACGCGGCGCGACCAGGTCGTCCATCTTGATGAACGCCTTGCCGGCGGCGGTGCGGTTTTCGAAACGGTCCCAGCGCACGCCGAGGTTGAGCATCAGGTTCGGAGTGATGTTCCAGATGTCTTCCACGTAGAAGGCATTGGCTTCAGTCTCGAACGTGCCTCCCGACTTGCGGTTGCGCGCACGCAGCATTTCGGTAACGCCTGCTGGCACGTAGGCATTGGCACCGTCCCAGACTTCGTCGCCAGGTCGCGCTACGTAGGCCGTGTAGCTCAACTCGGTCGGACCGGGGTAGCGGGTGGACTGCTTTGTGGTCATCAGCTCACGGTCGACACCGAAGCGTAGCAGGTGATCACCCAGCTGCCATTCGAAGTCCAGTCGCGCCACGTCACGGGTATCGTCACGCTCGGCCACTGCCGTGCCGGTGGGGTGGCAGCCTGCGCGCAGGCCCTGCAGCTTGCCCAGGCGCGGGCCGTAGGTGCTGTCGGTGAACACCGGGCTGCACGCCTGATCCAGCGACGAATTGGTGAACGCACGCTGGTTGTTCTGGCCGACCATGGCGCGGGCGGTGAAGTTCTGGCCGAAGTGGCCGGTATAGGTGGCCGACCAGTTGCGACCACCCGTCTCGGTGACCGAATCACCGCCCCATGCACCGAGCTGGTCTGCGTTCCAGTTGTAGCCATACGAGGCGTTGGTGACGTCACCTTCGTCGGAGAACGCCAGCAGTGCCAGGCTGTGGTTGTCGTTGATGTTCCAGTCCAGCTTGGTGCCCCAGAAACCGTTGCCGGAATCATTCTTGAACCAGGTACTGCCATCGGACGAGGTGTTGTGCCCTTTGTCACTGCGGTCTTCATACATCGCGAACAGGAACAGCTTGTCCTTGATGATCGGACCGGAGCCCCACACGTTGGTCTTCAGGAACGAGTTGTTGTCGCGGCTGCCATACGAATGCGGGGTTCCATCACGATGGAAGTGGTCGCCGCCGCTGGAGCGCCATGCACTGGGTTCAGCGGTGACTTCCACGCCGCCTTCGAACTCGTTGCTGCCCGAACGGGTCACCGCATTGATCACGCCACCGGTGGAGCGGCCGAACTCGACCGAGTATCCGCCGGTCTTGACCTGAAACTCCTTGAAGAAGGCGAACGGCGCGGTACTGAAGCCGCGACGGGTGTACATGTCGGTGACATTCAGGCCATTGATGAAGACGGCATTTTCAGCCACCGACGAGCCGGCGAAGGACAAGCCACCAAACGACGAGTTGCCGCCGACCACGCCAGGCGCCATCAGTGCGACCGCAGACAGGTCCTGCGCCACAGGAAGGCGCGAGATTTCCTGTCGATTGATGTTGAAGGATGTTTCGGTGGAATAGACATCCACGCGATTGACCACGCGTGTGCCGACCACCTGCAGTGCATCGAGATTGGTGACGCCGCCGCCGCTTGCCAGATTGACCGTGGTGGTGCCGCCGATCGCGACGCTGACAGCAACCTGATCACCCAGCTTCTGGCCATCACGGCTGAGCTGCAACTGGTAGTCGCCCACCGGTAGCTGGCCCAGGCGATAGCTGCCATCGGCACCGACCGTGACAGAGCGGGTCAGGCCCGTGCTGTTGCTGACCACGGTCACCTGATCACCGGCGGTGGCGCGGCCCGCCACCGCGCCGCTCACGTTCTGCGCCATTGCGGTGCCGGGCAGCATCACGCCCAGACACGCCCCAAGGGCGACGCACAACGCCGCCCGCTTGATGCTGTAAGCCTTCATCCCCTGCTCTCTCCTGCAAGAATCGAATGGTGTGGAGTGCGATGTGTCGCGCTAGCGTTGCCTGGCTGGCAGTACCCGCCACTGGAAGTCGTAGTTCCATTGGTCGAAGTACAGGTTGCCGCCAGCCCACTCGGCCTCGCCGCGCTGCGAGTCGACCGTTTCCGAGCGGAAGTGCTGCTTGGCCGGCACCAGGGCCTGGCCGAAATCGTCGTTGAAGGCGATGCGGTAGCCGTCGAGGCCACCCAGGTAGAAATCGCGCAGGGCCGGCACGTCGCTGGCCAGTGCGCCGGTGGTCACGTCCATCGGCAGCCATCCATACGGCGCCAGGTAGACCTGCCCCCAGTCATGCAGGTTGTTGTAACCACTGCCATCGTCGGAGAACACCATGCCCGACTGCCAGCGTGCGGGAATGCCGTTCAGGCGCAGCAGCGCGATCAACAGCAGGGTCTGCTGCCCACAGTCGGCATGCCCGGCATGCAGCGCGTAATCGCTGATGTTGCTGATCGTGGAGTATTCGCGCGCACCGGCCCATGGAATGCGATCCACGGCAGCAAACAGCTTGCGCACCACTTCATACGGGCGGGTTTCCCCCTGCAGCACCTGGTCGGAGAACAGCTTCAGCGCCGGCGTGAAGCGCACGTGCGGCAGCTGCTCGGCCAGGTAGGGTTTCAGTGCCGGATCGGCCGGTGTCGGCTGCACCTTGGCCGGATCGATCGCGGTATGCCGGGCCAGGATCGTGACCGCATAGCGGACCTCGAAGCGGGTCGGCTGCCCGGCCACCGCTTTGGCTTCCAGATAGGCGGTACGCTGCAGGGTGCTGGCTGGTGCCACGCGCGCCTTGCCCGGGGTGCTGCCCAGCCACTGCACCTGCTCCTGCTGGCCGGGTATCTCGCGCGGGTACGGAATCCAGGCGCGTACGGTCTCGCCGGCCGGCACCGCATCGGCTTTCACCGTGAGCGACTGGGTGAATTCAATGCGCTGCGGCAGTACCGACGCCTGGCCACTTTGTTCCGCTGCGGCAAGCACGCGTGCGTGGTGCGCGTTGAGCACCTCGTTTGGGCCCGGCGCCGGCATCGGTGCATCCGCGCGGCGGCGCGCACGTGCCTCGTCGCTGAGCAGGAACAGGTTCAACGGTGCGCGCTTGAAGTACCAGCGCGTGCCATCGATGTCGAGGTGTTCGATCAGTCCAAGCTGGTCCCAGCGTGCGAATTCCTCGTCGGTCAGGTCGGGAATCCAGCGGCGCACGGCAGACTTGGCGGCGGCTTCGTCGAGGGAAAAATCCAGGCGGATGCGGCGCATGCGCTCTTCCTGGAACGCGATGTCGTCGAAACTGACGCCAGGCTCCGCCGCGTCCGCAGCCGACCAGGTGTTCAGTTCGCTGCCGGCTTCGGAGAACCGTCCCGCGTCGATCATCTGCACGACCCGCGCAAACTGGATGGCCGAGGGTGGCGGCTCCGCTCCCGCCGACCACGCCCACAGCAGCAGCGCGGCACACAGGCCGGCAGTGGCAGGCAGACGTGGTTTGCGAACGGCAGGATCCACAGCGACACTTCCCCAGCGCGGGTGGTAACGGCTGTGTAACACGGGCCGGGATGCCGGTCAATAATTTATTCTTGCTTTCGATGCCAAAAGGAATAAATATTCCAACAGGCATTCGAGGAGGGTGTGCAGCGCATGATCCTGGCTTCCCGCGAACGGCATCGGCATTGGCCACGCCGCTTGACCCTGGCCCTGTGCCTGCTGGCCGCACCGGCCTTTGCACAGGCGGCCCCGCCGCCCGACCCGGGCGCGCCGCTGCCCTATGTGATCGGCCTGCACGAGGCCTACCTCACCCCGCAGTACTGGACCGCGCGCCTGGACAACGCAGACGTGCCGATCCTGGACCGCAGCCAGATCGAGGCACAGAACGCACGGATGCGGTCACAGGACAGCCACATCCAGGACATCGCCGCACTGCCCGAGCAGCTTGATGCGGCGGCGGTGCGCGCCAGCATCACCTCGCTGTCGAGCTGGCCCACCCGCACTCTGTACAACGACAAGGGCCAGGCCGTTGCGCCGGCACTGCGCAGCGCGACCGAAGCCAATCTGGGCCTACAGTCCATTCCCGCGCAGACGACACCGCAATACGGGCTGGTGGTGAAGCGCGCTGCACTGCGCACCTTCCCCACCCGCGAGCGCGTCTTCAGCAGCGTCGGTGACATCGACATCGATCGCTTCCAGGAATCGGCGCTGTTCCCCGGCGACAAGGTCGCCGTGGTCCATCGTAGCGCCGACGGCCGCTGGCTGTTCGTGCACAGCGAGCGCTACAGCGCATGGATCGAGGCCGATGCCATCGCCAGCGGCGACAAAGCCACCGTGCTCGGCTACGGCGCGAAGGGACCGTACCGGATCGTCACCGGCGCCACCGCACAGACCGCCTACACCCCGGAAGAACCGCGCGTCTCGCGCCTGCAGCTGGACATGGGCGTGCGCTTGCCGGTGCTGGCCGACTGGCCGGCGTCAGAGCCGGTGAACGGCCAGCAGGCACATGCGTCGTGGGTGGTGCAGCTGCCGGTACGCGAGGCCGATGGTCGATTGAAGCTGGTACCAGCGCTGTTGCCGCGCTCGCAGGACACCGCCGCCGACTATCTGCCGCTGACCCCACGCCTGCTGCTGCAGCAGGCCTTCAAGTTCCTCGGCGAGCGCTACGGTTGGGGCCACGACTACGACACCCGCGACTGCAGCGGTTTCGTTTCCGAGATCTACCGCAGCTTCGGCGTGCTGCTGCCGCGCAATACCAGCGCGCAGGCGGTCAGCCCGGCGCTGGACCGCGTGCCATTCACCGGCAAGGACGGCAAGGCCGTGCGCGACCGCGCCGTCACCGACCTGCAGGTGGGTGACCTGGTCTACATCCCCGGCCACGTGATGATGGCCATCGGCCACGTCGACGGCCGCACCTGGGTGATCCACGATACGGCGGGCGGCAGCTGGTTCGGTGCTGACGGCAAGCGTGTGCAGGCCCACCTCAATGGTGTTTCGGTCACCCCGCTTGAGCCGATGATGGCCAGCGACAGCGTCCGCTACATCGACCGCATCACCAACATCCAACGCCTGCGTGCCAAGACCCCCTGAATGAAGATCACTGCCATCGAACTGGGCATGCTGCGCGTGCCGCTGAAAACACCGTTCAAGACCGCCCTGCGCACGGTGGAAACCGTGGAAGACGTAGTGGTGCTGATCCGCACCGACACCGGCCACACCGGCTACGGCGAAGCGCCGGCCACCGCGGTGATCACCGGTGATACCCACGGCTCGATCATCGAGGCGATCCGTCACTTCATCGCGCCGCGCCTGATCGGCCAGGACGTGGCCAACCTCAATCGCCTGTGCGGTCTGGTGCAGACCGCGATGGAGCGCAACACCAGCGCCAAGGCGGCGGTGGAGATCGCGCTGTACGACCTGTGGGCACAGCTGCATGGCGCGCCGCTGTACCAGATGCTGGGTGGCGGCGACCCGGTGATCACCACCGACATCACCATCAGCGTGGACTACATCGACAAGATGGTGGCCGATTCGCTGTCGGCGATCGAGCGCGGCTTCGAGTCGCTGAAAATCAAGGTCGGCAAGGACATCGGTCTGGACATCGAACGGGTCAAGGCGATCCACGCCGCCGTGGAAGGCCGCGCCCTGCTTCGGCTGGACGCCAACCAGGGCTGGACGGCCAAGCAGGCGGTGCATGCCATGCGCACGCTGGAGGAAGCGGGCGTGGTGCTCGAGCTGCTGGAGCAGCCGGTGAAGGCCGCCGACATCAGTGGCCTGAAGTACGTGACCGACCGCGTCAACACGCCGGTGATGGCCGACGAAAGCGTGTTCAGCCCGAGCCAGGTGATGGACCTGATCCAGCAGCGCGCGGCCGACATCATCAACATCAAGCTGATGAAGACCGGCGGCCTGTCCAACGCGATCCGCATTGCCGACATCGCCGGCATCTACGGCGTGCCGTGCATGATCGGCTGCATGATCGAATCCAGCATCAGCGTGGCTGCGGCCGTGCACCTCGCGGTGGCCAAGAGCGATGTGATCACCAAGGTCGACCTCGACGGCCCCTCGCTGGGCCAGTTCGACCCGGTCAGTGGCGGCGTGCACTTCAACGAATCGGAGATCAGCATCAGCGACGTGCCGGGGCTGGGCATCACCGAAGTGCGCGGGCTGGAGATGCTGGGGTGACCCGCGCAGTCGAGCATGGCTCGACTCTACAAGGGCCGTGCTTATCTGATGCCTGGTCGGGCGTTACTTTTCTTTCTGCGGAAAGAAAAGTAACCAAAAGAAACGCTCCGCCAGCCGCGAGCCGACGTGCTGCGCACGTCGGTGCCCTGCGCTCCTCGGTCCGTCAAGGGACGGCGCGGAACTCGCTGCGCTCAGACACCCGCGCCTCTTCGCCCTCGCAGGACCTGCGGTGCTCGGCTCGCTACAAGGCGGACTCAACGTCCAAAGCAACAGCTGCACCCAGTAAATCCATGCCACGCGTGGATGCACCTTCTCTTGCTTCTGCCCTACCCCGTAACCCCTTCGCGGCTGGCACGCGCGCGATGTGTCCGAGGTCGGGCGGGTGGGGTTTGCAGGGGTGTCCGCGCCATGGGCCCGAGGCATGCCTCGGGCGGGTTGGGCAGGACGCCCAACCCCGGTCTTGCCGTTTGCGCAGGACAGCGCAAACGAGCAAGCGCGGCCAAGCCTCCATGGACGGATTCACGGCGTCCCCTGCAAACCCCACCCGCCCGACCCACTCCATGACACGCTCTACGCGACCAACCGCAATGCGCCTACACATGCCCGGACTCCCCGCATGCCGCCCCTGCTGAAGATCCGTTCCGAGCGCGGGCAGATGTCGGCCATCGAGCGTCGCATCGCCGACTTCATTCTCGACAACGCACACCTGCTGCGCGACTACTCGTCCCAACAGCTGGCCAGCGCGCTGGGCATCAGCCAGTCCAGCGTGGTGAAGTTCAGCCAGAAGCTCGGCTTCAAGGGCTACCCGGACCTGAAGTACTCGATCGGCCAGGATGTGGCTCGCGCCGGTGCCGATCCACAACAGGCGCCCAGCGAACCGGACAGCGGTGACGACTACCTGCGCCTCGGCGAGGCCCTGCGCCGCAGCAAGGCACAGGCCGAGGAGGAAACCCGCCAGGCCAATCCACGCGGGGAAATCGAGCGCATCGTGCAGCTGATCGACGGCGCGCCGAAGCTGTTCGTGTACGGCCTGGGTGACGACGGCCTGTACGCGCGTGAGTTCGCCATGCGATTGTCGCTGCTCGGCCTGCTGGTGGTGCCGCATACCGACCCGATCCTGATGCTGGCCAACCTGTCGGCCGCGCGCCCCGGCGATGCGCTGCTGGTGTTCTCCGAGTTCGGCAACCTGCCCCAGCTTTCGCAGCTGTCGCGCCAGTTCCAGGACATGGGTGGCAAGGTGATTTCCATCACCCGCCACACCGCCAACCCGCTGCGCGCGCATGCTGATGCAACACTGGTGGTGTGTGCGCACGACCGCACGCCGCAGGTCGCGCAGCTGCTGTACCGTAGCGCCATGCACGCGCTGCTCGATTTCCTGTTCGTGCTGCTCTGCCACGCCAATCCGGATCGCCAGCAGCAGCTCGCGGTGAACCTGGAGCGGATCGACCACCTGCTGGATTCCTGACCGGAGCGCACGTTGATGAAATCGCTGGTCCGCCTCGCTACCGCTGCGCTGCTGCTTGCTGCAGCGGTGTCCGTATACGCGGCGCCGCTGGATGGTGCGCGCCAGCTGATCGTGGTCACCAGCGATGGCTGGGACAGCACCGAGGGCCAGCTGCAGGCCTATGTGCGCGATGGCAAGGGCTGGCACGCGCATGGACAGGCGTTCCCGGTGGCGCTCGGCCGTACCGGCAGCGCCTGGGGCCTGGGCCTGCATCCGGCACAGGCCGACGGCCCGCAGAAGCAGGAAGGCGATGGCCGCAGCCCGGCCGGCGTGTTCGCGCTCGGCAGCGCCTTCGGCTATGCCATCACCCGCCCCGGCACCGCGATGGCCTACCAGCCCATGCTTGAAAGCAGCTACTGCATGGATGTGTCCGGCTCTCCGTTCTACAACCGCATCGTGGATGAAAAGAAGGTCGGCAGCGCCGCGGTCAAGGGCTCCACCGAGCCGATGCGGCTGGACCTTCACAACCAGGGCGACGTGCGCTACCAGGAAGGCTTCGTGATTGCCCATAACCCGGACAACCAGCCCGGCAAGGGCAGCTGCATCTTCGCCCATCTGTGGCGCGCGCCCGGTGAGGCCACGGCTGGCTGCACCGCCATGCCGCAGCCACGCATGCAGGCGCTGCTGGACTGGTTGCGCCCGCAGGATATGCCGCGCTTCGTGCTGCTGCCGCGCGCCGAGTACAAGCGCCTGCAGGCACAGTGGCAGCTGCCCGCACTGAGCGGAGACGCCCGTTGAGCGCGCAGGACGAACCGCAGCTGCAGCGCGCGGTCAGCCGCTGGCAGATCGTCGGCCTGTCGATCAACGATGTGATCGGCAGCGGCATCTACCTGCTGCCGGCCGCCACCGTCGCCCTGCTCGGCCCCTTCAGCCTGTGGGGCGTGGTCGCCGCCGGCATCGTCGTTGCCCTGCTGGTGCTGTGCTACGCGCAGGCCGCCAGCTACTTCGATGAACCCGGTGGCAGCTACCTGTATGCCCGTGAGGCGTTCGGGCGATTCGCCGGGTTCGAGATCGGCTGGATGATCTGGTTGACCCGCATCAGCTCGGCGGCCGCATTGAGCAATGCACTGGCCGATGCGGTCGCGCGCTTCTGGCCGTGGGCCGGCGCCGGCATGGGCCGCATCGCGGTGATCGTGGTGTCGCTGGGCTTCCTCACCGGCGTCAACATCATCGGCGTGCGCTCGGCCGCGCGCACCGGCGTGGTGCTGGTGATCGGCAAGATGCTGCCGCTGCTGCTGTTCGTGGCCATCGGTGCGTTCTACATCGATCCGCAACTGGCCTTCTCCGGCCAGCGCCCGGACCCGCATGACCTGCAGCGCATGGGCGAAGCCGCCTTGCTGCTGCTGTACGCCTACGCCGGCTTCGAGAACATTCCGGCGGCCGCCGGCGAGTACCGTAATCCGCGCCGCGATATTCCATTCGCCCTGATCACCATGATCATCACCGTCACCGTCATCTACGGCGCGGTGCAGGTGGTGGCGCAGGGCACGCTGGCCGGCCTGGCCAGCTCGGCCACGCCGCTGGCCGATGCCGCCGCCGGCTTCGGTGGCGAGGCACTGGCGCTGATCCTGACCATCGGCGCGACCATCTCCATCCTCGGCACCAACAGCAACACGATGATGATGGGCCCGCGCTTCCTGTTCGCGCTGGCCCGCGATGGCTACGGCCCGAAGATCCTGGCCCAGGTGCATCCGCGCTTTTACACGCCGGCCGCGTCGATCCTGTGCCAGGGTCTGATCGCACTCGGCCTGGCCCTGTCGGGTTCGTTCGTGCAGCTGGCGCTGCTGTCGATGACCACGCGCCTGTTCGCCTACATCGGTACCGCCGCGGCAGTGCTGGTACTGGCCAAGCGCTATGCCGACCGCCCCGGTGCATTGAAGCTGCCGGGCGGCCCGCTTATTCCGGTGCTGGCGCTGCTGCTGTGCGTTGCGCTGTTCGCCAGTGCCAGCTGGCAGAACATCGCCGCCGCGCTGGTGGCGTTCGCCATTGGTGCAGTGATCTACAAACTGCCGCGAAAAGATGCCGACGCCGGATGACCGATAGCGCCGGGCCATGCCCGGCGGATTGATCTGGTGATCACGCTGCCGGACCGGGCCGTTAACCGCCACGCAGGCATGATCAGGCTTCGTCCACAACGGAGCCTTCCATGACCGAGTACCAGATTCCCGGCCGCGTACCGGACGACAGCACACCGCGCGATGCGGTCAGTAACTACTGGCGCGAACGCTACACGGCCGAGCCGTACTACGACGACCAGCTGTTCTTCGAGGACTACGAGCCGGCCTACCGCATCGGCCACGCCGCACGTGCGCAGGACGTGATCCGCGCCTACGAGGAAGTGGAACGCGAGCTGGAATCACGCTGGGCCAGTGAACGAGGCAAGAGCCGGCTGGAGTGGGCGCAGGCACGCAGTGCCGTTCGCCGTGGCTGGGAGGAAGCGCGGCAGGTGGAACCGCGCCTGGCACGCGGCCCCTGACGGATCCGATATGCGGCAACGCCGGGCATGGCCCGGCGCTACCGTTGCTGCATCACTCCTGTTCCGGCAGCGGCGGCACGGCCGTGCTGCGCTTGCTCTCACCGCCACCGGCGGCGATCAGGTCGCGGGTGTTCTTCTGCACCGCCACCGCACCGAACAGCGACAGCGCGAAGGCCATGCCGTAGAAGCCCTTCTCGCTCAGCACCAGGGTGGCGTTCCACAGGCCAACCAGCAGCAACAACAGCGCAGACAGCAATGCGAACCAGCACAGCGCGTAATACAGGCCACTCACCGGGATTCCCTCGACACGGTCACGCACGCTCTTCTGCAGCGACACCGCCGCGAACAGGCCGAACAGCAGCAGGGTCAGGTAGTAGCCCTTTTCGTTGAGCGCCATCGTGGCGTTGAACAGACCGATCAGGTAGGCCGCCGCACCCAGCAGCAGGGCCACCCATGAGGCGGCGATGAAGGCGGTGGAGGGCTTGTGGGGCATGGCAGTGTTCATTGCAGATCCTTGGCAGGCAGACGGGCACGCTTTGCCCGGGCGTGCCCACCCTAGACGATCCCGCCGCGCTCGCACAGGGGTCGCAGGACCTTCGGGCCACGACGCTCACGACGCCAGTGGTATACAAGGGACAGCCCGGCCATCCGCATCCCCGCACTGGAGATACCCATGACCCGCACGCCCCTGCTGCTTGCCCTCGGCCTGGTGCCGATCCTTGCCACCTCCGCCTGCAATGCCGCCGACCCGGCCGCCAACGGGGCCCAGACCGCAGCGTCCGCAGCCTCCACCACTGCCGACCAGCGACCGTTCACCGCATCCGAAATCAGTCGTTTCGACCAGCCGTGGGCAATGACCTTCCTGCCCGATGGCAGCCTGCTGGTCACCGAAAAGCGCGGAAAGCTGCAGCACCTGGACCTGGCCAGTGGCCAGAAACACGAGATCACCGGCGTTCCGAAGGTCGCTTACGGCGGCCAGGGCGGCTTCGGTGACGTGATCCTGCACCCGCAATTCGCGAGCAACCACGTGGTCTATCTCAGCTATGCCGAGGAAGGCACGCTGGACACCCGCGGCGCTGCCGTGGCCCGTGCCACGCTGGCGCTGGATGCCAACGGTGCCGGCCAACTGAAGGACCTGAAGGTGATCTGGCGACAGAGCCCGAAGGTGAGTGGTGAAGGTCACTACGGCCATCGCCTTGCTTTCGGCCCGGACGGCAAGCTGTGGATCAGCTCCAGCGAGCGCCAGAAGTTCGATCCGGCACAGGACATGGGCGGCAACCTCGGCAAGATCATCCGCCTCAACGATGATGGCAGCCTGCCCGCCGACAACCCGTTCGCCTCGCAGGGCGGCGTGGCCGCGCAGGTGTGGTCACTGGGCCACCGCAACATCCTCGGCATGGCCTTCGATGCCAACGGCAAGCTGTGGGCCCACGAGATGGGCCCGGCCGGCGGCGACGAGCTGAACCTGATCGTGCGCGGCGCCAACTATGGCTACCCGATCGTCTCCAACGGCAACCACTACGACGGCCGCCCGATTCCCGACCACGATACCCGCCCGGAGTTCGCCGCCCCGAAGGTGACCTGGACGCCAGTCATCTCGCCGGCCGGCTTCGTGATCTACAGCGGCACCCTGTTCCCGCAGTGGAAGGGCAGCGGCTTCATCGGTGGCCTGTCCTCCACCTCGCTGGTGCGCGTGGCCTTCGATGGTGACAGCGCGCGCGAAGCCGAACGCTTCAACATGGGCGAGCGCATCCGCGAAGTGGAACAGGGCCCGGATGGCGCCCTGTGGCTGCTGGAAGATGGCAACAAGGCGCGCCTGCTGAAGCTCACCCCGAAAACCTGACAGGATGGTAGTGCCGGCCGCTGGCCGGCACGTTTTCCCGCAACGGCCCCGCACGCGGGGCCGTCTGCGTTCATTGGATGGTGATGACCTTCACCTCGGTCTTCGTGCAGGCCTGGTCCAGGCACTGCCCGTTCAACCACACCTGGCCATCGCCGATCATCACGCCCTGCTGGTTGACGAAGACCTTGCCGAAGTCCTGTTCGGACACCGCCTTGACCACCGCCGGGGTGATGATCTTCTCGTAGTTGCGCTGGAACTCACCGGGGCCGGTGATCTTCCTTCCGTTAGCGATATTCAGCGGGAAGCGCACTTCCTCCACCACCGCAGCGCGATCACCGCCGACCACCGCGGTCTTGAACGCGTTGAACACCTTCTCGTACTGCGCGGCATCACCGAGCAGGGTCTCGATACGCGCACGTGCGTCTTCGGTAGTCGCTTCCGCTGCGGGCGCGGTCGGTGCCGAAGCAGCGGATTCAGCGGCAGGTGCCGCAGGCGTTGCCGCAGCACTGGCCTCCATCGGCGGCGGTGCGTCCACCGCAGGCTCGGCCGGCGGTGCCGGCTGCGAACAGGCCGCCAGCAACAGGGCGGGAATCAACACAGCGATCGTGCGCATGCGCGGACATCCATCGGTTCAAGAACACCGATGGTAGCGCCGCCGCGGTGAGGACAACAAAAAGGGGACGGAGGGGATTAAGTCGTTAGTGGCACAAACGACTTAATCCCCTCCGTCCCCTTTTTCTTCGATCAGGCCTTCAGCAGCTCGAACTGCACGGCTTCGCCTGCTGCCGACGAGGCGCAGACCCACAGGTCGAACTGGCCCGGCTCGGCACGCAGCACGCCGTCGCGGCCGGTGAACGCCAGCTGCTCGCGGGTCAGGGTGAATACCACTTCGGCCGACTCGCCCGGCTGCAGTGCCACCTTGCGGAAGTCCTTCAGTTCACGCACCGGACGCACGCGGCTGGCCACGCGGTCGTGGATGTACAGCTGCACCACTTCCTCGCCGGCCATGTCGCCGCTGTTGGTCAGCGTGGTGGTGATGGTCAGGGTGTCGTCCCAGCCGAGCTGCGCCGCACTCAGCTGCGGCACGCCGTAGGCGAAGGTGGTGTAACCGATGCCGTGGCCGAACGGGTACAGCGGCTCATTCGGGATCTCGCGCCAGCGAGCCTTGAACTCCGACATGGTCGGCAGTTCCGGGCGGCCGGTGCGCGGGTGGTTGTAGAAGTACGGCTGCTGGCCGGACACCTGCGGGAAGCTGACCGGCAGGCGGCCGGACGGGCTGTAGTCGCCGAACAGCACATCAGCCACGGCATGGCCGGTCTGCGTGCCCAGGTACCAGGTGACCGCCACCGCGTGCGCGTTGCGCACCGCGCCCTGCAGTGCCAGCGCGCGGCCGTTGCGCAGCAGCACCACCAGCGGCTTGCCGGTCATCGCCACCGCCTCGGCCAGTGCCTGCTGTGCCGGCGGCAGGGTGATCTCCACGCGCGACTGCGCTTCACCGCTGTAGCGCTGCGGTTCGCCCAGCGCCAGCACCACCACGTCGGCGCGCAGCGCGGCCGCCACGGCGGCTTCGGTGCCGCCCGGAATGGCAGTTTCCAGTTCGCAGCCCGGCACGATCTCCAGCAGCGCTTCATCGCCGATGGCGGCGCGCACGCCGGTTTCCAGATCCACGTAACGCTGCTTGTCGCCGAACAGCGTCCAGCAGCCTTCAATGTTCTCGCGGTCCTGCACGAACGGGCCGATCAGCGCGATCTTCTGCCCGGTCTTCTGCAGCGGCAGTACGTTGTCACGGTTGTTCAGCAGCACGATCGAACGGCGCGCGGCATCGCGCGACAGTGCGTCATGTGCGGCAATGTGCGAGGTATCCGCTTCGCGCGCCGGGTCCAGCGAACGGTACGGGTCGTCGAACAGGCCGATGGTTTCCTTCAGCCACAGGATGCGGCGCACGCCTTCATCCAGCACCGCCATTGGCACTTCGCCGCTCTCGACCAGGCCCGGCAGGTGTTCGGCGTAGAAGCCGCTCTGCATGCTCAGGTCCAGGCCGGCGGTGAACGCCTTGGCAGTGGCATCACGGTCATCGGCGGCATAGCCGTGCGCGACCAGTTCCATGTCGGCGGTGTAGTCGGAGATCACCACGCCCGGGAACTTCCACTCACCGCGCAGGATGTCGGTCAGCAGTTCGGCATTGGCACTGGCCGGCACGCCGTTGATGTCGTTGAACGAGGACATCACGGTGATCGCGCCCGCATCGAAGGCGGCCTTGAACGGCGGCAGATGCACGTCACGCAGGGTCTGCGGCGAGATGTCCACCATGTTGTATTCCATGCCCGCCATCACCGCGCCGTAGGCGGCGAAGTGCTTCGGCGTGGCCAGCAGCGAATCGGCGGCGCGCAGGTCGCTGCCCTGGAAGCCACGCACGCGGGCGGCGGCGAACGCACACCCCAGCACCACGTCCTCACCGGCACCTTCGGCGCCACGGCCCCAGCGCTGGTCGCGGGCGATGTCCACGGCCGGCGCATAGGTCCAGTGCAGGCCAGCGGCCGTCGCTTCGATGGCGGTGGCGCGCGCGGTGCGCTCGGCCAACTCCGGCTCGAAGCTGGCGGCCTCGCCCAGCGGAATCGGGAACACGGTACGCATGCCGTGGATGACGTCGGCCGCCAGGATCACGGGGATGCCCAGGCGGCTCTCTTCGGTGGCGACCTGCTGGATCCGGCGGCCCAGTTCGGCGCCCACACCATTGAACAGCGAGCCGACCTTGCCCTCGCGCACCTGCTGCAGCACCTGGTCGGCATTGCGCACGTTGGCTTCCGGGTTCACGTCCGGGGCGAACGGGCGGACCATGTCCGCGAAGACACCCAGCTGGCCGACCTTTTCCTCGACGGTCATCTGGGCAATGAGGGATTCGATGCGATCGGAGGCCACCGGCAGTCCTTGATGAAAACGTTTACAAGCCCGGCATTCTAGCGATCCCGGGCGATTTGGCGAGGGGTTTGTTCATTCAGTTTCAGCCACCAGCGGGGTCCGTATGGCCCCGCCGGGGGCACCGCAGCTTACTCCGAGCCGGCCAGCTGGCGCTGCCCGGCCATCAACATGGCGTCGCTGGAGGCCTGGAATACCCGCAGGCCGAAGGCCGGCAGGATCGCCAGCAGGTGGTCGAAGATGTCCGACTGCACCGCCTCGTACTCGCCCCAGGCGGTGCTGCGGGTGAAGCAGTACAGCTCCAGCGGCAGGCCTTCGGTGGTCGGCTGCAGCTGGCGTACCAGCAGGGTCATGTCGGTATGGATGCCCGGGTGGCTGCGCAGGTAACGCTCCACATAGGCCCGGAAGGTACCCAGGTTGGTCACCCGGCGGCTGTTGACCTCGGCCACGCCCTGCTCGCGCAGGCGCCCGTTCCACTGGCCAAGCTCCTGCTCCTTCTCCTGCAGGTAATCACGCAGCAGCGCGAACTGGCCGAGGAAGGCCAAGTCGCCTTCGTCCAGGAAGCCGACGCTGTGCTGGTCCAGGTACAGCGCGCGCTTGATGCGGCGGCCACCGGCCTCCTGCATGCCGCGCCAGTTCTTGAACGACTCGGTCACCAGCTTCTTGGTCGGAATGGTGGTGATGGTCTTATCGAAGTTCTGCACGGTGACGGTGTGCAGCGCGATATCGATGACGTCACCGTCGGCGTTCTGGCTGGGCATTTCGATCCAGTCGCCGATGCGCACACGGCCATCGCCACTGATCTGCACGCTGGCCACCAGCGACAGGATGGTGTCCTGGAAAATCAGCATCAGCACCGCCGTGGCCGCCCCCAGGCCGGTCACCAACGGCCCCAGTTTCACCCCCAGCAGCGTGGCGATGATGGACAGGCCGGCGGCCACGAACACCACGATCTTGACCACCTGCAGGTAGCCCTTGATCGGCTTGTTGCGCGCATCGGGCTTGCGTTCGTACAGGCTGTTGGCCGCGTCCAGCGCATGCGAGAACGCCATCGACACCGTCAGCACGGCCCATACGATGCACAGCTTGATGATGACGTTGACCAGGCCGGGTGGCAGGTCGGGAATGAGGGTGATGCCCGAGGCGATCACCTGGCTGGGCACCACGTTGGACAGGCGCGAGATGACCCGCATCAGATGGCTGCCGCGCCCGGACTCGGCACCTGGCAGGCGCTGCAGCAGGCGCCGCAGGCCACGCACCAGGATGCGCTTGGTAACCCAGTTGGCCAAGCCCGCAGCGATCAGCAGCGCCGAGATCATCAACGCCAGGTAGGCGCCGGGATAGGGTTCCAGTGTGTTCTGCAGCTTTTCCAGCCACTGTACCGCCACCACCGCGTCCACCATCAGTTGTCTCCTTGCGTTGTCGTTGTTGTTGGGGGTGCCCGCCACCGGGCGGCACAAACG
>NZ_JAXAXM020000015.1:78745-110796 GCF_047500745.2 Stenotrophomonas sp. FR024
CACCAACGGCCCCAGTTTCACCCCCAGCAGCGTGGCGATGATGGACAGGCCAGCGGCCGGCACTACCGGATCAGTCCCGCGAGCGCTCGATGATCACGCCCACCGCGCGCGCGCCACGCACCGCGCCCGGCTTGCTCAGTTTCAGGCGCAGCCACTTCACGTCGAATTCGTCCAGCACGATCTGTGCGCAGCGCTCGGCCAGGGTTTCGACCAGGCCGAATTCCGACTCGCGCACGAACTGCTCCAGGCGCTTGCTGACCGCCTTGTAGTTCAGGGTGTGGGCGATGTCGTCGGAGGCCGCCGGACGACGGTTGTCGAAGCCCATCTCCAGGTCGAACACCAGGTCCTGGCGGATCCGTCGTTCCCAATCGTAGATACCGATCAGGGCGTCGATCGTCAGCCCCTCGATGAAAACCTTGTCCATTGCGCTTAACCAGCCCGAATACAGGGGGCCATGGTAACGGCACGACGGTGAGCCTGCCCGGAACGGGCGGTGAGTGGCCGGCAGGGGCGCGGCTCCAGAAAAGACAAAGGACCCCGCTAGCAGGGCCCTTTGGTACTACCGTTTGTCCCCGGGGGGAGCTGTTGAACAGCCGCGGGTCCCGGTGGCGCAGGCACGCAGATTAGGTAAAGACGAGATCACCGGTCAAGGCCAATTCCGACAGGGCAGATCAGGTAGTCGTCCGAGGTCAAACGCAGAGAATCAGCCGCGCAGACAACGACGTTCCCTGATGGTGGCCGCCGCCCACTCTCGCGAACATCGATCCCTCCTTCACCACCGCACATGACGATGGCTCCACACGATGTACTGCGGCGCGCGTTGTCAGCGGAGCGTCTGTCTACTTACGAGAGAATCGCATCGACCTGCAGCCCCGACGTCACGGCCGAATCCCTGTACCTCTGGAACATGCGGATGTGCGGTGCACTGATGATGCCGGTCCATCTGTGCGAAGTGGTCACCCGTAACGCCGCTGCTACCGTGCTCGCCCGGCAGCATGGCCCGCGTTGGCCCTGGAATGATGCCTTCCGACGCAGGCTGCCAACCTCGTCCTGTACTTCCGCACGTGCAGCACTGGAACAGGTTGCTGGCCGCACGACCGATACACCCGAAATCGTCGCCAAGCTGCCGATGGTGTTCTGGCAGCAGCTTTTCACCTGTCGCTTCGACGACACGCTATGGATACCCGCACTCAATGGAGTTCTGCGGCATGCACCCTCAGCTCATCCCAGCGTCATCAGAAAAGCCATCCACTCTGACATCGGACGCATTCGCCACCTGCGCAACCGCATCGCGCACCACGAACCCATCCTGGAACGCGACATCGGTGCCGACCTGGCGGCGATCGGGCGGCTGATCCACGCCCGCTGCCCGCATACGCTGGGCTGGCTGCAGCGCCATGAGCGGGCGACAACGGTGTTGGCGGCGTCGCCATTGGCAGGGCGTCCGTAATGTGTAGCCGGGCGTGGCCCGGCGCTACGGAGGCCTGCCTGTAGAGTCGAGCTTGCTCGACTGCTCTGTGTCCGTCATTGCGCCCAGTCGAGCAAGCTCGACTCTACAAACGCCGATCGAGCGGTTCGCGCGGCCGGGGGGCTCAGACCGCCGGCAGGGTCGCCATGTCCCAGCGCGGGGTCACATCCACCTTCGGCGGGCTGTACTGGCCGGCCTGCAGCCGCAGCGCGCCGGCGAAGGCGATCATCGCGCCGTTGTCGGTGCACAACGCCGGCCGCGGGAAGCAGGCACGGCCGCCGAGACGCTCGGCCATCTGCTGCAGGCGTGCGCGCAGGCGCTTGTTGGCGCCAACACCTCCAGCCACCACGATCACGTTGGTGCCGGCCGCTTCCAGCGCGCGTTCGCACTTGATCGACAGGGTCTCGACCACCGCGTCCTCAAAGCCCCGGGCGATGTCGGCACGGGTCTGCTCGCTCTGGTCACTGTCGCGCCAGGCCATCAGGACCTGGGTCTTCAGGCCGGAGAAGCTGAAATCCAGCCCCGGGCGGTCGGTCATCGGTCGCGCGAAGCGGTACACGCCCGGCGTGCCCTGCTCGGCCAGCCTGGCCAGCTGCGGGCCACCCGGGTACGGCAGGCCCATCAGCTTGGCGGTCTTGTCGAAGGCCTCGCCGGCCGCGTCGTCCAGGGTCTCGCCCAGCAGGCGGTACTGGCCGATCGCGTCCACCGCCACCAGCTGGGTATGGCCACCGGACACCAGCAGCGCCACGAACGGCGCTTCCGGCGGGTCGTCCTCCATCAGCGGGGCCAGCAGGTGGCCTTCCATATGGTGTACGCCCACCGCCGGCACCTCCAGCGCCCAGGCCAGCGACCGCGCCACGCCCGCGCCGACCAGCAGTGCGCCGACCAGACCGGGACCGGCCGTATAGGCCACGCCGTCGATATCACCTACACCCAGACCGGCGTCGGCCAGGGTCTGGCGCACCAGCGGCAGCAGCTTGCGGACGTGGTCGCGGCTGGCCAGTTCGGGCACCACACCACCGTATTCGGCGTGCAGGGCGATCTGGCTGTAGACCGCATGGGCGCGCAGGGCCGCGCTGCCGGCCAGGTCGGTGTCATACACCGCCACGCCGGTCTCATCACAGGAAGATTCGATGCCAAGGACTCGCATGCCTGCTATTATGACGCCCCTGCCGCCCCCTCGGGGGACGTGCAGATCTCACTGCTTTCGAACCGCCGGCCCGTATTCAGGGTTGGCCGCTTGCAGTTTGTCTATTCGCCGCTATAATGTGCGGCTCGCCGGGCGTGACCCGGTTCTACTGTGTCCCGGAGATTCCATGCCCAGCGTCAAAGTCCGCGAGAACGAGCCCTTCGAGTTTGCTCTTCGCCGCTTCAAGCGCACTTGCGAAAAGGCCGGTGTGCTGGCCGAAACCCGCAAGCGCGAGTTCTACGAAAAGCCGACCCAGGAGCGCAAGCGCAAGGCCGCCGCTGCTGTGAAGCGTCAGCTGCGCCGCTCGTCGCGCGACGTCACCAAGCGTCAGCGCCTGTACTGATCGGACGCATCTTCATTGCGGCGGGCTTGCCTGTCGCGATGGAGCCGAAGCCGGCACGCGCGAGCGTCGCCGGCTTTTTGCGTTTCCGGGTTCGGGCATCCGCCCCGCCCCACCTACCACCACGAGGTTCCTCATGAGCATGAAGCAGCAGCTCACCGAAGACATGAAGGCCGCCATGAAGGCGGGCGAGAAGCACAAGCTGGGCGTGATCCGCCTGATCAACGCCGCCATCAAGCAGCGTGAAGTGGACGAGCGCATCGAACTGGATGACACCGCCGTGATCGCCGTGCTCGACAAGATGGTCAAGCAGCGCAAGGACTCGGTCAGCCAGTACGAGGCCGCCAACCGCGAGGACCTGGCCGAGATCGAGCGCGCCGAGATCGTGGTCATCGAAGCCTACCTGCCGGCCAAGATGGGCGAAGCCGAGATCGTGGCCGCCATCCAGGCCGCCATCGCCGAAACCGGCGCCTCCGGCCCGGCCGACATGGGCAAGCTGATGGGCGCACTGAAGCCCAAGCTCGCCGGCCAGGCCGACATGGGCCTGGTGTCCAAGCTGGTCAAGCAGCAGCTGGCGTAATCCAGCACTTGGGGTCGGATCCCTTCCGCGACGCGGAAGGGCTCTGACCCCATTGATGCACTCGCTTCACCGCACCTTCGTCGCTCGCCTGCTACAACCGCACACATGGTTGAACCCGAGCCCAACGTTCACGTGTCACTGCACAAGTACATCAAGCGCCTGCAGGACAGCTTCCCGATGGCGGTGGCCAAGCGCTTCATCGACGTCGACGTGCTGACCCAAGCAGCTTCCGTCTCCTTCTACGCGCTGCTGTCGATGGCGCCGTTGCTGGTGCTGCTGCTGTGGCTGACCGCCTCGCTGTACCCACCGGCCCAGCAAGCACTGATCGACCAGATCAGCTCGGTGGCCGGCAGCAGCGCGGCTACCGTGGCCGAAACCGTTCTGAGGAACGCCGACAACCAGCCGGATGTCGGCTCGCTGGCGGGTGTGTGGAGCACGCTGCTGCTGTTCGTCGGCGCCACCGCCGTGTTCGCCCAGCTGCAGAACGCACTGAACCTGATCTTCCGCACCAGCGGCGAGCGCCTGGAAGGCCTCAAGGCCTGGCTGCGCAAGCGCGTGTTCTCGTTCGGCGTCGTGCTGGCGCTGGGCTTCCTGCTGATCCTGTCGATGACCGCCACCACGGTGCTGCAGGTGGCCTTCGCGCAACTGCCTTCGATCCTGCCCGCGCTGGGGTACGTCACCAGCCTGCTGCTTTACGCAGTCGGCTTCGCCTTCATGTACCACTACCTGCCCGACCGTCGCGTGGCGTGGCGCCAGGCCTTCATCGGCGGCGTCATCACCTCGGCACTGTTCGCACTGGGCCGCTACGGCATCGGCGTCTACATCGCCACCGTGGCCCCCGGCAGTGCCTACGGCTCGATGGGCGCGCTGGTGATCTCACTGGTCTGGATCTATTACGCGACCGTCGTGTTCTTCGTTGGCGCGCTGATGACCGCGGTGATCGATGAGCGCCTGCGCGCGCGCCATCACCTGGCCGCCGCCGGCATCGATCCGGCCACCGCCAGCCAGGTGCCCGACAGGGGGTAAACTAGGGCAACCGCCCCCGGTTCCGTCGCGTGGTCCTGTACCGCGCCCTGCCCTGTTGCCCATGGCCCGTATCCCCGACGCTTTCATCGACGATCTGCTGGCCCGCACCGACATCGTCGAGGTGGTGGGCAGCCGCGTGCCGTTGAAGCGCCAGGGCAAGGAGTACGCCGCCCGCTGCCCGTTCCATGACGAGCGCTCGGCGTCGTTCACGGTCTCGCCCACCAAGCAGTTCTATCACTGCTTCGGTTGTGGCGCGCACGGCACCGCGATCAGCTTCCTGATGAACTACGACCGCCTCGAGTTCCTCGACGCGGTGGATGAACTGGCCAAGCGCGCCGGCATGGAAGTGCCGCGCAGCGAGAACCCGCGCAGCCCCCAGCAGCAGGACGACAGCCGCGAGCTGTACTCGGCGCTTGAGGCGGCCACGAAGTTTTTCCAGAGCAACCTGCAGGGCAGCGACAAGGCCCGCAGCTACCTGGATGGCCGCGGCGTGGATGAAGAGAACCGCGCGCGCTTCCAGATCGGCTACGCGCCGGATGGCTACAGCGGCCTGCGCGATGCGTTGGGCAAGGACGAGCGGCGGATGAAGCTGCTCGACCGCGCCGGCCTGTTCTCCAAGAACGATCGCGGTCACGTCTACGACAAGTTCCGCGACCGGGTGATGTTCCCGATCTTCGACCGCCGCGGCCGGGTCATCGCCTTCGGCGGCCGCGTGTTCGAGAAGGACGACGGCCCCAAGTACCTCAACTCGCCCGAGACCGCGCTGTTCCACAAGGGCCGCGAACTGTACGGCCTGTGGCAGGTGCGCCAGGCCAACCAGAAGATCGAGCGGCTGATCGTGGTCGAGGGCTACATGGACGTGGTCTCGCTGTTCCAGTTCGGGGTCACCCAGGCGGTGGCAACACTGGGCACCGCGACCACGCCGGACCATGCGGAGCTGCTGTTCCGCAACGCACCGGATGTGTTCTTCTGCTTCGACGGCGACGCCGCCGGCCGCCGCGCCGGCTGGAAGGCGCTGGAGTCGGTGCTGCCGCGCATGAAGGATGGCCGCCAGGCCTTCTTCCTGTTCCTGCCCGATGGCGAAGACCCGGACACCATCGTGCGCAAGGAAGGCGCCGAGGCGTTCAACGAGCGCCTGAAGCAGGCCACGCCGCTGTCGCAGTTCTTCTTCGACGAACTGACCCGCGAGATCAATCTGGGCACGCTCGATGGCAAGGCACGCCTGGCCGAGCGGGCCAAGCCGATGCTGGCGCAGATTCCCGACGGTGCCTTCGGCGACCTGATGAAGCAGCAGCTGGCGCAGCTGACCGGCCTGGGCGGTACTGCCCAGGTCACGCGCGCGCCGATGCCGCAACGGCAGCCGCAGCGGACGATCCAGCCCGTGGCCAAGCGCAGTCTGGTGCGCGGCGCGATCGCCGTGCTGCTGCAGCAGCCGTCGCTGGCGCTGACGCTGGGCGGCAAGCATCACTTCCAGGGCCTGCGCCTGCCCGGCGTGGAACTGCTGCTGGAGCTGCTGGGACTGGTCGAACAGCGCCCGGACATCAGCACCGGCGCCCTGCTGGAGCACTTCGACGGGCGCGAGGAACAGGCATCACTGCACACGCTGGCTGCGCAGACACTGCCTGGCACCGAGGCCAGCTGGACCCAGGAACTGCACGACGCCGTGGCCCAGCTGGAGAAACAGCTGCTGGTGCAACGTCTGGAGGAGTTGTTGGCAAAGCAGCGCCAGCAGGGCCTGGACGATACTGACAAGTACGAACTGCGCGAGCTGCTGAAGGCGCGCGCCGGACTGCGCCTGTAGCGGCAGAACGTTTTCACGGAGAGGACCATGCTGCTGCGCCTGACCTGCCTGCTGTTGTTGTCGCTCTGCCTGCCGCTGACGGCCCTGGCCGAAGACGCGCCCCTCAACGAAGTCCGCCCCGGCCTGTACGCCGGCGGCCAGCCCAGCGCCGCACAGCTGCAGGCCTTGGCCGCACAGGGCGTGCGCACCGTGATCGACCTGCGCCAGCCCGACGAGGACCGGGGTTTTGATGAAACCCGCGTAGCCGAATCACTGGGCCTGCGCTACGTACGCATTCCGGTGGCCGGTGCCGACGGCCTGGATGCGGCCAACATCCGTGCCGTGCACCAGGCCCTGCAGCAGAGCCAGGGGCCGGTGCTGCTGCACTGTGCGTCCGGCAACCGCGCCGGTGCCGTGCTCGGCCTGGTCAATGCACGCTACGAACATGCCAGCCCCGAACAGGCCCTTCAGCTGGGCCAGCGTGCTGGCCTGAAGTCGCTGGAAGCCGCCACCCGCCAGCGCCTGGCCACGCCGGTCACCTCGCCCTGAACCCTCCGCACCAAGGACTCTGCCCACCATGACCCGCTGGTGGTCGCGCCTGCGACCGGACAACTTCACCCTCGCCCTGCTGTGCACCGTCGGCCTGGCCTCGCTGCTGCCGATGAAGGGCGCCGCCGCCATCGTGCTCGACGATGTCACCACCGTCGCCATCGCCGCGCTGTTCTTCCTGCATGGCGCGCGCCTGCCGCGCGAGTCGATCATCGGCGGCATGCTGCACTGGCGGCTGCACCTGACCATCCTGGCCTGCACCTTCATCCTGTTCCCGCTGCTGGGGCTGATGTTCAAGCCTCTGTCGGGCTGGCTGCTGACGCCGGAGCTGTACCTGGGCGTGCTGTTCCTGTGCACCCTGCCCTCCACCGTGCAGTCGTCCATCGCGTTCACCTCGATGGCACGCGGCAACGTACCCGCTGCGGTGTGCAGCGCCTCGCTGTCGAGCATCCTCGGCGTGTTCCTGACCCCGCTGCTGCTGACCGCACTGGCCGGTACCTCCGGCGGCGTGCACGACCCGCTGCATGCGATCGGCGGCATCATGCTGCAGCTGCTGGTGCCCTTCGTGGCCGGCCACCTGCTGCGGCCGTGGATCGCCGGCTGGGTGGAGAAGCAGCGCGCGCTGCTGCGCTATACCGACCAGGGCACGATCCTGCTGGTGGTGTATTCGGCGTTCGGCGAAGCCGTCACCGAGGGTCTGTGGAGCAAAACGCCGCTGCTCTCGCTGCTGGCCGTGGCGGTCGTGGCCGCCGTGCTGCTGGGCATCGCGATGCCGCTGATCACCTTCATCGCGCGTCGCCTGCGCTTCAATCGCGAGGACGAGATCGCCATCGTCTTCTGCGGCTCGAAGAAGAGCCTGGCCACCGGCGTGCCGATCGCCAAGGTGCTGTTCGCCGGTGGAAGCCTCGGCGCGATCGTGCTGCCGGTGATGATCTACCACCAGATCCAGCTGATCGTCTGCGGTGTGATCGCGCAACGGTATGCGAAGCGCGCGCCCTGATTGGGCGCGCGGGTTTTTGTAGAGAGCCCATCCACGCGCGGCGTGGATCTACCAAACCGCGGATGGCGTGAACCCGCAGTAGATCCACGCCATGCGTGGATGACGCATACGCCGCCGCTAATCCACGATGGCCGCGGCGATGTCGTGCAGCACTCGGGCGTTGCGCTCCACGTCGCTGCCCGGCTCGCCCGTGACGGTCAGACTGTAGGTCTTGCTGTCTCCCGTCCAGGCAAGCTCAACCCGAGTACGGCCGACACTATCCACAACCTTCCCGAGGTGAGCGGGCTTGCCGTCCACCACGGTGTTCTGCGCCTCCGCGATGACCTCGATCTGCATGCCCGCAGCGAGGAAGTTGTTCTCGCTGAACTCCACGATGCCGACACCCTCCAGCCGGTAGAAACGGCTCAAGCCCGAGGACTTTCCACCCTCCAACGCACCACTGGGCTCCATGCCAATCATCTCGGCTGCGCCCAGCAGGCTGCTTTCCAGCCTGCTGGGGGGCTGCGGCAGGCGCTGGCGTAGTTCTGGAGTTGAGCGGTGAGTCCGCGGCACGGCAGCCAGCATTTCGGCCTGCGTTGGGATGCTCCCTGCTGCAACCCGCACGACACCGTTGGATCGTTCGATGTCATCGCGAAGCTGCTGCTTCACTTCTCGGGGGGCATCAAGGTCTGCCAGTTTCACCATCTGGTAGCTGCCCACGCTGGCGGACGATCTTCCCATTGCCGAGGCCTCCTGCATTGCAGCCTGCATGGCGCGTTGGTGTAGCCAGCTCCCTACCGCATCGGGAGCAGGTTCATTCTGGGATGCTTGAGCTGACATCGACATGGCCAGCGAGAATGCGATAAAGCAAAGAATCTTCATGATGCTCACCACTCCGAAAGCTGGCAATCGACCGCACTCATGGGTTGCGTAAATACGCGTCCGCCCAGCACCCATGTGTGATATCCGTGAACAACCATTCGTTCTGGATCACTGCCATCGCCTGCGTAAAATCGCCAGGAGTACAGTCCATTGTTAGGCGCACCGAAAGCATGCTTCGGCTCAATGTTCCCGAGGGGAACGTGCCTAGTTACGGCCGACCCCTGAAAATTGCGAAACTGGGGCCGTTCATAGGTCACGGATTCGTTGATGAATCCAATGCAGTTGGCCCGACTCAGTGCTTTTATTTCTGCTGCCGCATTGCCAGCCAGGCTGGTAAGCGCGGCACACAGAACGATGGGCAGAGAAACATGACATCTCATTGATTGCTCCACAGAATTGCGAGTCATCCCGCAATACCTGTGTATCTACTGTTGATGATCCGGTCTGGTGGAACAGTCGGTATCTGTGACGCCTTGCGTGCAGGAAGCTGACAGCGCGGCAAAACCCTACAGCGCGACGGCTTGGTCGATGGGCGCAGTTGCAGCCCTCCCGGGCGAAACCCGACACTGGCTGCGCCGGGTTCCGTGAGAGCCCATCCACGCATGGCGTGGCTCTACTCCCACCGATGGCGTGAACCACCAGTAGATCAACGCCATGCGTGGATGGGTTGCCTGCCGTTACGGGCCCACCAGCGTGCCGACGCTCAACTCCGGCATCCACACCCACAGGTCGTACGGCCGTTTCGCATCGGCATCGACCCGCGGCGCCGTGGCCACCTGCTCTGGAAGTGGCCGCGCCATGCAACGGTCCGCGCACGCCCACGCCTGGCCACGCAGCGCACCCAACCGCACGCTGTAGATATCCAGGTCCCGCAGCTGGGAGGCCATCGGCTGCCTCTGCATTTCCGGCGGCATACCTTCCGGCCGCCGCAGCATGGCGTGGACATTGCCCGTCAGCACCAGCATGCGTGCATTGTCTGGCAACCCTCGATAGAGCCGTCGCAATTCGGCTGCCATGAAGTCATCGCGCGCCTGGTTGCCGCCACTGCTGGCATTGACGTCATAGCCAACCACTTCGATCACGCGCCCCTGCGCCTTCAGCACACGGAGGCCTTCGATCATCGCCAGCATGTCGCGGCTGCGGCGACCATCATGCTGGTCATCGCGCACGGTCCAGAACGCGCGGCCGTGCAGGTGCCGGCGCGCCCTGGCCCCGCCATCGGATTCCAGATAGTCGCGCAGCACAGGGTTCTCGGCGCGTGGCAGTTCCAGCGCCAGCAGGACCGGGCCGTTGCGGCTGTAGTCGTCCACCAGCTGGCGTACCAGCAACGGGGTCTCGCGGGTGCCGTGGAATTCGCCCAGTACCAGCAGGCGGTGCTCACCGGCATGCTGGCGGATCTGCGCGGCGGTGTCATCGGCATGCGCGGTGAGGGCCACACCCAGCGCCAGCAGCAGCGCGGTGGTCCAACGGAAGATCGAATGCATCCCTGCGCCTTCCTTTCCTTTGCGGTCAGGAACAGCAATGGCGACGCAGCAACCGCGGTTCAAGTAGATCCACGCCGTGCGTGGATGCTCCCGCCATCAGACCGGGCCTGAGTCGAGCGTGGCTCGACTCTACAAAGGGCAGCCCCTCACAACCAGGGCAGGATCCAGTGGTCCACCAGCAGGAAGGCGAACAGCGCCATCAGGTAGACGATGGAGTAATAGAACATCTTCATCGAGAACAGTTCGTCCGGCGGATTGAGCATGCGCCAGGCGTACCAGAGGAACACCGCATTGAGCACGATCGCGCCGCCCAGGTAGAACGCACCGCTCATGCCCACCAGGTACGGCAGCAGGCAGACCAGCGCCAGCACCACCGAATACACCATGATCTGCTTGCGGGTGTGCACCACGCCGTGGGTCACCGGCAGCATCGGAATTTCCGCCTTGGCGTAATCCTCGCGGCGGAAGATCGCCAGCGCCCAGAAGTGCGGCGGCGTCCAGATGAAGATGATCAGCACCAGCAGCGACGAGTACGCCCAGTCCGACGAACCCTGCATGCCGGTCACCGCAGCCCAGCCCAGCATCGGCGGCATCGCGCCGGCCAGGCCACCGATGACGATGTTCTGCGAGGTCGCACGCTTGAGGTACACGGTGTAGATCACCGCGTAGCCGATCAGCGAGGCGAAGGTCAGCACGGCGGTGATCAGGTTCACCCACAGCACCAGGATGACCATCGACAACACGATCAGCACGCCGGCGAACACCAGCACCTGCCACGGCTTGACCTTGCCCACCACCAGCGGACGCCACGATGTGCGCGCCATCTGCGCATCGATGTGCGCATCCAGCAGCTGGTTGATCGCCGCGGCGGCCGAAGCGGCCAGCCAGATACCGAGGAAGCCGAGCACGCCTGCGCGCACCTGCTCCCAGCTGGGCACGCCGGGGATGGCCAGGACCATGCCGACCAGGGCGGTGAAGACAATGAGGGCAACGACCTTGGGCTTGGTCAGGTCCCAGTACTGGCGGTAATTGGAAAACATGGAATCAGTCCGGGGCACGCAGGCGGGCCAGCAGGCTGACCAGCACGAACAACAGGGCAACGGCCACGCCGTTGTGGGCCACCGCCACTTCCAGCGGCAGCGCCAGCTTCACATTGAGGATGCCGAGGGTGACCTGCAGCACCAGCAGCGCGATCAACGCGCTGGCCCAGCCACGCATGCTCGGCAACCGGAACAGGCGCACGCCCAGCCACAGCAGGTAGAGGGCCACCACCACCGCGAACAGGCGGTGTGCCATCTGGATGGCGATGCGCGAGGCGCCATCCAGCACGCCGCCTTCGTAATCCACGCCGATGCCACGCCACAGGGTGAAGCCTTCGACGAAGTTGTGCTGCGGCCACCACTGGTTGGCGCAGCGCGGGAAGTTGTCCAGCGAGGCGCTGCCACCGCCGCAGGCCAGCGCCGCGTAATTGGCGCTGACCCAGCCCCCCAACGCGATCTGGGTGACCAGCACCGCCACGCCGATGCGCAGCAGCCACTTCAGCTTCGGCGCCTCGGCCAGCGTGATCGGCATGTGCGTCGCGCGCCAGGCCATCCACACCAGCAGGCCGAACATCAGCATGCCACCGAGCAGATGGCCCATCACTACGATGGGTTTGAGCAGCAGGGTCACCGTCCACATGCCCAGCAAGGCCTGGAAGATCACCACCGCCAGGGTCAGCAATGCAGCGCGCGCCAGGTCGATGTTGCTCCAGCGCAGCGCGGCGATCAGCAGGATCGCCTCACCGATCAACGCCAGCACGCTGGCCGTGCCATGCCAGCCCATCATGTACAGCGGTATGCCGGCGGCCACCAGCACGCAGGCGGTCACCACCGCCGTGCTTCCGAATCGCCGCTTGCGCGTGGCCAACAGGGCCAGGGTCAGGATCTCGATGCCCAGCGCGCCAGCCAGGAAGCGGTGCACCTGCTCACGCCAGGCCTTGTGGGTCTCCAGCGGGCGGATCTCCGCCGCCGGGTGGCCGATGGTCTCTTCCACGTGCTGCGGCCAGGTGGCCTGGCCATAGCAGGTCGGCCAGTCCGGGCAGCTCAGGCCGGCATCGGACAGGCGCACGAACGCGCCGAACATGATCGTGCTCGCGGTCATGATCATGGCGAACCACGCCAGGCGGTGGAAATTGCGGTGCAGCGCCGGACGCGCGGAAAGGCTCATCAAACGGGACTCACTTCAGTTTCAGCAACGTGGCCATGTCCTTGCGCAGGCCACCCAGGTCGGTGCCCGGGGCATGACGCATGATCACGAAGCCGTTCGGATCGATCACGTAGACCGGCAGGCCAGCCGGATCGTCGACGCCGGGCAGGGCCGCGCGCAGTGCTGGCGACGGAGCCAGCGGCCGCAGCGCGGGCAGCGAGGCGATCGACGCCGGTGGCGTTCCCAGCCACAGGATTTCGACATTATCGGCGTTATGGCCGAACAGCTGCCACACCTTGCCCAGTCCCTGCGACAAAGTGACGCACTGCGCGTCGCAGGCACCGGCCGGCGCCACCAGCAGGCGCCAGGTACGGGCCTCGGGGTTCCAGGCGTAGGGCTGGCCGCTGGCCAGGGTCGGCGCCTGCTGGCGCAGGTCCACCGGCGGCTTCAGCAGCTGGCCGGCATTGCGGTGCCCGGTCGGTTGCCAGCCGGAGAAGCGCAGCACGGCGGCCAGTGCCATCGCACCGAAGAACACGGCAAACAGCAGCACCAGGGTCCGGCGGCCGGAGCCGCGCGCCTGCGGGGACGTAGCAGTGTTCATGCGGGGCATTTTCTCATGGTTGGGTAAGGGATGCGGGTGTGGTGCCCCGGTAGTGCCGGCCGCTGGCCGGCATCCAGGAATCCGAGGGGATGCCGGCCAGCGGCCGGCACTACCGGGCCACGGCACGTCTCCTGCGCCACTCCAGCACCAGCGCGACCACCAGCACGGTCAGGGCCAGGCCGAACCACTGCACGGCGTAGCCCAGGTGACGCTGCGGCGGCAGCGTGTTCGGCAGCAGGTCCAGATCGCGTTCGTCGCCGAATGGCAGTGCCGGGTCCAGGCGCAGGACGCGGTCGGGCAATACCGGTAGGCCAAGCGCCGCCGCCAGGCCTTCGGCGGGCAAACGGCTGGCCAGCCAACGCCCGGCCTCATCGGTAGCGGAGAACGCCGGGCCCAGTGCCAGTCCCGCCGACGGCGGCGGCGCCAATAACCCACGCACCGCCACCGGCGAAGGCGGCGCCGGCACATCCGGCAGCGTGCGATCCGGCGGCAGCGCGCGCCAGCCGAGGTCGACCAGCAGCACGCTGCCTCCGTCACTGCGGAACGGACGATAGATCTTCACCCCGGCGCGACCATGCCGGGTCTGGTTGTCCAGCAGCACCACGCCGGGCAGGAAGCGGCCGTGGTCGGCCACGCCGTGCAAGGCGCCGGGCGCCGCCAGGGCCTGCGACAACGGAAGCGCTTGCGCCACAGCTGGACCCTGCGCATCCAACATTGCCTGTTTGGCATGCATGCGCTGCAGTTGCCACAGCCCCAATGCGCTGAAACCGGCCATCGCCAGCACCGCCAACAGCCAGCCGATCACGCGCGTGTGCTGGCGCATCATGACAAGTCCGCGCAAACGCGGTCAGATAGGCGCATCCACCCTGCCCTCGAGCCGCGCATGAGTGATTCGCTGAAGACCCTGCTGGTAATCGCGTTTCTGATCGTCATCGTCTGGAATCTGGGCGCCGGCCTGTATTACCTGCTGGTCGACCGCGGCCAGACCAAGCGCACGGTCAACGCACTGACCCGCCGCATCGCGGTGTCGGTGGCGTTGATCCTGCTGGTGATCGTGAGCATCTACATGGGCTGGATAAAACCGCACGGCATCGGCGGCTGAGGCCACCGATACGTGCGCGGTCAAAGCACGTAGACGAACATGAAGAGCATCAACCACACCACGTCGACGAAGTGCCAGTACCACGCGGCGGCTTCGAAACCGAAATGGTTGTCGCGGGTGAAGTGCCCCTTGGCCGAACGCAGCCACATCACGATCAGCATGATCGTGCCCAGCAGCACGTGCGCACCGTGGAAGCCGGTCAGCATGAAGAACGTTGAACCGTAGATGCCCGAGCCGAGCGTCAGGTTCAGTTCCTTGTAGGCGTGGATGTACTCCTCCGCCTGCAGGGTCAGGAAGCCGAGGCCGAGCACCACGGTCAGGCCCAGCCAGATCAGCAGCTGGCGACGGTTGCCCGCCTTCAGCGCGTGATGGGCGATGGTCAGGGTCACGCCGGAGGTCAACAGGATCAGCGTGTTGATCAGCGGCAGGCCCCAGGCCGGAATGGTCTGGAACGTGCCACCGATCGCCGCCGGGCCATTGGTCGGCCATCCGGCGGAATAGCCCTGCCAGAGCAGCTCGTTGGTCATCACACCGCGGCCTTCGCCACTGAGCCACGACAGGCCCAGGTTGCGGGTGTAGAACAGTGCGCCGAAGAAGGCGCCGAAGAACATCACCTCGGAGAAGATGAACCAGATCATTCCCATCCGGAATGATCCGTCGACCTGGTGGTTGTAATTGCCGGCCTGCGATTCGCGCACCACGTCGCTGAACCACCAGAACAGGGTCAGCACTAGCATCGCGATGCCGATGTAGAACGTCCAGCGTCCCCAGCTGGCATCGTTGAGCCAGCTGGCCACGCCCACCATGGTCACCATCATCGCGATGGACCCCACGAACGGCCATTTGCTCTGGGCCGGGACGAAGTACACGTTGGCATCGGTCGGTGTCTGGGCCATGTCGGTATCCGGGTCAGGGTGCGGCGTGCGCGCCTTCCGAGGTGGCGGCCGGAGCCAGCCGATCGGACAGCGCGTCGTTGCGGTAGAAGGTGTAGGACAAGGTGATCGTCTTGATCTCCGGCGGCAGGTCCGGATCGACGATGAAGCGCACCGGCATGTCGCGCTTCTCGCCGGCCTGCAGCGTCTGCGCGGTGAAACAGAAGCACTCGGTCTTGCTGAAGAAGCCCGACGCACGCGCCGGCGCCACCGACGGTACCGCGCTGCCGACCACCGCCTGCTGGCTGTCGTTGCGGGCGAAGTACAGCGCCTCGTTGAGCTCGCCCGGCACCACGTCCATGGTCAACTGTTCGGGATGGAACGACCAGGGCAGGCGCGAGTTGACGCCGCCATCGAACTCCACGCGCACGGTGCGCTTGCCGGTCACGGCGCCGGTACTGGCCTCGCTGCCGGGACCGCGCTCCAGGCGCACGCCGAATACCTTTTCGCAGGCGATGCGGTACAGCGGCACCAGCGAGAACGTGAGCAGGAACACCGCCACCGCCACGCCGATCAGGCGCGGCAGCCCCGCACTGCGTGACGGTGTGGTGGCCGGCGCCTCGCTCATCGGCCGATCACCCCGCTGAGGATGAAGCCGACGTAGACCAGCACGGCGATGGCGCCGACCCAGAGCGCGGTGCGCCTGGCGCGTTGGCGCTGCTGCTCGATGCTTCCACCCTGGTAGAGCCGACCGCTGGTCGGCTGCGCTTCGCTGTTGTAGAGCCGAGCCGTGCTCGGCGGCTTTTCGTCAGTCGAGCATGGTTCGACTCTACCGATCGGGAGCGGGCTTTCGTTATGCATGCCCCACCTCAATGCGTGATGTCGTCATGCGCCAGATCCCCCGGGCGGATGGTCGGCGGCGTGGTGAACGTATGCGCAGGTGCCGGCGACGGCAGCGTCCATTCCAGGCCGCGCGCACCTTCCCACGATCGGGCCTCGGCCTTCTCGCCGTTGCGCAGCGAGGACAGCAGGATCGCGGCCATCATGAACGGCGTGACGAACATGCCGAACGCGCCGATCGAGCTGATCAGGTTCCAGTCGGCGAAGGCCACGCTGTAATCGGGAATGCGGCGCGGCATGCCGGCCAGGCCGAGGAAGTGCTGCGGGAAGAACAGCAGGTTGACGAACACGATCGACCACCAGAAGTGCACCTTGGCCCACTTCTCGCTGTACATCCGCCCGGTCCACTTCGGCCACCAGTAGTACACCGCCGCGATCAGCGCGAACACCGCACCGGTCACCAGCACGTAGTGGAAGTGCGCGACCACGAAGTAGGTGTCGTGGTACTGGAAGTCAGCCGCCACGATGGCCAGCATCAGGCCGGAGAAGCCACCGATGGTGAACAGGATGACGAACGCCACCGACCACAGCATCGGTGCCTCGAACGTCAGCGAGCCACGCCACATGGTGCTGACCCAGTTGAACACCTTCACCCCGGTCGGGATCGAGATCAGCATGGTGGCGAACATGAAGTAGATCTCGCCACCCAGCGGCATGCCCACGGTGAACATGTGGTGGGCCCAGACGATGAACGACAGGAACGCGATCGCGGCGGTGGCGTACACCATCGCCTGGTAGCCGAACAGCGGCTTGCGACTGAAGGTCGGGATGATCTCGCTGACCACGCCAAAGGCGGGCAGGATCATGATGTAGACCTCGGGGTGCCCGAAGAACCAGAAGATGTGCTGGTACATCACCGGGTCACCGCCACCGGCGGCGTTGAAGAAGCTGGTGCCGAAGAACTTGTCGGTCAGCAGCATGGTCACCGCACCGGCCAGCACCGGCATCACCGCGATCAGCAGGAACGCGGTGATCAGCCAGGCCCAGCAGAAGATCGGCATCTTCAGCAGGTCGATGCCCGGCGCACGCATGTTCAGCACAGTGGCGATGATGTTGATCGCGCCCATGATCGAGCTGATGCCGGCCACGTGGATGGCGAACACGCTGAAGGCGACGTTGTAGCCGCCCTGCAGCGACAGCGGCGGGTACAGCGTCCAGCCGCCGGCCGGCGCACCACCGGGCAGGAACAGGGTCAGCAGCAGCAGGCTGAAGGCCACCGGCAACAGCCAGAACGACCAGTTGTTCATGCGCGGCAGCGCCATGTCCGGCGCGCCGATCTGCAGCGGGATCATCCAGTTGGCGAGGCCGACGAAGGCCGGCATCACGCCGCCAAAGATCATCACCAGCGCATGCACGGTGGTCATCTGGTTGAAGAACTCGGGCTTGACGAACTGCAGGCCCGGCTGCGCCAGCTCGGCGCGGATCACCACGCTCATCGCCGCACCGATGATGAACATGATGAAGCTGAAACCCAGGTACAGCGTGCCGATGTCCTTGTGGTTGGTCGAGAAGAACCAACGCTCGAAGAAACTCTGCTGGTGATGGTGATCGTCGTGCCCAACTGCCGAGTGCGCCATTGCAAAACACCTCTCAGAATCGGTTGTCACCACGGCCGCGAACGGCCGCGGGCTTTACATCACGCGCCGCTGGCCACGGTGGCAGGCGCGCTGCCCGCTTCTGCAGCAGCAGGCGCAGCCGGTGCCTCGCTCGCCGGTGCCTCGCTCGCCGGTGCAGTCGGTGCCGCCGGTTCGGTAGGTGCCGCCGGCGTTGCCGGCTCGGCGGGCGGCGCCGGCTTGCGCTGCGCCAGCCACTGCTTGAACTCTTCCTTGGACACCGCCTCGACCACGATCGGCATGAAGCCATGGTCCTTGCCGCACAGCTCGGCGCACTGGCCGCGGTAGACGCCGGGCTGCTCGATGCTGGTCCAGGCTTCATTGATGAAACCGGGGATGGCGTCCTGCTTCCAGCCCAGCGCCGGCACCCACCAAGCGTGGATCACGTCATCAGAGGTGATGACGAAACGCACCTTGGTATCGACCGGCAGCACCAGGCGGTTGTCGACATCCAGCAGGTAATGCGGGTGAGTCTCGCGGGTCGGCACGATGCCACTTTGCCGCACGCGGTCGGACTCGCGGTCCAGGCGGCTGGTGAAGGTGACGTTCTCGCCGAGATACTCGTACTTCCACATCCACTGGTAGCCGGTGACCTTCACCGTCATCTCGGCATCGCGGGTGTCGTACATCTTGATCAGGTTGGCCGTGGCCGGCCATGCCATCACGATCAGGATGATCACCGGGATCACCGTCCAGATGATCTCGGCCTTGGTGTTGTGGCTGAAGGTGGCGGCGACCGCGCCCTTGGATTTGCGGAACTTGAAGATGGCGTAGGCCATCGCCCCGAACACGATGACGCCGATCACCGTGCAGATGATCAACGAGAGATTGTTCGATTCCCAGGCCAGGCGCGAGGTCTGGGTCACCCCCTTGCCCATGTTCAGCTGCCACGGCTTGGGATCGGCCGCCTGGGCCCAGGCCAACGCCGGCATCAGTCCCCCGGCCACCATGGCGGCGACCGCTGCAACGCACTTCGTGCCCCACCTGCTGCTTTGCTTCATTGCCTAGACCCTTAGCGTCGTCGGTTGCCGCCATCGCTGGCGGCGAGCAAGCTTTCAAGTGTCTCTGCGAGCGTCTGACGTTCGGCCGGCGCGAGGAAACTCCCCACCTCCACCTGCCGGCCGCTGGATGCCAGCCGGACCCTCTCGTCGTCGGTGAGCAGGCGCACCCAGTGGGGGTGGGCCCGGAACACCGGCGATCCACCGGGTACGGGGATGACCTCCACGTACGCCGGCACTACCCGGATCTCCTCCTGCCGTTCACCACTGCGCCACAAGGCACGCAGTGCCGCCGCCAGCACCAGGCTGTACAGCAGCGCGAACAGGGGGGCGAATGCATTGCCGGCCAACCACCCGAGGGCGGACACCAGCCACATCGCACCCGACAACACGGTGAACAACAGGACGAACTGCCGGGCATCGAGCGCCCGTGGGGGACGCAGCCGCAGCTGCGTACCTGACCCATCCGGAGCTGGAAGCACCTCGATCATGTCGCAACCGCGTTCCTGCCGCGGGAAACGTCTCGATGGTAGCCCCGCCCTCTCGCCGGTAGCAAGGGTGCATTCACACTTTTTACCATGCTGCAACACAGCATGAGGTCGGCGGCACGAATGACGAATTCAGCACAAATCCTGCCAAGCTTGCTGAACACGCTGAATCCACTGCAGCTAGGGGCTATCAGCGCTTCACGAAGGTGGCTGTTGGGCACTTCCGCAACCCGCAAAAATGATTAAAATCGCCAAGTTTTCCACTGGCCGGACCGGCATGAACGCACCTTCCTCCTCCCCTGCCGCCCACGACGCTCCGCGTCCCGGCGCGCTGCTGTCGCCGGAACTGCCGGCGCCCCCCAACCCGTTCCGCCAGGCCATCACCGATGGCTGGTTGAAGGACGAGGCCAGCCACGTGCGCGAGCTGCTGGCGCAGGCCCGCCTACCCGCCGAAGAGCAGGCCAAGGTGCAGGCGCTGGCCGCCGACCTGGTCGGCCGCGTGCGCGTGCGTGCCAAGGACCAGGGCGCGATCGAAGCCTTCATGCGCCAGTACGACCTGGGCAGCGAGGAAGGCGTGCTGCTGATGTGCGTGGCCGAGGCGCTGCTGCGCATTCCGGACCAGGACACCGCCGACAAGCTGATCCGCGACAAGCTGGCCGATGCCGACTGGGAAAAGCACCTGGGCGGCAGCGACTCGGTGCTGGTCAACGCCTCCACCTGGGGCCTGATGCTGACTGGCAAGCTGGTGCAGATGAACGACGCCACCCGTGCCGATGCGCCCAGCGCGTTCAAGCGCCTGGTCGGCCGCGTCGGTGAGCCGGTGGTGCGCCTGGCCGTGCGCCAGGCGATGAAGATCATGGGCCACCAGTTCGTCATGGGCCGCACCATCAGCGAAGCGCTGTCGCGCTCGCACAAGGGCGACAACGCGAACTACCGCTACTCCTTCGACATGCTGGGCGAAGGCGCGCTGACCATGAAGGACGCGCTGCGCTACCTGGAAGACTACCGTCGTGCGATCCACGCCATCGGCGGCGACCACAAGGCACGCGGCGGCCGTCCGGACGGCGACGTCAACAACGCGCCGGGCATCTCGATCAAACTGTCGGCGCTGTACCCGCGCTACGAGCACGCCAAGCGCGCGCGCGTGCTGAAGGACCTGGTGCCGGGCGTGCTGGAACTGGCACAACTGGCCAAGAGCTACGGCATCGGCTGCACCGTCGACGCCGAAGAGTCCGACCGCCTGGAACTGTCGCTGGACATCATCGAGCAGGTCTTCTCCGACGCCTCGCTGGCCGGCTGGGATGGCTTCGGCGTGGTCGTGCAGGCCTACCAGAAGCGCACGCCGTACACGATCGACCACCTGGCCGACATGGCCCGCCGCGCCGGTCGCCGCTTGCAGGTGCGCCTGGTCAAGGGCGCCTACTGGGACGCCGAGATCAAGCGCGCGCAGATCGAAGGCTACCCGGGCTACCCGGTGTTCACCCGCAAGCAGAACACCGATGTCTCCTACCTGGCCTGCGCCAAGCGCCTGTTCACGCATGCCGACGCGATCTACCCGATGTTCGCCACGCACAACGCGCACACCATCGCGGCCGTACGCAGCATCGCCAATGGCGGCGTGTACGAGCACCAGAAGCTGCACGGCATGGGCGACGACCTGTACGCCGAAGTGGTGCCGGCCGACCGCTTGAACCTGCCCTGCCGCGTGTATGCGCCGGTCGGTTCGCATGAAGACCTGCTGCCGTACCTGGTACGCCGCCTGCTGGAAAACGGCGCCAACTCCAGCTTCGTCAACCGCATCACCGACGAACGCGTGCCGATCGCCGACCTGATCCGCGATCCGGTCGAGATGGTCGCTTCGTTCGAATCGATTCCGCATCCCAAGATCCCGCTGCCAGTTGACCTGCTGCGCAGCCAGAACCACGACAGGAAGAACTCCATGGGCGCCAACCTCGCCAACGACAACGAACTGCGCGCCCTCGCCGAGCAGATCAACGCTGCAGTGAAGCCGTGGCAGGCCGCCCCGCTGGTGCCGGGTGCGAACCCGGCCGGCGCCGCGCTGCCGGTGACCAACCCGGCCGACACCCGCGAAGTGGTCGGCCAGTGGCTGGCCGCCGATGCCGCCACCGTGCAGAAGGCCCTGGCCAACGCCGTGGCCGCGCAGCCGGCCTGGAACCGCACCCCGGCCGCCAGCCGCGCCGCCATCCTCGAGTACGCCGCCGACCAGCTGGAAGCGCGCATGCCGGAGTTCATGGCGCTGTGCGTGAAGGAAGCCGGCAAGAGCCTGCCCGACAGCATCGCCGAAGTGCGCGAAGCGGTGGACTTCCTGCGCTACTACGCCAAGCAGGCGCGCGAGCAGTTCAGCCACGCCGAGAAGCTGCCGAGCCCGACCGGTGAGTCCAACGAGCTGCAACTGCACGGCCGTGGCGTGTTCGTCTGCATCAGCCCGTGGAACTTCCCGCTGGCGATCTTCCTGGGCCAGGTCGCTGCCGCCCTGGCCGCCGGCAACAGCGTCATCGCCAAGCCGGCCGAGCAGACCAACCTGATCGGCTACTACGCGGTGAAGCTGCTGCACGACGCCGGCGTGCCGGCCGAGGTGGTGCAGTTCCTGCCGGGCGACGGTGCCACCGTCGGTGCCGCACTGACCGCCGACCCGCGCGTGGCCGGCGTGGCCTTCACCGGCTCCACCGACACCGCCCGTGCGATCAACCGCGCGATGGCCGCGCGTGATGCCGCCATCGGCGTGCTGATTGCCGAGACCGGTGGCCAGAACGCCTTCATCGCCGACTCCTCGGCACTGCCGGAACAGCTGGTCAAGGACGCGATCGGTTCGGCCTTCACCTCAGCCGGCCAGCGCTGCTCGGCCGCGCGCGTGCTGTTCGTGCAGGACGACATCGCCGACAAGGTGATGACCATGCTGGCCGGTGCGATGAAGGAACTGAAGGTCGGCAACCCCGGCCTGCTGTCCACCGACGTCGGTCCGGTGATCGACGCCGATGCGCTGCAGATCCTGCAGGATCACGCCGTGCGCATGGACCGCGAAGCACGCCTGATCGCTGCGGCCGAGCTGTCCGCCGAAGCGGCCAACGGCACCTTCTTCGCCCCGCGTGCGTACGAACTGAAGGACCTGGGCCAGCTGCAGAAGGAAGTGTTCGGTCCGGTCCTGCACGTGATCCGCTGGAAGGGCGACCAGCTCGACGCGGTGATCGACCAGATCAACGCCACCGGCTACGGCCTGACCCTGGGCGTGCATTCGCGTATTGACGAGACCGTCGACCGCATCAGCAACGGCGTCCACGTCGGCAACGTCTACGTCAACCGCAACCAGATCGGTGCGGTGGTCGGCGTGCAGCCGTTCGGCGGCCAGGGCCTGTCCGGCACCGGCCCGAAGGCCGGCGGCCCGCACTACCTGCTGCGCTTTGCCACCGAAAAGACGGTGACGGTGAATACCACCGCCGCCGGTGGCAACGCCTCGCTGCTGACCCTGGGCGACTGATCGCCTGCGTCATGCGGTGAACGAAAAACCCCGCGAAAGCGGGGTTTTTTGTGCCTTTTTTCCTGTAGCGCCGAGCGTGGGCTCGGCGCTACACCCGCATCAGGCCGCGCCAATGACGCAACGCCACCAGCGCGTTGATCCAGAAGCCCACGTACAGGATCGAGGTCAGGTGCAGGCCACGGCTGTAGTACAGCGGCACCGCCACGGTGTTCACCAACAGCCACACCCACCACGATTCCAGCTTGCGCCGCATCATCAGGATCTGCGCGATCACGCTCAGCACCAGCACCGCCGAATCGATGTAGGGCGCGTAGGCGTTGGTCAGGCGGGTCAGCATCCAGCCGTAGCCGAACGTGGCCACCACCGCCAGCGGCGCGAGCCAGGCCCATGCACGCGGTCGCAATGAGGTAATCGGCAGCGGCGCACCGTGATCGCCACGCAGCCACTGCCACCAGCCCAGCACGCTGATGGCAATGAAGAAGAACTGCAGCACCATGTCTGCGTACAGGTGCGAACGCTCGAACACGGCGGCGAACAATGTGCAGCCCACGATGCCCAGCCACCAGGTGTGCACGTTGTTGCGGCCGGCCAGCAGGATCGAGCCGGCGACGGCAATGTTGGCAGCCAGCTCCAGCTGGAAGTTCGGATCGGACAGGTTCATGGCGCTATTGTCGTGGATCCGCACCGTGGCTGGCTGCGCTCTTCAGTAGATCCATACCACGCGTGGATGGCCCGTGGCCACAGAAAAAGAAAGCCCCGCTTGCGCGGGGCCTTCCGTGTGCTGCGTCAGGCCGAGGCCCGAATCAGAACTTGTACTGGAACGAAGCCGCCAGCACGTCGCCACGGACCTTGTACTTGCCCGACAGCGAGTTGCCCTGGTTGGCAGTGGTGGCACGCACGTTCACGTTCGGATCGCTGGTGAACAGGTGGGTGTAGCCAAAGTTGTACTCGGTGTTTGCCGACGGGGTCCAGCCCACGCCCAGCGACAGCCACTTGCGGCTGGTATCCGGCACGCGCACGTCGCGGTGTGCGTCGGTGGTCGGGGTCTGGTCCAGTGCAACACCACCGCGCAGGGTGACGGTGTCGCTCAGCTTGTAGTCGGCGCCCAGCGACACGAAGGTGGTGTCACGGTAGCCGAACTCCAGGACCGAGTCCGCCTGCGGCGACGCGTAGTCGACGGTGACGCTGTCAAAGGCGGTCGACCAGGCGGTACGGGTCACGTCGCCCATCACGGTCCAGCGGTCGTTGACCTTGTGGGTCACGCTCAGGGTGGCCGAGGCCGGCATGGTCACCGTGGCCTTGCCGCTGGTGTCCATGAACCAGCCGCGGGTACGCGGCGAGTTGGTCAGCAGCGAACGTGCGCGGTCGGCGCCGCTGAAGGTCGCATCACCACCGGTGATCTTGTGCTCGACCTTCGAACGGTAGCTCAGGCCGATGTGGGTGTTCTCGTCGATCGAGAACAGGCCACCGACGGTCCAGCCCACGGCATTGTTGTCACCCTCGATCTTCAGGGTGCCATCCGCGCTGCCCGGGGCGAAGCCCGGAGCGCCGGCGCCGGCCAGGATGCTGCCGTAGTCGACGGCGTTGCTCAGCTCCATGGTCAGGTGCTCGACGAACACCGACGCGCCGAACGACACGTACGGGTTGACGTCATACGACGCGGCGAAGCCAAGGTCGATGGCCTTCAGATCGGTCTTCAGGCCGCTGTAACGACCGACCCAACCGTTGTCGTATTCGGTCTTGAAGCCGAACGGTGCGGTCAGCGACACACCGAAGTGGGCCTTCTCGCCGATCGGCATGTGGAAGTACGCAGCCGGGACCGGAGCGATCATGCCGGCGTCGCCGCCGTCACCACCGGTCTGCGGGCGGCCTGCCGCATTGCGGCCCTGGCCCTTGAACTCGGCCTTGAAGCTGATGGCGCTCAGGTCGCCCTGGACCATCGTGCCTTCCAGCTGGCGCATGCCGGCCGGGTTGACGGCGATGATGGAGGCGTCGCCTTCGGCGCTGCCGGAACCGGCGAACGCGCGGCCGAGGCCCTTGGCGCTGTTTTCCTTCAGCTGGAAGGCAGCAGCGTTGGCGTCGGCGGCGGCCAGCGCACCGGCAACGCCGACGGCCAGCAGGGTCAGACGGGCAATGGTGGAAGCGGTTTGCATCGTAGTTCTCTCTCCGGTAAGCGGTGATGGTGCTCTGAGTGCGCCTGCGCCCGGCAGGCCTTGGGGCCCTTCGGAGCGCGCCGGATTCCCCTCCCGACATACGACGCCGTATGCGAGTATTACCCAGAGCTGTTAATGAAACAATAACAGCGCAGGCGCTTTTTTCGTCCCAGAAGCTGAACAGGACAATCCCCGCCGTAAGCGCCCGCACGCTAGGCTATTGCCCATGTTCGTCTCCCTCCCGTCGCGCAAGAAGGCGGCCCTGCGCTGGGCCACGCCCGTGCTGTTTGCGGCACTGTGGCTGGCGTTCCTGTGGTCGATCTCGCGTCCGGACGACGCCCGGGGCAGCCTCTGGCTGGACTGGGGCGCCCTGTCCACCGGCCTGACCCACCCGCTGGACTGGTGGGCGACCCTGCAGGACGGCAGCGTGCTGCGGCTGTTCACGGCTCTGTTCCTGCACGCGGACTGGTCACATCTGCTGGGCAACCTGGTGTTCCTGCTGATCTTCGGCCTGCCCGCCGAGCGGGTGCTGGGGCCGTGGCGGCTGCTGCTGCTGTTCCTGGTCGGCGGTGCGGTGTCCAACCTGGTAGCGATCTACACCATGGGCAGCCCGGACCAGATCATCATCGGTGCCAGCGGCGCGGTGTCCGCACTGATCGGCGCCTATCTGGCCCTGTTCCCGGGCGCCCGGCTGGGCGTGGTCATTCCGCTCGGCCTGTTCCTGGAGTTCGTGCGCGCCCCGGCCTACCTGCTGATCGGCGTCTGGGCCGCCCTGCAGGTGGTGTTCGCCCATATCGGCCCAAGCTTCGGCATGGTCGCCTGGTGGGCGCACATCGGCGGCTTCGTGTTCGGCGTGGTGTACGGGGTCTACGTGCGGGCGGCCATCGCCCGCCGCCTGCGCAAGCGCCACGGCTTCTGACCCCTGGTAGTGCCGGCCGCTGGCCGGCTCCACGCGCACCCGCTCGTTCGTGGCGTCGAGCGTGCTCGACTCCTTCATCGATATGGATCTGCTCCGTCCGCGATGACGCCGAATGCGTCACTCGCGACTGACCACCAACGTGTTGTGGTGGGTATCGAACAGCAGCGTAGCGCCGTCATCCAGCACCACGAAGTACTCAAAGAACGGCAACTCGCCGAGCAAAGGAATCAGTTCACTTGCCTGCAGAGTCCAGATCGGCCACGGCAATGCGCGCTCATCTGACGCTACCAGGCACATTTCACCGTTCACTTCCGCCAGCAGTTCAGCCAGGCAGGAAAGGCCTTCATCGCTGCTGTCGTATTGGATCGTCTGATCAGACGTCGCTTTGCCTGCCCACCAATAGACAAAGCGCGGATCGATTCCATGGCGGACCGCCAGGGATTCCAGCAGGGTGGCGGCCCGGTCAGGTGGCAGCGGATCACGGCCAAGGAGTTGGCTGATCGTAGTCGCCAGGTTCGAATCGTCCATGGGCCGATTCTATCGGGCGACGCCTCGGCCGCGTCGCCTTCTGCATGAGCAGGGTGTCCGCCAGGCACAGCCCGGCGCTACCCTCAGGGCTTGGCCGGGACCGGAATGGGCTTCGCTTCCGGCTTCGCTTCCGGCTTCGCTTCTACCTTCGCCTCCGGCTTCGCGGCAGCGGCCTTCGCAGCCTTGGCCGCATCCACTTTCGTCGCTTCGGCCTTCAAGCGTGCAGCCACCGAACCCGGGTTCTTCAGCTCGGCCAGCGCGTCGTTGATCGGGCCATCGCCCGGCAGTACCGCACCGGCGTGATAGCCCTCGGTGCCCTCGTCGTCACCGCGCAGATGGCCCGGCAGGGTCGCTTCGCTGTAATCGCTCAGGCTGGCCGGCAGTGCATCCTCGGCCGGCGTAGCGGCCGGCTTCAGTTCGACCTCCGGCACGATGCCCGTGGCCTGGATCGACTTGCCGCTGGGCGTGTAATAACGCGCGGTGGTCAGCTTCACCGAGTCACCGTTGTCCAGCGGCAGCACGGTCTGCACCGAGCCCTTGCCGAAGGTGCGGCTGCCAACCACGCGGGCGCGCTTGTTGTCGCGCAGTGCGCCGGCCAGCACTTCCGAGGCACTGGCCGAACCGGCGTCGACCAGCACCACCACCGGTGCGCCCTTCAGCAGGTCGCCCGGCGTTGCATCGAAACGTGCATCGCTGATGCTGATGCGACCGCGGGTACTGACGATGTTGCCCTTGTCGAGCAGGTCGTCGGCCACCTGCACGGCAGCGGTCAGCAGGCCACCCGGGTTGCTGCGCAGGTCCAGCACCAGGCCCTTGAGCTGGCCACCGGACTGCTTCTGCAGCTGCTGCACGTGCTTCTGGAAGTCCGAACCGGTGTCGGCCTGGAAGGTGCTCAGGCGGATGTAGCCATAGCCCGGTTCCAGCAGGCGGCTGCGCACGCTGGTCACGCGGATGGTCTGGCGGGTGAGGCTGACATCGAACGGCTTGGGCTTGCCTTCGCGCACGATGGTCAGCACCACCTTGCTGCCGGCCGGGCCGCGCAGCGGTTCGCTGGCATCGATCGCGCTGATCGGCTTGCCGTCGATGGCGATGATCAGGTCACCGGCGAGGATGCCGGCCTTGGCCGCCGGCGTGTCGTCGATCGGCGAGATCACCTTCATGCTGGCGTTGTCTGGCTGCTGCTGCAGCTCAACGCCGATGCCTTCGTAGGCACCGCTGGCCTGTTCGTCGAAGGCCTGCGCGTCTTCCTTGTTGAAGTAGGTGCTGTGCGGGTCGAGGTCGAGCAGCAGGCCACGCACCGCTGCCTGCATCAGCTTCTTGTCATCGACCGGATCGACGTAGGCGGCCCGCACTGCGTTGTAGACGGCCACGAAGCGGCGGATGTCCTCCAGCGGCACCTTCGAGGTCACCGCCTCCTCGCTGCTCGCTGCCTGCCCGCCGGTTTCCTGGCTCGGGGCGGGCGCGGTCTGCTGCGCCCAGGACAGCGCTGGCAACAGGGCCAGCAAGAGGGTGGCGGTACGGGCTGCGCGCATGGATCACTCCTGTCGACGGTGGCATGGTGCCCAAGGCACATGCACCGATTATGCGCGAAGCACAGCTAAATTCCCGTTGAATCCAGCCCGCTCATGGCGAGCCGGGATTCAGCGCCGCTGCAGCCAGCTGTCCGGATTCACCGGTTGCCCGCCACGACGCAGCTCGAAGTACAGCGCGGTGACCCCTTGGCCCCCCGAGTTGCCGACCTTGGCCACCGCATCGCCACGGCTGACCCGTGCACCGGCGTCCTTGAGCAGGGTGTCGTTGTGGGCGTACAGGCTCATGTAGCCATTGCCGTGGTCGACGATCAGGATCATGCCGTAGCCGGTCATCCAGTCGGAGAACACCACGGTACCGTCGGCCACAGCGGTGACGGTGCTGCCGGCCGGTGCGCCGATCAGCACGCCGCTGCTGGTACGCCCGTCAGGCAGCTTGCCGCCGTAGCGGGCCAGCAGGTTGCCGGACAACGGCCAACCCAGGCCCCCCACCTTCGGCGCCGGTGCGGAAGCCACCGCCGGCGGAACCTTGGTGGGCGGTGGCGGCCGTCCCTGTGCCGCGGCCTGGCGTGCGGCACGTTCGGCAGCGGCCTTCTCCGCTGCCGCACGGCGCGCAGCCGCGCGACGCTCGGCCTCGGCACGGGCGGCGGCCGCACGCAGATTGGCCAGCAGTGTTTCCAGCGCCTTGGCGTCCTGGCCCAGCGCCTGTTCCTTCTCGCGCTGGTCCTTGAAGCGCTCGTCCAGCGAGGCCACGGTCTTTGCACGATCGCGGCGGTCGGCTTCCAGCGCCGCTGCCTGCTGCTTCTGGTCCTGCTGCGCCCCCTGCAGCTTCTGCTTGCGCTCGGCAATCTGCGCCTGCAGCGCTTCCAGTTCCTTCAGGTCGGCGGTCAGCGTGGTGATGCGCTGGGCCCGCTCACGCTGCAGGTAGCGGTGGTAGGCCAGGGCGCGATTGGCATCGGCCACCGTGTCCTGCGACAGCAGCAGCTTCAATGGTGCGTGGTTGCCCAGCTGGTAGGCCGCACGCAGCAGGCCGGCCAGCTCGCGATGCTGCTGGGCGAGGTTGACCTGCAGCGTGCTGCGGCGTTGTTCGGCCTCGGCCAGGGCCCTTCCCTGCTCGCGCAGCGCGGTCTCGGTCTGCGCAAGCGCACGGCCGGTGCGGGCCACCTTCTCATCTGCCTCGCGCAGCTGCTGCGAGGCCTGGCCACGCTGGCCTTCGATCTGCCGGCGCTCCTGCGCCACGCCCTTCAGCTCACTGCGCAGCTTCTGCAGCTTGCGCTCGGTCTCGCGCGTGGTCTGCGCGGCACCCGGCAGCGGCAACGCCAGTGCCAGGGCCAGCCCCAACAGCAGGCAGCGCCCGCCGCGAGCAGCGGCGATGTGATGTCGGCGTGATGGGAAGGCGTTGTTGCGCAAGGGCTTTCCAGTGACTTCAGGCAGTTGCAGGGGGTACCGGGGAATGGTGACATCTCCGCACGCGGCCTGCCAGCCGCACATCCATCGAGGTCCCCATGAAAGCTCTCTCCATTCCGCTGCTGTTGGGCGTACTGCTGGTCACCGGGCCAGTGGCAGCGCAGGAAAACATCAGCAAGGTCAACGGCAGCATCAGCGCCGAACCCGGCCAGCGCTACGGCAAGCTGGACACCGTCAACGGCGGCATCCGTGTCGGCGAAGGTGTCGAGACCGGCAGCATCGACACCGTCAACGGCGGGGTCAAGGTCGCCGATCGCGCGCGCACCGGCAAGATCGAAACGGTCAACGGCGGCGTACGCCTGGGCCGCGAAGTGATCGCCCACGGCAGCGTCAGCACCGTCAACGGCAGCATCTTCAGCGATCGCGGCAGCCAGATCGAAGGCGGCGTTGAAACCGTGAACGGTGGCATCGGGCTGGTCGAAAGCCGCGTCGGCAACGACGTGGAAACCGTCAACGGTGACATCACCGTGGGCATCGGTTCGCAGGTCAAGGGCGGTGTGCACGTGCGCAAGCCGAACTTCAGCGTCTCGCTGACCGCCAGCCGCAAGCCGCGCGTGATCATCGGTCCGAATGCCGTGGTGGACGGCCCGTTGCAGTTCGAACGCGAGGTGGTGCTGTACGTGCACCGCACGGCCCGCATCGGCCCGGTCACCGGCGCCGAGCCGATCCCGTTCGACACCGAAACCGCTCCGGCGGACTGAGCACACCGCGCCCATCGGTTCGGTGATACTCGCTGTTACCGGTCGTACACGTGGTGCGGCCGCCCTTTGTTTTCCAGGAATCGACGATGCCCCGCAAACTCCTCCTGTGCCTGGCCGCTGCGGCCGCGCTCAGTGCCTGCAAAGGCGAAGACACTCCGGCGCCCGCGCCGGCCACCGACACCGCCACTGCCAAGCCGGCGGCCCATGCGTTCTCGCCGGAGATCAACGCCGGCGACTTCGCCGAGATGGTCAAGACGCTGGCTTCGGATGAATTCGAAGGCCGCGCCCCGGGCAGCAAGGGCGAGGAACTGACGGTCAACTACATCCGCGACCAGATGCAGCGCATCGGCCTGCAGCCCGGCAACGGCGACAGCTGGTTCCAGGATGTGCCGATGACCGAGACCACGGCCGACGAATCGACCGTGCTGAAGATCACCCAGGGCGGCAAGACCACCGAGCTGAAGTTCGGCACCGACATGGTGGTGGGTACCCGTACCGGCCAGGCCGAGGTGAAGGTCGATGCCAGTGACCTGGTGTTCGTCGGCTACGGCGTCGACGCGCCGGAGCAGAAGTGGAACGACTACGCCGGCCAGGACTGGAAGGGCAAAACGGTCGTCATGTTTGTCAACGACCCGGGCTTCCATGTCGATGACGCGAAGCTGTTCGACGGCAAGCGCATGACCTATTACGGGCGCTGGACCTACAAGTTCGAGGAGGCTGCGCGAAAGGGCGCCGCTGCCGCGCTGATCGTGCACGACACCGCCGGCGCTTCCTACGGCTGGGATGTGGTGAAGAACTCCTGGGCAGGCCCGCAGTACGACCTGCCGGCCAAGGATGACCCGGAAGCCCGCATTCCGGTGCAGGGCTGGCTGAGTGCCGACGCTGCCAAGGCGCTGTTCGCCGGTGCCGGCCTGGACCTGGCGCAGGCCTACAAGGACGCCAGCAAGCGCGGCTTCAAGCCGGTGCCGCTGAAGGCCACCGCTGCAGTCGATCTGAAGAGCCAGATCGCGCAGAAGCAGTCGCGCAACGTGGTGGGCGTGCTGCCGGGCAGCAAGCGTGCCGACGAGGCCGTGCTGTACATGGCGCACTGGGATCACCTGGGCAAGCACGAGGGCGAGACCGGCGACAACATCTACAACGGCGCGGTCGACAACGCGACCGGCGTGGCCGGCATTCTCGAAGTGGCCGAAGCAATGGCCCACCAGGAGCCGAAGCCGGAACGTTCGGTGGTGTTCCTGGCGGTGACCCTGGAAGAATCCGGCCTGCTGGGTTCGAAGTACTACGTTGCCCATCCGACCTTCCCGCTGGACAAGATCGCCGGCGTGATCAACATCGACGCGATGTCGGTGGCCGGCCGTGCCAAGGACGTTACCGTCACCGGCTTCGGCAGCTCGGAGCTGGAAGACATCCTCAAGCCGCTGGCCGCGGCCCAGGACCGTACCCTGCACGGTGAGACCTCGGTGCAGAGCGGCTTCTACTTCCGTTCCGATCACTTCAACTTCGCCAAGGCCGGTGTGCCGGCCCTGTACGCCGATGGCGGCGAAGACCTGCGCGAGGGTGGCGTGGACGCGGGCCGCAAGGCTGCAGCCGACTACGGCGCCAACCGCTACCACGGCCCGAAGGACGAGTTCGATGCGGCCACCTGGAAGCTGGACGGCACCGTCGAAGACCTGCAGCTGATGTACGGTGTCGGCAAGGAGCTGGCCGGTGGTGATCGTTGGCCGAACTGGTACGAAGGCAACCCGTTCAAGGCAGCCCGCGACGCGATGATGAAGGACAAGGCCCCGGCTGCGGCGAAGTAACGTCGAGCTTGCTCGACTGAGTACTGAAGCAAGCCAAGGCGGCGCCCGCAAGGGCGCCGCTTTTTTGTGTGTGATCGCGCCCTGCAGTTGTAGATGCCAACCTTGGTTGGCGCCGTGGTTCCATGCAGAGAGCATCCACGCATGGCGTGGATCTACTTGTAGTGCCGGCCGCTGGCCGGCAAACGATCGCTGTGTGGGCCTGCTGTTGGTAGCTGCCAACCTTGGTTGGCGCCATGGTTCCTCGCAGAGGGCCTCCACGCATGGCGTGGATCTACCGGTAGTGCCGGCCGCTGGCCGGCAATCACAGCGACGCGCACTGTCTGGACCTGCTGCCGGGGGGCGGCACCGCTCTTCGCAGGGACAGCCATCCACGCATGGCGTGGATCTACCGGCCGCTGTGCAGCCACGGCAGTGCCGG
>NZ_JAXAXM020000016.1:0-22692 GCF_047500745.2 Stenotrophomonas sp. FR024
TTGACAGCCTCGAGAGTCTGGAGGCTGGGCTGGTGGAATACATCCAGTACTACAACGAAGAACGCATCAAACTGAAACTGAAAGGTCTGAGCCCGGTAAAGTACCGGGAGCAGGCCCAGTCGGCCGCCTGACACCGTCCAAGTCTCGGGGGTCACTTCACCCTGATGGCATCGAATGCTTGAGCATAACGCTGTGCCATGCCCAAGGCAGCCACTCTGGCGCCATGCAGGTGAATACCCAAGGGATGCTTGACGAAAGCTTTGCCGACGATGCCGCGCATGTCCGTTGGAACGCGCATGCGAAACTGGTAGCGACCAGTGGAAGAGCGAGTGAGATAGCTTGGTAATCGCATCGGAGTTGTGCCCCGATTTGTGCCCCAAGCCGCCCTTCAAGATCTCAAAAAATGTTGTTTAAAAACAATCACTTACTAAGGCTTGGCGGAGAGAGTGGGATTCGAACCCACGGAAGGTTTAACCCTTCGCCGGTTTTCAAGACCGGTGCCTTAAACCGCTCGGCCATCTCTCCAATCGGGTCCCGGTCGCCCGGGCAGCGGCGTATTCTCGCACGTGAAGAGCATTTGCCCAAGACCACCTTGCCCCCGCCCTTCGCATCCGGCACGGTGGGGCCTTCACTGCAATCGGAGCCCCCATGGCCCACCTCGATCTGGCCAACCTGCGCACCACCCTGCTGGACGACACCCAGCTGGCCGCAGTGGCCCTGCACCGCACTTTCGCCGGGCACCTGCCGGTCAGCAGTGGGCATCTGGTGGTCTGCGATCCACTGGTCCAGGCCGAGGCGCCCGCGCTGGCCGACTACACCGCCCCGCTGGGCCGGCATCCGGTCGAAATCATCGTGCACAGCGGCCGCCCGGCGCTGGCCGTGGTCTGGTTCAAGCCCCGCGAAGCCCTCACTGCGTCTGCCCTGCACTGGCAGATGGCACGCTGGACCACGCAGGACCTGACCGGCCTGGATGAGGACAGTTTCATTGGCTATCCGGTCGACGCCGGCATCGGCTGCTTCATGGACACCGACACCCAGCAGGCACTGCTGGCCCTGATCGAACAGGCCGATGGCGACGAAGACAGCGAATGGTCGGATGCGCTGATCGACCATGACGGCTTGGATGAAGGCGCCGAGTACCGCCCCTGGGGCGAGGACTCTCCACACGGCCTGGTCGTATTCACCAGCGGCTGGGGCGACGGCGTCTATCCCAGCTACTGGGCGCTGGATACCTCCGGCATTCCGGTCGCCCTGGTCACCGACTTCCTGTGCATCCAGGGCGGTGACGGGCGCGACGAGCGCGAGATCGCCGACCAGGCCTATCGCGATAGCCTTCCACCCGAAGAAGCTGAAGCGCTGGCACGGCTGGTTGCCGCCGTGGACCGCGACGACCCGGATGCGCTGCGAGAGCTGTTGAAGGATGCGCCACAACGCGCCAACCAGATCGAACCCGGTTGCGGCGGCACCGCCCTGTTCGAGGCGATCCGCCTGGACCGCCCACAGGCACTGCAAGTGCTGCTGCAGGGCGGACCGTTGCCCGCAATGCCCGAGCGCCTGCACATGAGCAAGGTGACAAGCTATCTGGATTACGCGCGCTTCCTGAAGAAGCCACGCAGCGCGGAACTGATGGCGGTGCTGGAAGCGCCGGTCGTTGCCGAGCCCAGGCCGGCCGCACCGCCGCGGCGCAGCTTCTGGGATCGGCTGTTCGGCCGGAAGTGACCGGGGCCGGAAAGCAGCAACGCCGGGCATGGCCCGGCGCTACCGTTTCACAGATTGGCGGTGCGGTTGCGGCCAGGTGCCTCAGCCCGCATCCACCGCCAACGCGCCCAGCGCACTGGCCTTGATCCGCTCCTTGGCCTTTTCACAGGCGCCACCGCAATCCAGGCGCGAGGCCTCCAGCTGCGGCGGCAGGTGCTCGGCCAGGAAGTCGATGAACACGCGCACCGCCGGCAGCAAGCCGCGGCGCGAGGCGAACACGGCATGGCACACGCCCTGCGGCAGCGACCAGTCCGGCAGCACCACTTCCAGTTCGCCGTTGCGCACCGCATCGGCGCACACGGTTTCCGGCAGCATGGTGATGCCGAAACCGTCCTTCACCATGCTCTGCAGCAGCGGGAAGTCGAAACCGGCCACGCGCGGCTGCAGGTCGACCCGGCGCACTTCGCCTTCCGGGCCGTGCAGCTCCCAGCGCTGGCGGGCTTCGTCTTCGCTGATGCTGAGGGTGACGTGCTGGGTCAGCTCTTCAGGATCCTTCGGCCGGCCGGCGCGATCCAGGTACTTCGGGCTGGCCACCAGCAGTTCCTGCACCTGTCCGAAGCTGCGCATCACCAGGCTGCCATCGTCGTCCAGGCGCGAGCGCACGCGCAGGGCCACGTCGTAGCCTTCGTTGATGATGTCCACGCGGCGGTTGCTGATGTTCAACTGCAGGCGCACCTTCGGGTACTGCTCAAGGAACTTGGGCAGCAGCTTGGGCAGCTGCATCTGCGCCAGCGATACCGGCACGCTGGCGCGCACCACGCCGCGCGGTTCCGCGCTGAGGCGGTCCACCACTTCGCGTGCGGCCTGTGCCTCGGCCAGCATCGTCTGCGCGTGGCGGTGCACGCTGGTGCCGACATCGGTGACGGCGAAACGACGCGTGGAGCGCTGCAGCAGGCGAACGCCCAGGTCGGTTTCCAGCTGGCTGATGCGGCGGCTCAGGCGCGATTTGGGGATACCCAGCGCGCGCTCGGCGGCAGCAAATCCACCGTGGTCGACCACCATCGCAAAGTAGTACAGATCATTCAGGTCATGCATGCCCGAGTTCCATATCTAGAACAATACGTGGCATTCAATCACCTTTATCCCGCCTTTGCAACAACCTATCGTTCTCTCCGTCGGCGGCAAGCCCGCCACCTCTCCCGAACATAGGTACTGCCATGAAGCTTCTGCACATCGACGCCAGCGTGCTTGGCGACAACTCCGTCTCCCGCCACCTGACCGCCGCCGTGGTGGCCCAGTTCACTCAGCAGATCGACGGCCTGCAGGTTGATTATCGCGATCTTGACGCCAATCCGGTACCGCATCTGCGCAGCGGATCGCTTGCCAAGGCCGACGCTGCCGAAGCCGCCGATGCTGAACAGGTACTCGAGCAGTTCCTGGCGGCCGATATCGTGGTGATCGGCGCGCCGATGTACAACTTCAGCATTCCGTCCACCCTGAAGGCCTGGATCGACCGCGTGGCCGTGGCCGGGCGCACCTTCAAGTACACCGAGAACGGCCCGGTCGGCCTGGCCGGTGGCAAGCGGGTGATCATCGCCAGCAGCCGTGGCGGCATCTACACCGATTCGCCCGCGGACTTCCAGGAGCCGTTCCTGCGCCAGACGTTTGCCTTCTGGGGCATCAACGATGTCGAGTTCGTACGCGCCGAAGGCATCGCCTACTCGCCGCAGCACCGCGAAGACGCCATTGCCGGCGCACTGGCTGCGCTGCCGTCGCACGAAGCGGCCGAGGCCGCCGCGGCGTAATGCGTTCCAGCGTTCGGCGCCACTCTCTCCTCGTCTGGGCGCTGAACGCGGGCCGGGATCCCCTCCCCCATCCCGGCCCCCCCTGGCGGCCCCGCTTTGCGGGGCCGTTTTTTTGTGGCGTATGGACTGAGCGCTATGTCATCCACGCGTGGCGTGGCTCTACCGCGCGTGCGCGTGGATACGCTGCCATGCGCGACGCTCACCAGAACGTTAGGCTGGGGCGATGAATTACATCGTGACCACTGCACACCGCAGCGAATTTCCGCACCCGATCACCCTGCGCCGTGGCCAGGCGCTGGTGGTGGGCGAACGTTATGAAGGGCCTGAAGGCTGGGAAGACTGGTTCCTGTGCGAGGCAGAGGGCCAGCAGCCGGGATTCGTGCCCGCGCCGGTGATCGGCCGCGACGCGCAGGGTGGCGCATTTGCCACGGAAGACTACTGTGCGCGCGAACTGGATGTGGATCCCGGGCAGCTGCTGCGTGGCGAGCGCACGCTCAATGGCTGGGCGTGGTGCGTGCCGGAGACGGGCGAACCGGGCTGGGTGCCGTTGGAGAAGGTGCGGGTTGTGGAGTGATCACGGTGGCTCATCCACGCATGGCGTGGATGTAGCCCGCATTGTAGATCCACGCCATGCGTGGATACGGTGCCATGCAAGCATGGCACCCACCAGAGCCGCAGCAGTGCCATGCAAGCATGGCACCCACCAGAGCCGCAGCAGTGCCATGCAAGCATGGCACCCACCAGATCCAGAGCAGTGCCATGCAAGCATGGCACCCACCAGAGCCAGAGCAAGTGCCATGCAAGCATGGCACCCACCCCACCCCATCAGGCTATCAGCCGATGGTTTCCAGGCCACCCATGTACGGGCGCAGGGCCTCCGGCACGGTGATGCTGCCGTCGGCGTTCTGGTAGTTCTCCATCACCGCGATCATCGCGCGGCCCACCGCCACGCCCGAGCCGTTCAGCGTGTGCGCCAGCTCCGGCTTGCCGGTAGCCGGGTTGCGCCAGCGGGCCTGCATGCGGCGGGCCTGGAAGTCACCACAGTTCGAGCACGAGGAGATCTCGCGGTAGGTCTCCTGCGACGGCAGCCAGACTTCCAGGTCGTAGGTCTTCACCGCCGAGAAGCCCATGTCGCCGGTGCACAGCAGCACCTTGCGGTACGGCAGGCCCAGCTTTTCCAGCACCACTTCGGCGCAACGGGTCATGCGCTGGTGTTCGGCGTCGCTGTCCTCCGGGCGGCTGATCGAGACCAGCTCGACCTTCTCGAACTGATGCTGGCGGATCATGCCGCGCACGTCGCGGCCACCGCTGCCGGCCTCGGCACGGAAGCACATCGAGTGGGCGGTCATGCGCAGCGGCAGGCGCTCGGCGTCGACGATCTCGTCGCGCACGATGTTGGTCAGCGGCACTTCCGAGGTCGGGATCAGGTAGCGCGTGGAATCGCCCACGGCGGTCTTGAACAGGTCGTCCTCGAACTTCGGCAGCTGGCTGGTGCCGCGCAGCGAATCGGCGTTGACCAGCAGCGGCACGTTGGTTTCCTCGTAGCCGTGCTCACCGGTGTGCAGGTCGACCATGAACTGCGCCAGCGCACGGTGCAGGCGCGCAATCGGGCCGCGCAGCACGGTGAAGCGCGAACCGGACAGCTTGGCGGCGGTTTCGCCGTCCAGCCAACCGTTGCGGGCGCCCAGTTCGACGTGGTCGAGCACCTTGAAGTCGAACTGACGCGGGGTTCCCCAGCGCGCCTGTTCGACGTTGTCGTTCTCGTCGGCACCGGCCGGCACGTCATCGGCCGGCAGGTTCGGAATGCCCATCGAGATGGCGTCGATCCTCTCGCGCAGCTCGTCCAACGCCACTTCCGAGGCCTTCAGCTCGTCGGCGAAGGCAGCGACCTCGGCCATGATGGCCGAGACGTCCTCGCCCTTGGCCTTGGCCTGGCCGATGGCCTTGGAACGGCTGTTACGCAGGCTCTGCAGCTCCTGGGTCCGCACCTGGATGCGCTTGCGATCGGCCTCCAGGGACTCCAGGGCAGACACGTCGAGCTCGAAGCCGCGGCTGGTGCGCAGGCGTTCGGCGAGGTCGGCGGGCTGGTGGCGGAGCAGGGCTGGATCAAGCATGGCAGGTGTCGTGGTGGGTATCAGGAACGGGATTATCGCTTGTTATACGGATTTCTGCCGCCCGGTTCATTCCCGGCGTGGCAGAATCGGGCTATTCCGTACTGGTCCGGTCCATGTCTGCACCCCGCTCGTCGTCCGCCAAGTCGTTCACTGTGCATATCCCGCGCAACGCCCTGAAGATCGCCGGCATCGCCTTCGGCGTGGGCGTGCTGCTGTTCGTGCTGGTCTGGCTGACCGGCCGTGACAAGGAGTTCTTCCGCGCCGACCCGGCCGCACAGACCCCGCAGGAAACCGCCCAGGTCGAGCCCCTGCCGGAACCCTTGGCCGCTGCGGCCGGTTCCAGCGACATGCCTGACGCCAAGCCGGCACCCGTGGAGGAAGAAGCGCCGAAGCTGGTCGAAACCGCTCCGCCGCCACCCGCCCCGATCGCCGAGCCGGCCCCGGCCGCCCCGGGCGCAGCGCCGGCCGCGACCGGCAACAGCCAGCCGATGCCGATTGCCGGCCAGTCGCCGCCGCCGTCGTACCCCGCCGCCGCCCTGCGCGCCGGGGAAACCGGCACCGTGGTGGTACGCGTAGACGTGGACGCCACCGGCTATCCCAACAACGCCACAGTGATCCAGCGCAGTGGTTCACGCGACCTCGACCGTGCCGCCACCGACGCGGTGCGCCGCTGGCGTTTCACCCCGGCGCAGAGCAATGGCCAGGCCGTGCCCGGCAGCATTGAAGTACCGTTCGACTTCAAGACGCAGTAACTGAACGCTTCCCGGCAGGCAAACTGAACCCTGCCGGTGGCGTTGACGCAGCGCTGACACTTCCCGTCCATGGCTCGGGCAACACTTCCCACGTCGTCAGTTGACGGAAGGAGTTTGCGATGACTGCCACCACCCACGAAGACCTTCATTCGCCGCAGCTGCAGCAGGATTCCAGCGTGCAGCACAAGCCCACGTCGCCCTGGATGTGGATCGCGCTGATTGTGGCGATGTTTGCGGCCGCCCTGCTGTGGCTGCGCCATTCCAACCAGGAGGATGTGGCGCCGGCACCGGTCGGTGAGCGCATGTTGCCCGCCCCTGAGCAGGCTGCGGTGACCGATGCAGCAGCACCTGCAACGCGCCAGGCTGCCCCTGCCTCCAGCCAGCACAAGGCCGCACCGGCGATACGTAATCGCGAAGCACGCCCGCTGGCCAGCAACCGCATGCCCACCTACCCCGCTGCCGCACTGCGCAGTGGCGTGCAGGGCAGCGTGATCGCCAGCCTGAATGTCGATACCCGTGGCAATGTCGCCAACGCTGCGATTGTTTCGCGCAGCGGCGAGCGCAGCCGCGACCTGGACCGTGCGGTGCTGAACACCGTGCAGAACTGGAAGTTCCAGCCTGCGGTGCATGACGGCCGCGCAGTAGCAAGCGTGGTGCGGGTCCCGGTGGATTTCCGTACCGAGCAGCGTTGATCGCGGACGAGGGGTTCGTGATGTTTCGACGGAGGCTTCGGCCTCCGTCTTTTTATGCGGAAAGGCGTGCCGACCAAGGTCGGCACCTACCGGGTGAGGTGAGCGTGCCAACCAAGGTTGGCACCTACCGGGCGATATGAGCGTGCCGACCAAGGTCGGCACCTACCGGGTGATGTGAGCGAGCCGACCAAGGTCGGCACCTACCGGGTGATGTGAGCGTGCCAACCAAGGTTGGCACCCACCGGGTTACGTCATCTGCCGGGCGTGGCCGCTCAGGCCAGGTTGAACCCAGCGCTGCGCGCCAGGCCATCGAAGTCCGGGAAGGAGGTGGCGACGTTGGCGATATCGTTGATGCGCACTTCGCCGTCACTGATCTGGCCGGCGATGGCGAACGCCATGGCGATGCGATGGTCACCGTGGCTTTCGATGGTGCCACTGCCCAGGCGCACGCCGCCGTGCAGGGTGGCGCCGTCTTCGGTTTCATCCACCTGCATGCCCAGCGCGCGCAGGCCGGTGGCCATCGCGGCAAGGCGGTCGGATTCCTTCACCCGCAGCTCGGCCGCACCGCTCACCACGGTCTGGCCTTCGGCGGCCGCAGCGGCCACGAACAGCGCCGGGAACTCGTCGATCATGTCCGGCACCAGTGCTTCCGGAATGCGTGCGCCCTTCAACTGAGCGTAGCGCACCACCAGATCCGCCACCGGCTCACCGCCCTGCTCGGCCGGATTTTCTTCGGTGATGTCCGCCCCCATCAGGCGCAGCGCGTGCAGCAGGCCGGTGCGGCGCGGGTTCAGGCCGACCTGTTTCAGGCGCAGCTCGGAGCCGGGAATGATACTGGCCGCCACCAGATAGAACGCGGCCGAAGAGAAGTCCGCCGGCACCACGATGTCAGTCGCGCGCAGGCGCTGGCCACCACGCAGGCGTGCCTTGCCGGGCGAGAATTCGATGTCCACGCCGAACGCGGACAGCATGCGCTCGGTGTAGTCACGGGTCGGGTGCGGTTCGATCACCTGGGTTTCGCCCTGCGCGTACAGGCCGGCCAACAGCACCGCCGACTTGATCTGCGCGCTGGCCACCGGCGAGGCGAAGTCGATGCCGTGCAGCGTCTGGCCGCCATGCACGTGCAACGGCGGCGTGCCATCGCTTTCAGTGTCGATCTTCGCGCCCATCTGCGACAGCGGGCCGGTCACGCGGCGCATCGGGCGGCCGGACAGCGACTCATCGCCGATCAGCGTGCAGTCGAATGCCTGGCCCGCCAGCAGACCGGCCAACAGGCGCATGCCGGTGCCGGCATTGCCGCAGTCCAGCGGCGCATCCGGCGCCTTCAGGCCGTCGATGCCGACGCCGTGCACGATGCGCTGCGACGGGCTGGGGGTTTCGATGCGCACGCCCAGCTGACCGAAGATGCGCGCAGTGGCGCGGGTGTCCTCGCCTTCCAGGAAACCTTCGATATGCGAGGTGCCATCGGCCAGCGCGGCGAACATCACCGAGCGGTGCGAGACCGACTTGTCGCCGGGAATGGTCAGGCTGCCCTGCAGCGGCTGGCCCTTGCGGGCAATCCAGTGTTGCGCGTTGCTCATCGTTCGATCATTCCGTAAACGCCGGCAGCGCCGGCGATGCATCAGGGAGCGGCGGCCGTGGCCGCCGCGGCAGCACTCAGGGAACGGCCACCGGATAGGAGCCCAGCACCTTGATCTGCGCCGAGTGCGCTTCCAGTTCGGCCAGCGCGGCCTGCATCGGCGCATCGTCGATGTGGCCGGCCAGGTCGATGAAGAAGCCGTATTCCCACTTGCCGTGGTGCGACGGCCGCGACTCGATCCGGTTCATGCTGATGCCGTGGCGGGCGAACGGGCTGAGCACGTCGAACAGCGCACCAGGCTTGTCATGGATGAACACCAGCACCGAGGTGCGGTCATGGCCGGAGGTCGGGAAGATGTTGCGGCCCACCACTAGGAATCGCGTGGTGTTGTCGGCATCGTTCTGGATCGGCTTGGTGACCACCTTCTTCAGGCCGTACACATGGCCGGCACTCTCGCCACCGATGGCCGCTGCGTCGTCGGCGTTGCGCGCACGGCGCGCGCCTTCGGCGTTGCTCGACACCGGAATCTTCTCGGCCTTCGGCAGGTTGGCGCGCAGCCACGCCGAGGTCTGCATGAACGACTGCGGATGCGCGTAGATGCGCTCAATGTCCTCGATGCGGCCGCTGCGCGACATCAGGTACTGCTGCACGCGCAGTTCCACTTCGCCACAGATCTTCAGGTTGGAGGTCAGGAACATGTCCAAGGTGATCTGGATGGTGCCCTGCCCCGAATTTTCCACCGGCACCACGCCGAAATCGGCGTTACCCGCTTCCACTTCCTGGAACACTTCTTCGATGCTGGCCATCGGCAGGCCCAGCGCCGAGCGGCCGAAGTGCTTGAGCACGGCCTGCTGGCTGAAGGTGCCTTCCGGGCCGAGGTAGCCGATTTTCAGCGGCTCCTGCTGGGCCAGGCAGGCCGACATGATCTCGCGGTAGACGTGCACCAGCAGCTCATCGCTGAGCGGGCCTTCATTACGGTCCACCACCATGCGCAGCACCTGCGCTTCGCGCTCGGGACGGTAGTAGTCGACGGCGGCGGCGAGCTTGCCCTTGGCCTTGCCGACCTGGTGGGCGAAGCGGGCGCGCTCGGCGATCAGGCTCTGGATGTCGCGGTCGATCTGGTCGATCTTCGAGCGCACATCGGCCAGCGCCAGCGGCGCCAGGGTGGGTGCCGGGTTCGACGCGGCCTTGGCCTTGCCCTTCGCCTTGGTGGGCGCGCTGTCCTTGGCCGGTTCGGCCTTCTTTGGCGCCTTCTTGCTGGATTTGCTGCTTGCCATCGGAGTTCCTTGTTACGGGGCCCGCACCCGACGGTGCGCGCCGTTCATTGCTCAGCCGTGACGCTGCTGGAAATCGGCCATGAAGGCGACCAGCGCCTCGGCCCCGGCCAGCGGCATGGCGTTGTACAGCGAGGCGCGGATGCCACCCACCACCTTGTGGCCCTTCAGCGCCAGCAGGCCAGCGGCCTTGGCTTCGGCGACGAAGCGAGCATCAAGCTCGGCATTGGGGAGGAAGAACGGGATGTTCATCCGCGAACGGGCCGCGTGTGCGACCTCGTTGCGGTAGAAGCCGCCGGAGCCGTCGATGGCGCCGTACACCAGCGCTGCCTTGGCGGCATTGCGCTTGGCGAACTCGGCCACGCCGCCCTCGGCCAGCATCCACTTGAACACCAGGCCGGCCAGATACCAGTTCCAGGTCGGCGGGGTGTTGAGCATCGAATCGCGGGCGACATGCGAGCGGTAGTCGAAGATGTCCGCGCGCGGCTGGCCGCTGCGCTCGAGCAGATCGCGGCGAATGATCATCACCGCGATGCCGACCGGGCCCAGGTTCTTCTGCGCGCCGGCGTAGATCACGCCATAGCGGCGTACGTCCAGCGGTTCGCTGGCGATGGACGAACTGAAGTCGGCGATCAGCGGGACGCTGCCGGTGTCGGGCACATCACGGAACTCGACGCCGTGGATGGTTTCGTTGGCGGTGATGTGCACGTAGGCGGCATCGGGCGACAGCTGCCAGTCGGCGCGCGGCGGCAGCGTGCGGTAACCATCGGCCTCGCTGCTGGCGGCGATGTTGACGTCGACGTAGACACCGGCCTGCTTGACCGCCGTCTTGCCCCAGTGACCACTGACCACGTAATCGGCGCGCTGGCCGGGGGTGGCGAAGTTCAGCGGGATCAGCGCCTGCTGGGTGGTGGCACCACCGGACAGGAACAGCACCGCATAGTCTTCGGGGATATCGAGCAGTCGACGCAGGTCGGCCTCGGCCTCGGCGGCCACGGACATGAACTCCGCGCCGCGATGGCTCATTTCCACGATCGAGGCACCGGTACCGTGCCAGTCCAGCATTTCCGCCTGCGCCTGGCGCAGGACCGATTCCGGCAAGGTCGCAGGGCCGGCACTGAAGTTGAACGCGCGCGTCATGTCACACCTGTGGGGCAAGACCCCTAGTATGCCGCAGTGCACCAGCCTTGCGGCCTTGTGGCGCAAGGGAAATTTGGTTTCATTGGAATCCATTGGCCGCCAGCAAGGCGCCGGTAGTCGCCAACCTTGGTCGGCGTACGCCGTCAGGCGTCGTGCCCACCGAAGGAGCGTGCCGACCAAGGTCGGCACCTACCAGAGCGGATCCAGCGGACTCAGGCCAGGAGCAATGCCCCGGTAGTCGCCGACCTTGGTCGGCGTACGCCGTCAGGCGTCATCCCCGCCGAAGGAGCGTGCCGACCAAGGTCGGCACCTACCAGAGCGGATACGGCCGGTTCAGATCAGCGCGCGCCGAACCAGAGCAGCAGGCTGAGCAGTGCAGCCAGCAGCAGCGCACTCACCAGCAGCCACGGCCAGCGCCGGACCTTGCGCGGCGCGGCCGGCAGCACCGGCGCCTGCTCGGCGTCCTGGCTGGACTCGTCTTCATCCGGCAGCGGGCGCCGGCGCGGGTCATGCGGCACTTCCAGCACGAACCGGTGCTGGCCATCGAACACCACCTGGTCGCCGGCCTGCAGCCAGCAGTGGCGCACGGCCACGCCATTGACCCGTGTGCCATCGGCACTGCCCAGGTCACGCAACAGCACGCGCTCGCCATGCACTTCCACGCGGGCGTGCTGTTCGGCGAAGGCCGGCTCATTGATCTCGATGTCAGCGTCGCCACCGCGGCCGATCAGGCGGGACCGCGACAGCGTGAAGCTGCGGCCATGGTGCAGGCCACCGACACCGCGCAGCAGGCGCTGCTGCTCATTGGTGCCGTCACCGCTGTTCGGTGCGGGGGCCTGCAGCAGGCTCTCCACCTCGCCCTGCAGGACCATTTCCACGCCGTCCACATACACCGCATCGCCCGCACGCAGCAGCGCCATGCGCCGCACCGGGCGACCGTTCACATGAATGCCGCGGATACCGTTGCCGACCTGCAGCCAGAGGCCGCGATCATCCACGCAGAACTGCGCCAGCAGCAGGGCACCGTGGCCGGCGTCGCCGAGCCTCACACTGCCATTGGCCTGGCGCACGATGCGTTGCACCCCGGGCCGCAGCGGCTGGTCGGGCTGTTGTTGTTGGCTGAAGTGAACAAGCAGGTTCTGCACGCGGCGCAGCCTAGCAGGTTGGTCGCCAACGAAGAAGAACCCACGATGAGTGCTTGGCGCGAAGGCCCTCGATGCGCACAATGCTCGCCCTCATTGATCATCCCCGCTTTGCGCCAGGAGCCTGCATGTCCACCATCGATGTCCGCCACGCCCACGCCCTGCCCGATACGCAGGCGCGCGCCGCGATCGAACAGGTCGCCGCCAAGCTGTCCGAGCGCTTCGGCCTGAAGTCGTCCTGGACTGCCGACGTACTGAATTTCTCCGGCAGCGGCGTGGACGGTGCGATCGAACTGCAGCCGGGCGCCGTGCGCGTCACGGCCAAGCTGGGCTTCCTGCTGTCGGCGATGAAGGGCATGGTCGAAGGCGAGATCCAGCGCGTTCTGAAGGAAAAGCTGGGCTGAACCCCGGCGGCGGCCGTCACGGCCGTGCAACGCCATCGCGCGCTACTCTCGGGGCAGGCCCAACTCCCACGGGAAGTGCGATGAACCACTACGAGAACGACGACCGCCGCAACGACGACGCCTCTTTCGGTGACCAGGCCGAGCGCTTCTCGCGCAAGCTGAGTGACTCGGCGCAGCAGGTCTGGTTGGCCGGCCTGGGCGCTCTTGGCCGTGCACAGGCCGAAGGCAGCCGCTTCTTCGACGGCCTGGTGAAGGAAGGCGAAGCTTGGGAAGCCCGCCGCCGTGAACGCAACGGCGAACAGGGCCCGGGCTGGCGCGACAACGTTGAAACGTCGCTGGACGAGGCCCGCGAGAAGGCTTCCGGTACCTGGAACAAGGTCGAAAAGGCGTTCGACGACCAGGTGCAGGGCGTACTCAAGCGCCTGCACGTGCCCACCGCCGACGAGGTGACTGCGCTGGAGGCGCGCATCGACGCACTGCAGGCACGCCTGGCCAAGCTGGAGAATCGCGACGCCTCGGGCGCTGATGCACCTGCACCGGGCAGCCATCAGTCGCCAGGCAGCGTGCCCTGACCGACCATTGTTGCAATGCAATAAATTTTGATTGACAATCGCGAGCAACCCGCCAATCGCTTCGGCTGCCGTTTGTTCCCTCCCCTCACGGCTTCAGGATTGGCGGGTTTTTCGTGCCCGCCGTATACCGATCTGCGCGCGCCATCACGTTTCCTGTCAGGAACCTCCTGACCCAGCGATGCGGCACGACCTTTACACTGTCGTCCTCCGCATTCGCCCCTTCCGCGCACCTCCTGCATGCTCCCTTGGATCCTGGCCCTGCTGTCGGCCCTGCTTACCTGTTCCCTGGCCGTTGTCTATCTGTGGTGGATCAAGCGGCGGCAGAAGGAGATGCAACTCGGCCTGCAGGCCTTGGCTGGCATGCACTGGCGCGAATTCTCAGTGCTGGTCAAACGCATGCTGCGCGAACAGCGCGGCCTGCGTGAACTGAACGACCCGGCCGAGGAGTCCCGCGAGCCGAGCAGCGACTTCCTGCTCAGCGATGGTCCCAACCAGTGGCTGGTGTCCTGCAAGCACGGCCTGGCCTACCGCATCGGTACCGCCGCAGTGAACGAACTGGGCGCGGCCGCGCGCCTGGCCGGCGCCAAGGGCGGCGTGCTGCTGACCGAGGGCCGGATCGAACGCGACGGCCGCAGCGCCGCCGAGAAGCAGGCCGTCGAGGTGCTGGACGGCCCGCGCCTGTGGCCGTTGCTGCAGCCCTATCTGCCGGCAGAAATCGAAACCCGTGTGCGCGCCAGTGCCCGCCATGAAGCCCTGCGCCGCATTGCCATAGCCGCGCTCGCCGCGGTGACGCTGGGCCTGCTGGTGGGACTGAGCCTGCAAGGGCTGCATGTGCAGGACGCTCCGCCCGTTGCCGAGGAGACGGGCGCCCCCGCGCCGGTTGCGCCTGCGGTTGAAGCGGCGCCCGAACTGGCGCCGGCCCCCGCCACCACACCGCCGACCACGGCGCCTGCGCCGACGCCCTCAACCGATGCGCGCAGCAATCCCAACCCGGATGCCGCCACGCTCGAGCGTTTCCAGGCCGATCTGTCCCGTGCCTTGGCTGGCAAGCCCGGCATCGCCAGCGGTGTCTGGCTGACCCGGCAGACGCTGGCGATCAACCGCACCGGCGAGCTGGACGCGGTGTGGCCGCAGGTCTGCGAGGAAGTGCTGCACTACCCCGCCCTGCGTAACGTGCGCATCCAGCTCAACGCCCGCCCTGGCGTGGATGAGCCCGTACGCTGGCGGCAGTGCGCTACGTATTGATTGGGGTGTCTGTAGATCCACGCCATGCGTGGATGCCTCTGTAGCGTCGAGCCACGCTCGACTCATCGCGCATCGCGCCAACAGCAGCCGAGCATGGCTCGGCTCTACATGGCGCCTGCTCAGCCCAATGCTGCGAGATGAGCGATGTAACTGGAGCGCGATTCACCTGCCGCTCTGGCCTGCGCATCCAGCCTCGCCAGGATCCGGCGTGGCAGGCTGATGTTGACCCGCTCGATGGTGTCGTCCAGCAGGGCCGGATCAATGCAGATGTACGCAAGAATCCAACGGATGTCCTTGGATGCCTCGGCGGCGATTTTCTGCGGTGCCGAAGGTGTCGGAATCGAGCGTCCCTCATCCAGGGCCGCATCAATCCAGGCGAGCGCGGCCTCTTCCGCCGCAGTGAGCGCATCATCAAGCGTGTCGGCCGCCGAGAAGCACCCCGGCAGATCCGGAACGACCACACCCCACGCGGTGCGCTCATCACCTGCCTCGATCAAGACTGGATATCGCATGGGCCCTCCTACGTCAGTCCTGCGAGCTTCCGCAACGCCTGCACCAGCCCTTTGCCCAGATCCTTCCTTGGGTGAGGCACGGTGATGATGTGAGGGTGCTGCGGGTGCACGAATACATGATGGGATCCGCGAATCCGGCGACAGGTCCAACCTGCCGCCTCCAGATCCCGGATGAGATCCCTGCTCTTCATGCGGGGACGATACACATCGTACACACGCCCCGACAGAGTTCAAGGCGACAGCGTGTCCCGAGCGGGGTCGACCCTACCTTGCCCCAGGCGCGAAGCGCGCCACCAGGTCCCAGGCGTCGCCGAGGAACACCTGGCGCACACGGGTGATCGGCTGCTCACCGCGCCAGGTCAGGCGCTCGATCACCAGACAGGCGGTGCCCGGCTTCACCTCCAGCAGCTTGGCGGTGGCGGTATCCGCGCCCCAGGCACTGATGCGGTGCTGGGCACGGGTCCACGAGACGTTCTGCAGCAGCCAGCTGCCCGGCGCGGTGGTACTGAAATCGACCTCCAGCACCTCGGGCACGCCCACCGGGCTGATCAGGCGGTGCTCCAGCGCCAACGGACGGCCATCGGCCAGGTGCAGGCAGCGCATCGCCAGCAGCCTCTCCTGGCCGGCCAGCTCCACTTCACCGGCATTGCCAGCGTCGGCCAGGCGCAGCTCGCGCTGCAGCAGACGATAGGCGTACTGATGGCCGCGCGAGCCGACCTCCATCGCGATATCGGGAATCTCCAGCGCCACCTGCTCCAGGTGCGGGGGCTGCCGCGCCACGAACGAACCGGCGCGGCGGCGCCGCTCGATCATGCCGCTCTCGGCCAGCGCGGTCAGCACCTTGTTCACCGTCATCCGCGAGCAGCCGTACTGCTCCATCAGCTCGTGCTCGTACGGAATACGGAAGCCCGGCGCCCACTCTCCGCTGAGGATGCGGCTTTCCAGATCGCTGCGGATACGCTGGTTGAGCGTGGCGGACTTGCTGGCCTTCACGTGATGGGGTCTCGGCGGCGGGAGGCGATCAGCCCAGCACGCCACGCAGGGCGGCAGCGAAGGCGGTGGTGATCGCCTCGCGCTGCAGGTGGCGGCCGTCGGCCACGCACTGGCGGCCATGACGCCAGACCGATCGCAGCGCGCCATTACGTGCGGCGAACACCCAGCTGTCAAGCCATGCGTCATCCTGCCGCGCCTGTAGCGCGGGGTGTGCGGCATCCAGCTCGACCAGGTCGGCACTGGCGCCGACCTGCAGGCCGGCGGCCACACCCAGGGCCTGTGCACCGCCTTGCAGTGCGCCCTCGAACAGGAAGCGGCCGGTGCTGCGGGTGGCATCCGGAGCCAGCACATTGCGCCCGCGCAGGGTCAGGCGCTGACCGTATTCAAGCAGGCGCAGTTCTTCAGCCGCGTCGATCAGCACATTGGAATCGGAGCCGACACCGAAGCGACCGCCTTCGCGCGCGAACGCCTGCATCGGGAACAGGCCGTCGCCAAGGTTGGCTTCGGTGATCGGGCACAGGCCGGCCACCGCCTGGCTGGCCACGATGGCGGCGCGCTCATCGTCGGTGATGTGGGTGGCATGCACCAGGCACCAGCGCGCATCCACCGGCGCATGGTCGTACAGCCACTGCACCGGGCGCTGGCCGCTCCAGGCCAGGCAGGCCTCCACCTCGCGCACCTGTTCGGCGATGTGGATGTGCACCGGGCCGTCGGTAAGCGGCAGCAAAGCACTCAATTCCTCGCCGGTGACTGCACGCAGGCTGTGCGGGGCAATGCCGAGCACCGCATCGGGCAGCGCGGCCAAAGACGGCTTGGTGGCGTCCAGCAGCTGCGCGAAGCCGTCCACGTCGTGGATCAGGCGTCGCTGCGCGGGGTTCGGTGCCGCTCCGCCGAAATCGGCATGCGCATAGAACACCGGCAGCAGGGTCAGCCCGATGCCGGTCTGGTCGGCCGCCGCCGCAATCCGCGCGCTCATCTCGGCACGGTTGGCATACGGCCGGCCGTCAGCATCATGGTGCAGGTAATGGAATTCGCCGACGCGGGTGAAGCCGCTTTCCAGCATTTCCATGTAGGCCTGGGCGGCGATGGCCTGCACCGCGTCCGGGCGCAGATGGGCCAGGAAGCGATACATCAGCTCGCGCCAGCTCCAAAAGCTGTCACCGTCGCCGCCGCCGATCTCGGTCAGCCCGGCCATGCCGCGCTGGAAGGCATGGCTGTGGAGGTTGGGTAGGCCCGGCACCAGGATGCCGACGCAGGTGTCGCCGTGCTGGGCACCCTGCCCCATGTGGATCGCCGTGATGCGGCCGTCCTGCACCTGCAGGCGGACATCGCGGGCCCAGCCGTCGGCCAGAAGGGCGTGGGCGGCATGGAAACAGAGCGGGGAACGCGAATCGGACATAGCTGGACAACCCGAAATGGACGCCTATATTGTATAGACATATAAGCACAGCCGCGTTGTGGATGCCATGCACGTCGATACCCTCTGGTCCAACGTCCACCTGATGACCCTCGATGGCGAGGGGCTGGGTGTCATCCGCGATGGCGTACTGGCCTGCGCTGGCGGCCGCATCGTCCATGTCGGCCCGGCCGGCAGCGACGCCCACCTGCAGCCGACCACCCGCATCGATGGCGAAGGCCGCTGGATCTCGCCCGGCCTGATCGACTGCCACACCCACCTGGTCTACGCCGGCAACCGCGCCAACGAGTTCGAGCAGCGCCTGCAGGGCGTCAGCTATGCCGACATCGCCCGTGCCGGCGGCGGCATCGTCTCCACCGTGCGCGCCACCCGCGCCGCCACGCCGGAACAGCTGGCCCGCGAAAGCCGGCCGCGCCTGTTGGCGATGCGCGCCGAGGGCGTGACCACCCTCGAGATCAAATCCGGCTACGGCCTGACCCTGCCCGACGAGCGCAAACAGCTGCAGGTGGCGCGTGCGCTGGGCGAGGAATGCCGGGTCAACGTGGTGACCACCTTCCTCGGCGCACACGCGATTCCGCCGGGCCGCGAAGCACAGGAGTACACCGACGAGGTGTGCAACGTGATGATTCCGGCCATCGCCGCCGAAGGCCTGGCCGAAGCAGTGGACGTGTTCTGCGAGAACATCGCCTTCTCGCCGGCGCAGGCGCGGCAGGTCTTCGAAGCGGCGCGCGCCAACGGGCTGGCGGTGAAGATCCACGCCGAGCAGCTGAGCAACCAGCATGGCGCCGAACTGGCCGCCAGCTTCGGTGCACTCTCGGCCGACCATATCGAACACCTGGACGATGCCGGCATCGCCGCGATGGCCGCGGCCGGCACCGTGGCGGTGCTGCTGCCCGGTGCCTTCTATTTCACCCGCGATACCACCCTGCCGCCGATTGCGGCGCTGCGCGCGGCCGGCGTGCCACTGGCGCTGGCCACCGACAGCAACCCCGGCACCTCGCCACTGACCAGCCCGCTGCTGGCGATGAACATGGGCGCGACCCTGTTCCGCCTGACCGTGGACGAATGCATCGCCGGCTTCACCCGTGAGGCGGCGCGCGCTCTGGGCCGTGGCGATCGCGTCGGTCGCCTCGCCATCGGCATGGACTGCGACCTGGCGATCTGGGACATCGACGCCCCCGCCGACCTGGTCTATCGCATTGGATTCAACCCGCTGCACGCGCGCGTGGTGCGCGGACAGCCCGACCTGCCTGCCTCCTGGAGCAACACATGAGCAACACCCTGGTTCTTCGCCCCGGCCATGTCACTCTCGCCCAGTGGCGGCAGGCCTATCGCGGTGCGCCGCTTGCACTGGACCCGGCCGCGCTGCCGGTGGTGCGTGCCAGTGCCGCGACCGTGGCCGCCATCGTCGCCAAGGGCGCGCCGGTCTATGGCATCAACACCGGCTTCGGCAAGCTGGCCAGCGTGCGCATCGAGCGCGAGGACCTGGCTACCCTGCAGCGGAACATCGTGCTCTCGCACGCTGCCGGTGTTGGCGAGCCGATGCCTGCCAGCGTGGTGCGCCTGATGATGGCGCTGAAGCTGGTCAGCCTGGCGCAGGGTGCTTCGGGCGTGCGCGAGGAAACCCTGCTGCTGCTGGAAGCAATGCTGGTCAAGGGCGTGCTGCCGGTGGTGCCCGCACAGGGCTCGGTGGGTGCCTCGGGTGACCTGGCGCCGCTCTCGCACCTGGCCAGCGTGATGCTGGGCGTGGGTGAAGCCTTTATCGGTGACGAGCGCCTGCCGGCAGCCGATGCATTGGCACGTGCCGGCCTGCAGCCGATCGAGCTGGGCGCGAAGGAAGGCCTCGCGCTGCTCAACGGCACCCAGTTCTCCACCGCCTATGCGCTGGCCGGCCTGTTCGAGATCGAGACCGTGTTCCAGGCCGCGTTGATCACCGGCGCGCTGTCGGTGGAAGCGGCCAAGGGCTCGGATACCCCGTTTGACCCGCGCATCCATGCCATCCGCGGCCAGCGCGGGCAGATCGCCACGGCCGCCACCCTGCGCACGTTGATGCAGGGCTCGGACATCCGCGAATCGCATCGTGACAACGACGTGCGCGTGCAGGACCCGTATTGCCTGCGCTGCCAGCCGCAGGTGATGGGCGCAGCGCTGGACATCCTGCGCCAGGCCGCGACCACGCTGGAAATCGAAGCCAACGGCGTGTCCGACAATCCGCTGGTGTTCACCGATACCGGCGAGGCACTGTCAGGCGGCAACTTCCACGCCGAACCGGTGGCCTTCGCCGCCGACATGCTGGCGATGGCGGTGTGCGAGATCGGTTCGATCAGCGAGCGCCGCCTGGCGATGCTGGTGGACCCGGCGCTGTCCGGCCTGCCGGCGTTCCTGACCCCGCGCCCGGGCCTGAATTCCGGCTTCATGATCCCGCAGGTGACAGCGGCCGCGCTGGTTTCGGAAAACAAGCAGCGCGCCTACCCGGCCAGTGTTGATTCGATCCCGACCTCGGCCAATCAGGAAGACCATGTGTCGATGGCCGCACACGGTGCGCGCCGCCTGATGCAGATGGCCGAGAACGCCGCCAATGTGATCGGCATCGAGCTGCTGGCCGCTGCGCAGGGCTGCGACTTCCACGCCCCGCTGCGCTCCAGCACCGCGCTGGAAGCCGTGCGCGCCACCCTGCGTGCGCACGTGCCGACGCTGGAAGAAGACCGCTACTTCCATCCGGACATGGTGACCGCCACCCACCTGGTGCGCAGCGGTGCGCTGGCGCAGGGCCTTGCCGATCTGTTGCCAACCGTGGAACCACAGGCATGAAGACCCATCCCGAATGGCTGACGGTGCACGAAGGCGATGCCCCGTTGATCGTCAGCTTCCCGCATACCGGCAGCGAGCTGCCGCATGACCTGATCGGCGACTACCACTCACCATGGCTGGCCCGTCGCGACGCCGACTGGTGGGTGCACGAACTGTACGATTTCGTGCGCGGCATGGGCGCGACCACGGTGCGCTCGGCGATCTCGCGCTCGGTGATCGACCTCAACCGCGATCCCAGCGGCGTGTCGCTGTACCCGGGCCAGAACACCACCGGCCTGTGCCCGCTGACCACCTTCGACAACCAGCCGCTGTACCACGCCGGCCGCGAACCGGATGACGCGGAAATCGCCCGTCGCCGCGACACGTATTTCCTTCCCTACCACGATGCGCTGGCCGCACAGATCACGCGCCTGCGTGCGAAGTTCGGCACTGTCGTGGTGTATGACGCGCATTCGATCCGCTCGCATATCCCACACCTGTTCGACGGCGAACTGCCGCAGTTCAACCTGGGCACCGCCGGTCCCTCCGGTGCGCCGGACACGTCCTGCGACAACGCCTTGAGCGATGTGGTGGAGAACCTGCTGAAGATCAGTGGCATGAGCCAGGTGCGCAACGGCCGCTTCAAGGGCGGTTGGATCACCCGTCACTACAGCAACGTCGCCGGCGGCGTGCACAGCCTGCAGATGGAACTGGCCTGCCGCGGCTACATGCACGAACCCCTGCCGGACCAGGTGGACGAACACAGCTGGCCCACCCCACTCGACCCCGACCACGCCGCACCGCTGCGCCACACCCTGGCGCAGGTGCTCAACGCCTGCCTTGAATTCGCAACGAACCGGAGCGCCGCATGACCCGCAACGACCCGTCCCGCACCATTGCCGCGCCGACCGGCACCACGCTGAACGCCAAGAGCTGGCTGACCGAAGCGCCGCTGCGCATGCTGATGAACAACCTGCACCCGGACGTGGCCGAACGGCCGCAGGAACTGGTGGTGTACGGCGGCATCGGCCGTGCCGCGCGCGACTGGGAGAGCTTCGATGCCATCGTCGAAACGCTCAAGCGCCTGGACGACGACCAGACCCTGCTGGTGCAGTCGGGCAAGCCGGTGGGCGTGTTCCGCACCCATGCCGATGCGCCGCGCGTGCTGATCGCCAATTCCAACCTGGTGCCGCGCTGGGCCAACTGGGACCACTTCAACGAGCTGGATAAGAAGGGCCTGGCCATGTATGGCCAGATGACCGCCGGCAGCTGGATCTACATCGGTGCGCAGGGCATCGTGCAGGGCACCTACGAGACCTTCGTGGAGATGGGACGCCAGCACTTCGGTGGCGACCTGACCGGGAAGTGGCTGTTCACCGGCGGCCTCGGCGGCATGGGCGGCGCGCAGCCGCTGGCCGCCGTGATGGCCGGCGCCTCGTGCCTGGCCGTCGAGTGCCGGAAGAGCAGCATCGACATGCGCCTGCGCACCGGCTACCTGGATACCTGGACCGACAATCTGGACGAAGCGCTGCGCCTGATCGACGAATCGTGCAAGGCCGGTACGCCGAAGTCGGTGGGCCTGCTCGGCAACGTTGCCGATGTGCTGGCCGAACTGCTCAAGCGCGGCGTGAAGCCGGACCTGCTGACCGATCAGACCTCCGCGCACGATCCGGTGAACGGCTACCTGCCGCAGGGCTGGACCGTCGAGCAGTGGGACGAGAAGCGTGTGAGTGCACCGAAGGAAGTGGAGAAGGCCGCGCGCGCGTCGATGGCCAACCACATCCGCGCCATGCTCGGCTTCCACGCACTGGGCGTGCCAACCGTGGACTACGGCAACAACCTGCGGCAGATGGCGCTGGAGGAAGGCGTGGCCAATGCCTTCGACTTCCCCGGTTTCGTGCCGGCCTACATCCGCCCGCTGTTCTGCCGTGGCATCGGCCCGTTCCGTTGGGCCGCACTGAGTGGCGACCCGGAAGACATTGCCAAGACCGACGCCAAGGTGAAGGAACTGATTCCGGACAACCCGCACCTGCACCGCTGGCTGGACATGGCCGCCGAGAAGATCAAGTTCCAGGGCCTGCCGGCGCGCATCTGCTGGGTGGGTCTGGGTGACCGCGATCGCCTCGGCCTGGCGTTCAACGAAATGGTCGCCAACGGTGAACTGAAGGCACCGGTGGTGATTGGTCGTGACCACCTGGACAGCGGCAGCGTGGCCTCGCCAAACCGCGAAACCGAAGCGATGGCCGACGGCTCCGATGCGGTGTCCGACTGGCCGCTGCTGAACGCCCTGCTCAACACCGCCAGCGGCGCGACCTGGGTGTCGCTGCACCACGGCGGTGGCGTCGGCATGGGCTTCTCGCAGCACGCCGGCATGGTGATCGTCTGCGATGGCACCGAGGCCGCAGCCAAGCGGATTGGTCGGGTGCTGTGGAACGACCCGGCCACCGGCGTGATGCGCCATGCCGATGCAGGCTATGAAATCGCGATCGACTGCGCGAAGGAAAAGGGGCTGGATCTGCCGGGCATCCTTGGCTGATCGCAGGGGTGCCGGCCAGCGGCCGGC
>NZ_JAXAXM020000016.1:22702-52467 GCF_047500745.2 Stenotrophomonas sp. FR024
ACTACCGGAAGGCACCTGTAGAGCCGAGCCATGCTCGGCTCAATGCTTCCAGGGAAGGCAGCCAAGCATGGGCTCGGCTCTACATGATTGGGTCCTTCGGATCACTTCCGGGCCAGCGGTTTCACATTGTTCGCATAGCGTGGAAACACAGGCGCGGCGAACTCCCTCAGCATGTGCAGGTGCGGCTGAAGCTTGAACCTGCGCAGATTGCCAATGGCTACTTCGCCGCCGCAAACCAGCGCTGGCTCAAAGCCATACATCTCATCCGCCATCAAGTGCCCGCAAGTGCTCACAACCCTGTCGAAAGGCAGCTCTTCGGCCCCATCCATCAGATCAAAGTCGTCAAGCTCCGCGCAAGCGAAGAATGCCTTGATGCCACCCTCCTGCCGTGCGAGAGACTTGGGTCTCAAACAGTTCTGAAGAGCAAATACTTCACTGCGGATCGGATCGATGCTCACGCCAGCGCCTGATGCTTCACCGCACAGGTAGAGCCGTCCAAACCCGCTTCTGGCAAACACATGGTAGGTATCGATCAGGGGAAATGGCGTACCAGACAACCACATGTGCATCAGGCCTTCGTAGTCCTCGGGATTCACCGTCCACAGCCGTCCATTGGCATAGTTCGCCCATCCATCCCGACGCCAATAGCTCAAGAGCGATTCAGGCAAGATGCCCGCCCACTTGGAGAACGCGGTCTCTGGCACCGGATCGTGTTCAGTTGCCTCACCGAAGCTCTCGATGAAGAGCGCGAAATCTTCATCAGCTTCCATTGTCCCTCCCATCTTGGACTGTTTCGTCGGCGTGGACTGAGGCGCTCTTATATCTGGCGCTTCATCAGATTCTAAGAGCTGTTTACGACAGACCATTGGAAATTCATTCACATTGCCGCCAGCCCCGCTTGACCCGCTCTCCCGCCGCTGACCAACATGCGCCATCACCGCTGACGGATCACCGCGATGTACCGCACCCTTGCTGCCGCATTGCTCTGTGCCCTGGCCATCGCCCTGCCCGCCTCGGCGCGTGACGTCCCTACCAGCCTCTCTTCCCGGCTCGACGCCCAACTGCAGAGCAACCGCGAGCGCTACGGCATCGCCGGCCAGGCGGTACTGGTCGCACACAATGGCCAAGTGCTCTACCAGGGCGCCAGCGGCGAGCGCGACCCGGCCACGCATGCACCGGCCACCGTCGATACCATCTTCGCCGCGCAATCGATGGCCAAGCTGCTGACCAGCACGCTGGTGATGCAGCTGGTGGACCAGGGCAAGGTGGATCTGGATGCGCCGGCCAGTCGCTATGTGCCGGACCTGCCATCAGCATGGCAGACCATTCACGTACGCGATTTCCTCAACCACAGCTCGGGTATCGGCGAGTATTACGACCGGGTGGACAACCGCTGGGTGAGCAAGGGCTACACCGGAGTGGCGCCGGACCTTGCAGCAGCGCTGAAGGTGGCCGGCGCGACACCGATGCAGTTCGTCACCGGCAGCCGCGTGCAGTACACCCAGGCCAACTACCTGGTGCTGACCGCCTTGCTGGAAGCGCATTACGGCAAGCCCTACCCGGCCATCGCGCGCGAACGCATCCTGCTGCCATTGAAGATGACCAGTACCTCGTGGGGCATCACCAGCGTGCCGGCGCAGCGCGCGGCGGTGCCGTACATCGGCAAAGACGGCGCATTGCAGCCGGCCAATGAAGACCCCTGGCCGAACTACGGTTGGGGCCACGCCGACCTGCAGACCACCGTGGGCGACATGAACCGATTCCTGCAGGCGCTGGCGACCGGCAAGCTGCTGCGCACGTCCACGCTGGAAACGCTCTGGCAGCCGCAGAAGCTGAGCGGCGGCGGCAGCAATTTCTTCTCCACCGGTTGGGACACCACTCGCAGCGACGGCTACACCCAGGTCGGCCACGATGGTGGCACCCGCGTGCGGGCACGGCTGGCCTACAAGGGCACGCTGGCCAGCGGTTACTGGGTATTCGTGTACCTGACCAACGGCAGCGCCCGCAATGTCTGGTCGAGCACGCTGGTGGAGAGCACGATGGCGGTGGCCGCGCCGGAGGAGTTCCCACATACGGTGTTGTCCGAGCGACTGATCGCGTATGCGCTGGATGACAGCGCTGGCGCGGCCGAAGCTGTGCATCGCTGGCTGCGCGACAGCAACAAGGTTGCTGCCAGTGAACTGGAACGCGCGATCAATGCCGATGGTTACGCGATCCGCGAGAGCCTCGGGGCACGCAAGGCAGTAAAGGTATTTGCTCTCAACACCGAGCTGTATCCGGATTCGGCAAATGCGTGGGACAGCCTGGCGGAATGCCATGCGGCGCTGGGTGAGAAGGAAGCGGCCGATCGGCTGTATGCAAAGGCCAAGGCGCTGGCGAAGCCGGCTCTGTAGAGTCGAGCCGTGCTCGACTCCGGGACACAGAGGCAGTCGAGCAAGGCTCGACTCTACAGAAAGCGAAAGACAGTCGAGCAAGCTCGACTCTGCAAGGAGCGCGGGCGGCCATACGCGAGCGATGGGTGACGTGACGCCGCCGACCTGTTAACTTGCGCGCCAATTTTGTGGTTTACAGCATTCCCGCATGTCGCTCTCGTCGTACCGCCCCACCCCCTCGCTGCTGTTCCTGGCCGTTTCCCTCGGCCTCTCTTCCACCGCCGCTGCGGCCCCACAGGCCACCACGCTGGATGCCGTGCAGGTCACCGCTGCCGCCGATGCCAGCGCCCAGGCGCGCGAGGCGCTGAAGCGCGTGCCCGGCGCCAGCAACCTGATCGACGTGGCCAAGGCCGACAGCCGACTGTCCACCAGCGCCGATGTGCTGGCCTACCAGCCGGGTATCAGCGCGCAGTCGCCGGGTAATGAGGGCACCAAGATCTCGATCCGTGGCTCGGGCATCAACCGGGGCCCGGGCGCGCACGCCTCGGGTATTGCGGTGTCGATCGACGGCCTGCCACTGACCGGCCCGGGCGGCACGCCCTACGAGCTGCTGGAACCGCTGTGGCTGTCGCGCGTGGAAGTCCTGCGCGGCGCCAACGGCTTCGAGCGCGGTGCGTTGGCGCTGGGTGGTGCCATCGACTACGTCAGCCGCAGCGGTCGTGATTCGGCGGGCGTGCAGCTGCACTACGAAGCCGGCAGCCGTGGCTACCAGAAGCGCGGCATCAGCTGGGGCGGCGTCAGTGGTGATGTCGACTACTTCCTGGCCTACACCGATACCGAATTCGACGGTTACCAGCGTCATGCGCGCGGCGACGGCAAGGGTGCGATGGCGAATGTGGGATGGCAGATCACGCCCGAGCTGCAGACGCGCTTCTTCGTGCGCTATCGCGAAACCAACCACGAAACACCCGGACGCCTGACCCGCGACCAGATCCGCAACGACCCACGTGCCGCGAATGCGGCCAACCTGGCCATCGATGCGCGTCGCCCGCAGCCGGGAAGCACGTGGGTGGGCAACGTCACCACGCTGCAGATCGATGAGGATTCCTCGCTGCAGGCCGGGCTGGTCTATCACACGTACCCGATGGACTTGAACGAGAGCCTGTACCGCCAGCAGCTGGACTACGCCAACCTCAACGCCACGTTGGACTACCGCCACCGCCACCGGCTGTTCGGCCTGGACAGCGAAACCACGGTCGGCCTGCGCGTCACCCACGATCTGGACGCCGATGTGCGCGAGTCGCTGCGCTTTGCCAGCAACGGCTATGCCGCCGGTACGCGCACGCGTGACTTCCGCCACCACGGCACCGACAGCACGCTGCACGTCAGCAATACCCTCACCTTCAATGACCGCCTGCGCATGCAGACCGGGCTGGCACTGATCAACACCCGCCGCGATGTGCAGGTGACCTGGCCAAGCAGCGGTGGCCGCCTGCGCGACCACGACTGGGACTATGCGCCGCGACTGGGCTTCACCTGGCAGCACAGCACCCAGACCCAGTGGTTCGGCAACCTCAGCCGCTCGGTGGAAGCACCGCATCCGTGGTCGATGATCTGGGGCTCCAACCAGTACTTCGGGCCGGGCAATGGCCCGTCCACCGGACGCCAACGTGCGCCGGTGCCGATGCAGAACCAGACCGCCACCACGCTGGAACTGGGCGCGCGCGGTGACGCGGCGCTGGGTCGCTGGGAGCTGACCGGTTATTACGCACACGTGAACCACGAACTGCTGAGCGTCGAGCTGCAGCCGGTGCCGAACCTGTTCATCGCCGAGAACAACGCCAGCCCCACCGTACACCGCGGCATCGAAGCCGGATTGGACAGCACGCTGTGGCAGGCAGCGCCGGGCCGCCTGTCGCTGCGCCAGGCGTACACCTTCAGTGACTTCCGCTATCGCCACGATGCGCGTTTCGGCAGCAACCGCCTGCCCGGCCTGCCGCGTCACGCCTACCAGGCCGAGCTGCGCTTCGATCACGCGTCCGGCCTGTACGCTGCGCTGAATACCGAATACGCCTCGCGCATCGCCGTCGACTACGCCAACAGCTACTGGGCCGACAGCCATGTGATCTTCGGCAGCCGCATCGGCTACGACGCACCCGGCGGTCGCTGGCAGGCCTGGGCGGAGATGCGCAACATCGGCAACCGCCACTACGCCGCCACGGTCACGCCGGGCTACAACGATGCCGGCAAGGATATTGCCCGCTCGACGCCGGGCGAAGGCCGTGGCATCTACGCTGGTGTGCGTTTGCGCTTTGACTGATGACCGCAGGCGGCGCCGGGTGTGATCCAGCGCCGCCGTTTCAATGTCAGCTGATGCGCCACGCCGGCAGGCGCTCGCTGCGTTTCCAGATGGAAGGCGCGAAGCCGATCAGCACCATCGCCGCCAGCCACTTCGGTGAGGTAGTGAGCAGTGTCGAGGTGAGCGAGCCATCGACGGGGGCGGCCATTTCCTGCCACGGGTTGTAGCCCAGGTAGACGACGCTGCCAGCCCACCACAGCAACGCCACACCGACACCCACCAGCAACAGGGCCAGCGTGCGGCAGGTCCATCGTTGCGAGGTGGTGCCCCATTCGCGGGATACCGCCACCAGCAGGCCCACCACCAGCAGCGAAATCAGGGCCACCAGGCCGATATCGACCTTGGGCCCAATACGCTCATAAGTGCAGGTGCGGCATTGCGCCTCTTCCGCGGCAGTAGCGGCTTCGGCGCCATCGGCCTGCCCGGCTGCAGGCTGTGCCAGTGCTGCAAACGGCAACAACACCGCCAGCAGCACCATCATGGTCCAACGAAACAACGTCCTGTTGCGGTGTGCAGCGACATCCATGCGCTCTTCCTCGTCAGTGGTGGTTGACAGCCGGCCACATACCTTGGCCTTGGCGCGGATCATAGCGCAGGGTAGGCCAGGAACGAAAAACTGGGCTCGGCCATCCACATGCGCCGCTACAGCGCCCGAAATGCCTGGGCCAGACTGACCGCACCTGGTGCCAGCTCCTGTGCGAGCCATCCAACAACGGTGAAAAACACCAGCAACCCGAGCAACGGCCAGATCGTGTGCGTCACGCATACCCGCCACCATCCCTGCTCCCGCATGCCCTGCATGCGCCGGTACAGGCCTCCGGCGATGGCCGCGTCCACCAGCAGCTCAGCCATCAGCACTGGCGCCGACCACACAATCCACACGCTGGCCAGCAGAACGGTCGCCACCAGCGCGACGAGGCCGAGGATCGCGAGCAACGGCAGGCCTGCTTCGTCTTCGGCCAGGCCGGTCAACGGCAGCTCACCGGCATCGTCGCCGTTGACCCGCGCCGACTCATTCCACGAAGCTGACGCGCCGCCACCTCCAGAACGGCCACCGACGCCGCTCCACGGTGATTCCACGGCACTTCCACGAGGCGATGGGCTGCCACTGCCCACATCCGGCGACAGGCCATCCAGCACGTTGTCCCAGCGCCAGCGGATCCAGATCCACATCAGCAGCAGGAATACGCCATAGGCCAGCAGCACGGCCATCGGGTAGCGCAGCAGCATCGCGTCGATACCGGCCAGACGCAGCAGGTGCGAGGCGAGGAAACCGGCCGCACCGGTCAGGGCCACGATCAGCGCCATCTGCAGGCGCGGCCAGCCAAGCTGCTGCAGATGCTGCCGCGCGCGCACGACTTCACTGCCGCGATTAGCCGGCAGCTTCAATGGGCTGCGTGTAAAGAAACGGGTGCGTTTCATCGGCGCCGCTGGATGCCGCAGATCGTGCAGCGTGGAAGCTCGAAAACCTGATACTGCATGCGGACATCCTTGCCGGGCACGCGTAAGCGGTGGTGGGCGGATTCTACCGCGGGCAGGTCCGCTGTCCAGACGGCGGACCTGTGCCATCGATCCTCAGCTGCGGTCGATGATCCGCACGATGCGACCGTCCTCAAAAGCGAACTCGCTGCGTCCCTGCAGGGCCAGTTCCGTGCCCGCACTGGGACCATCGGGAATGTCCTGCGCGAACACGCCACGCCAGCCGATCCTGGCCAGCGCCATGCCATCCTCGAAGGTCAACTCGAGCAACCGCTGCTCGCGCTCGCGGAACAACGGCGCCGATTGCCGTGCCAGTTCGCCGAAGGCATCGATGCCTTCGGTGACCATCGTCAGCTGGCTGCCGCTGTGGTTCTCGAAACGCACGTTATGCGCCAGCACCGCCAGCATGGCGTCGATGTCGAAGCGGTTGTAGGCCTGCAGGTAGTGCTCGATCAGGTGGCGGCAGTGCGATTCGTCCATGGCGGCGTCCAGTCAGGGCCTGCGCCGAGTCTCCCGCAACCGTGCCGCCGGATCAAGGCCGCGCGGCGGCCTTCAGCAACTGCGCGGCCACCTGGTCGAACGGGGCGATGTCCTGCAGTGCGCGGCACATCGCCACCGCACCTTCCACGCTGGCGATCACCAGACTGGCCAGCCCACCCGCGGCGGCCGGATCGTGTCCGTCGGCGACGAACGCTGCGGCCAGATGGCCCTGCCAGCGCGCGAATACCTCTGCAGCTGCCGCGCGCGGCTGGCTGTGCACCGCGTCAACCGGCTCCTCCACCGCAGCGGCCAACACCGGGCAGCCGGCGCGGAAATCCGTGCGCAGCAGGCGCTCGCGCCACATCGTCAGGAACTGCTGCAGGCCCTGCACCGCCCCGCCCTTCAGCAGCTCCACCAGCAACGCTTCGACCTTGTCGCCGGCCATGTGGGTGGCACGCGCCAACAGCTCCTGCTTGCCGCCGGGAAAGTGGTGATAGGTGGAGCCCAGCGGTGCCTCGGCCAGCTTGGTGACCTCACGGATGCTGGTGGCATTGAGACCCACGCGCGCCAGCATCTGTGCCGCAGCATCAATCACGCGTTGTGGCGCATCAGAGGGACGCGGGCTCACGGCAGGCTCCTTGCCAGGACAGTCGTCATAGATTAGCGTACCGGCGATTCTATAACAGTCGTCATAACCATGAATCTCTGGTTCCGCCTGCTCCACCTGCTCCTGTGCAGCCTGTTCCGGCCCAAGCTGGAGGCCCCGTTCGGGGTCTCGCGGCTGCAGTTCCGGGTACTGCCCAATGACCTGGACAGCAACCTGCACATGACCAACGGCCGCTACTGGAACATCTTCGACCTGGGCCGGCTGGACCTGATCCTGCGCATGGGCCTGGGCCGGGTGGCGCTGCGCGAGAAGTGGGCACCGATCGTCGGCGCCGGCACCATCCAGTTCCGCCGCGAACTCAAGCCATTCCAGCGCTTCACCCTGGAAACGCGGCTGGTCGGCTGGGTCGGCTCGCGCGGGATCATGGAACAACGCGTACTGATCGGGCCCGAGCAGAAGATCGCCACCCGTGCGCTGCTGGTCACCGGCATCTACGACCGCCGCGCGCGGCAGTTCCTGGGCATGCCGAAGATGATGGAAGCGATCGGCGTGGTCGCCCCGCCGTCGCCGCCGCTCAGTGCAGCCGCCGAGGCGCTGCTGGCTGCCGATGCCGCATTGAAGCAGGACGACGCCTGAGGCGCGTCAGCCCACCTTCGGCATGTTCTTGGTCACGCAATGGATGCCGCCACCGCCGCCCGCGATGGCATCGATATCCACCTGCTCGATCACGCGGCCGGGATACATGTCTTCCAGTAGTTCGCGGCAGAATCCATCGGCTTCGTAGTCTCCGAACTGCGGCGCGACCACCGCGCCGTTGATCGGCAGGTAGTTGATGTAGCCCATCGCAAGATCATCGTTGTCGCGGGTATGCACGTTATCGCGCCCGTCCAGCGGCGGCGGCAGCGTATGCACCTGCAGGCGACGGCCATCGGCATCGGTGGCCCCGCGCAGGATCCGCAGATGCTCGCGGGTCAGGTCGTAATCGTAGGACTCCGGATCGTTGTCCAGATTGGCGATCACCACGCCCGGGCGTACGAAGCGCGCATAGAAGTCCACGTGCGCATCGGTGATGTCCTTGCCGGCGATGCCGGGCAGCCAGATCACCTTGCGCAGGCCCAGGTGATGCTTCAGCTCGGCCTCGATATCCGCGCGCGACCAGTCCGGATTGCGGTTGCGGTTGACCCAGCAGCTTTCGGTGAGGATGGCCGTGCCATGGCCATCGACTTCGATGCCACCGCCCTCGCCCACCAGATCGCTTTCCAGCAGCGTCGCGCCAGTCACCTGCGCCAGCCACGGCGCCACCGCGCCATCGTTGCGCGCGCTCTGCTTGCCGCCCCAGCCATTGAAGTTGAAGTCGACCAGGCCCAGCCCGCCCTGGTCATCGGTGACGAAGCACCCACCATAGTCGCGCACCCAGATGTCATCCAGCGGCACCTCGAGGAACTCGATGTTGTCGCGGCCACAGCGATCCTGCGCCTGCTTCAACTGCGCCGGGCGGCACAGCACGCTGACCGGCTGGTGGCGCGCGATGGTACGGGCCAACCGCGCCACGGCGGTGTTCACCGCATCGGCTTGCGCGCCCCACACCCGCGGCTGCGCGGCGAAGGCAAGGAACACGCGTTCCTGGGGGTCGTGCTCGTCCGGCATGCGCCAAGTCCCCGCACCTTGCCCTGCTGCAGCCACGCGACCCGGCAGCCCGGCCAGGCCCAGAGCAGCCAGGCCGCCAAGACCGGCGGCGCCCGCCAGCTGGGTGAGGAAGTGACGACGGTTGCTCATGACAGGCTCCATGGCCAGTGTGGGATGGGCGCTATGCTGCGCTTGCCGACACATAAGAACAATCGATAGATTCAGCCATCAATTGAACAGTTTTACTTATCTGAAATGCTCAAGCACTGGCCACCACTGAACGCGCTACGGGGTTTCGAGGCTGCCGCCCGGCTGGGCAGTTTCCACCGTGCGGCGGAGGAACTGCACCTGACCCAGTCGGCCATCAGCCAGCAGATCCGGGGCCTGGAAGCGTCGCTGCAGCAGCCGTTGTTCTTCCGGCAGGGCCGCAGCGTCACCCTCACCGATGCCGGCATCGACCTGCTGGAAACAACGCAGGCGCTGCTGCGGCAGCTGGCCAGCGGCATCCGCCGGCTCGATCAGTACCGCAAGCCCAATCAACTGATCGTCAACACCAGCCCGGCCTTCGCCCGCCATTGGCTGGTGCCACGCCTGGCCGGGTTCCACCGCCTGCATCCCGACGCCGACCTATGGCTGCTGACCAGCGAGGAAGCACCAGACATGACTACGCAGACGCTGGACGTGGCGGTGCGTGATGACCTCGACTCACAGGCGCAGTGCCAGCATCGCGTGCTGCTGCAGGACCGCCTCTATCCGGCCTGCCATCCGGCCCTGCTCGCCACACCGGCGCACGAACGCCTCACCCTGCATGGCGAGCGCGAGATGGACTGGAGCCAATGGCAGGTGCAGGGTGGCGCCGATGTCGGCCAGCGCCGCGAGGGAATGAATTTCTCCGAGCCCGGGCAGTTGCTGGATGCAGCCTGCCAAGGGCTGGGCATCGCACTGGTCAGCGAACTGCTGAGCGCGCGTGCGTGCGAACAAGGCCTGCTGCAACCATTGGATGATGCACGCGTGCGCGGCCCCCGCTGGAGTTGGCTGGTACATGAGGAGAGTGCAACCGATCCGCTGGTGATCAGTTTCTGCGAGTGGCTGCTGGCAAGCCTGCCCGGCGGAGCTACTTCTGCTGCAGCGCGCGCTTGACCGCCGCCTCGGCCAACGGCGCCATCACCGCATAGCCCTTCGCCGTAGGATGCACGCCGTCCTCCGCCAACTGCGGGTCCAGTCCGCCGATCGCATTGGCCATCGGCGTGTAGTAGTCCAGATAGACCAGCTGCTGTGCATCGGCATAGCGCTTCAATGCCGTGTTCAATGCACGCACCTTGGGCGCAGGTGCTGTGCCCGGCAGCCACGGGTAATCGCTGACCGGCAGCACTGATGCCAGCACTACGGCGATGCCATGTGCACGGGCCAGGTCCACCATCGCGTGCAGGTTGTCTTCGATCATCGCCTGCGTGGACGGGCCGGTGTTGCCTGCAATGTCGTTGGTGCCGGCCAGGATCACCACCACCTGTGGCTTCAGTGCCAGCACGTCCTGCGGGAAACGCACCAGCATCTGCGCCGTGGTCTGGCCGCTGATGCCGCGGTTGAGCCAGCCCTTGCCGGGGAAGAAACCGGCACTGCCTTCCCTGCCCCAACCTTCGGTGATGGAGTCACCGAAGAACACTACGCGTGGCTGGCCGGGCACCGCATCAGGTAGGCGCGCGTTGGCATCACGATAGCGTTGCAGCTCCGGCCAATCGGCCAGGCGCTGCTGCATGAAGCGCACTTCGTCGGGGCGTAGCTGATCGATGGGCGTCTGCAGCAGCGGGTTGACTGCGACGGCCTCAACGGCACCCAGCGGAGAAGCCAACGCGAGGCCCAACGTCACGACAGTGGCAGTGGCAAGCTCAACAGGTCCACGCATGCGGGTACTCCTGAAATCATCTTCAGCAGTCTAACGCCCCACCCTGTGCTCAGCGTGCAGCCGTACGCGCCGCCACACCCGTGACTTTCGCCGGCATCCACATACCCGGCGTCCAGTCGCTGGCGGCCAGGATCGCCTTCGGGTTGTCCTGCTGGATCAGCGCACGCACCGCGTCACGCTTGTTCTTGGCCTGCAGGTAATAGGCCTTGGCGATGCGGTATCCCACCCAGTACCCGAGGTCATAGGGTTCCTGCGAACCGGGCTTGTAGTTGTACAGCCACGGCGACAGATCGGTGCTGTCCAGATCCAGCGCGAATGCGCTTTCGATATGCACTTCCCGACCACGGGTCCAGGCCGCATGGCGCCCGTTGCCGACGTTGCCGGAAATCAGTTCGGCGATGAACTCAGCAATGCCCTCGCCCAACGAAACACGCAGCACCGTCGCATGCGGGTCGCCCGGCTCGAAGTCGGTCAGGCCGGTCTGCTGGATGTGCACGTACTCGTGCGCGATCACATGCACGAAGCGGTCCTGCACATTGGGATTCATGAAATCGGCTGCGCACAGCGCTTCCAGGCCGATGATCACGCCGCTTTTCGAGGTCAACCCTACCGGACGACCACGGCCGACGGCGATGGTCACCGGCGGAAACGCAGCCTGCGGATAGATGGCCTGCAGGTTGGAAAACACCTGCGTCAGACGTTGTTTCACCGCCGGCAGTTCGGCCAGGCAGCTTCGCCCCTGCACATACAGCTCCGGCTGGCTGGCGATGGACTCGGCAATGCGCTCGGGGGTGACCCGGCGCGCCTTGGCCAGCTCGGCCAGGCCCGCCGAACCCTCGGCCATGTAGCCACGCAACTGCGCAACGCTGGGTTTGCCACCTGCGTTGTCGTACAGCGCGTAGAAGCGGCTGACATCGTCAGTGACAATCTGCGGCCCGGCCGGTGCCGCCGCCGTGGCCATGCCAACCACCCCGGCACAGGCCAGGGCCAACAGGCCGCGCAGGATCATGGACATCGCTCCGTCCTTGGTGGAGTGCATGCGAAGCGCGCAATCTATCACTCCGGCCCGGCCGCCGCAGCAAGCAGATGCGGGCACCCCGGCGCTGTGCCAGACTCGCGTTGGCACCTGCCACGGAAGATAGAGCACCCCGCGATGATGATCGTTCCCGCCTACTGGGCCGAAGCCCGCCTGCAGGCCCGTTTCCGTGGCCGGCCGGTGGTGGTGCGCCGCTTCGGCTGGTCCGACGAAGGCCCTGCCGAGGCGCAGGTGCACGCCGACCGCCGCGCCAATGAAGCCCTCAATGCCATCCTCGCCGGACAGGTGCTGCCACGTCGCGAAGTGCGCAGCAACTACGGCGTGGAGGGCGTGCCGATCCGCGAGCAGATCGTGCTGCGCGACGGCGACGTCATCATCACCCGCAACAGCTATGGCGCACTGTGCCTCAACAGCCCGGACGTACTGTTCGCCGACATCGACCATGCGCAGCCGCCAGCCGGCTGCGTGATGCCGGCCATCGTTGCGGCGGTCGTGCTGCTTGCCGGCGCCGTCACCGGCACGCTGCTGTGGCATTGGCTGGTGGGACTGGTGCTGGGCGTGGCGGCGGTGGTTCTGGTCAATGCGGCATTGCTGATGCGCCGCAGGCAGCGGCTGGCCGCCGCCGGGGGCGCCGAGGGGTTGGCGCTGCGACGCGTGGAAGCCTTCAGCGAACAACACCCCCACTGGCATCTGCGCGCCTACCGGACGCCCGCGGGACTGCGCGTACTGGCGATGCATGCCACGTTCTCCCCGGAGGACGAGCAGCTGCAGGCATTCTTCAAGGCACTGGGCACCGATACCCTGTACGCGCGCATGTGCCGGCTGCAGCATTGCTTCCGTGCGCGACTGACACCGAAGCCGTGGCGCGTCGGCCTGAAGTACCGCATCCGCCCGCCAGTGGCCGCGTGGTCATCCGAACAGGCCAACAACCCGGATCGATTGGCCTGGATTGCCGAGTACGAAAAGAAGAGCGCCGGCTTCGCAGCCTGCGCTTATCTACGCAGTTTCGGCGATACCACCCGGGTGCATGCCAAGGCCGAGCACGTGCGCGACCTGCATGACGGGTTATCCCACGCGCAGGACCGCCTACCGCTGGCGTGAGGGCGGGTGCTCAGTCAGCGCTCTGCACGAACGGCTGCCCTGCCAGGGTAGTGCCCAGCCGCACCGCGATCTGTTGACCGTCCTTTTCGAAGGTCGTCGCACACTGCTTTCCGTCCTTCTGGCATCCGACTTCCGGAAAGCCCTCCAGCGACTCCGGCGCGCCCTGCGCAGGTTTCGCCTGCCAGCCTGCAGCATCCAGCAGGCGCTTGGCCTTGGCGTAAGGCATGCCGGCGACAATGCCCAATTGCGTCAGCTCAGCAGGAAACGACTGAGCATATGCCGTTGAAACCAGGGCCAACGACAACGTTGCAGCAAGGAGAATGGCTTTCATTGCACCGACCTGGAACGAGCGATCAGGTTCAGCCTAGACCATTTGCGTGGCATGCGAATGTGCCGGTAACACGTCGTTACCGAGTCTCCACAGTTGATTGCAGAGCACGTGCATCTGTTTACATGCGAACAGCAGCCGAGCATGGCGCGGCTCTACAGGATGCAGGAAGGCCGCCCGAAGGCGGCCTCGTGCAAAGCAGTCGAGCTCGCAAGACGCTACTTGGCGTTCTTCACGTAGGTGTCGAACCAGTTCAGCATCTCCGACACCAGCTGCTCGTTGGACTCCAGCGCGGTGTACCAGTGCGGTTCGTTCGGCAGCATCACCAGGCGGGTGGTACCGCCGTTGCCACGAATGGCCTGGTACAGCTTGCGCGACTGGAACGGTTCGGTGCCCGGGTTGGCATCGTCCTCACCGTGCACCAGCAGCAGCGGCAGCTTGATCTTGTCGGCATAGAAGAACGGCGAGGCCTTCAGGTACACGTCCTGCGCCTGCCATACCGAGCGACGCTCGTTCTGGAAGCCGAACGGGGTAAAGGTCTTGTTGTACGAACCGCTGGTCGCCACACCGGCCTTGAACAGGTTGGTGTGCGCGATCAGGTTGGCGGTCATCAGGCCGCCGTGGCTGTGACCGGTCACGCCGATGCGGTTGCGGTCGACCACGCCCATGTCCACGGCCTTGTCCACCGCTGCCTTGGCGTCGGCTTCCAGCTGCTCCAGGTAGGTGTCGTAGGCGTTCTTCGGGTCGCCCACGATCGGGAACGAGGCGTTGTCGATGATCGCGTAGCCGGCCAGCAGCATCAGGCGGTACGGCTGCAGACGGGTGAAGGTCTGCTGCGAACCGGACACCTGGCCGGCCTGCGCAGCATTGGCGAAGTCGGCCGGGTATGCGTACAGGATCGCCGGCACGCGCTGGCCTTCCTTGTAGCCCGGCGGCGTATACAGGGTGAACGACAGGTCCACGCCGTCGGCACGCTTGTAGGTCACCAGCTGCTTCTTGATCTGGCGCACTTCCGGGGTCGGGTCGACCAGTTTGGTCAGCGCGGTCGCGGTGGACGCGAACTGCGCCTCACCGGCCTTCGCATCGGCCACTGCCTCACCCTGCTGGCGGATGAAGGCGTTCGGCGGATCGATCACCGACTGGTGCCAGGTCAGGTAGCGCCCCGGCGTGTTGCTGAAGCCGAGGAACTGTTCGTAGGCATCGGCACTGCTACGGAACAGGCGCTCGCTCTTCAGCGTGCCCAGGTCCAGGCGGTCCAGGAACGGACGATCGCCCTGCGGCGAGGCGCCACGGCCGCTGAGGAACACGTGGTTGCCCTCACGGCGCACGACCTGCGCGCCATTCGGCAGGCGGGTGAACACCAGGTTGCCGGGATTGCCGTACAGCTCATCGCTGGACATGTCCCACAGCAGGCGGCCTTCCTTCTTCGGCTGGTCCACATCGACGATGCGGGTCTGCATCCAGTGGCGGTTCTCGTCGTTCTCGTACTGGAAGGCTACGGCTGGATCGGCGGTCCACGCAAACCCTTCAAAACGCTGCGCGGTACGGGTGATTTCGGTCGGCTTGCCGTTGAACGGGGCCTTCAGCATCAGCACGCGGTCACGGTGCGGCACGCTGACCTTCCAGTCGCCCTTGTCCAGCGCTTCGGCATAGACCAGGGTCGCCGGATCGGTGGCTCGCCAGTCAAAACCGCGCGGGCCTTCCGGTACGCCGTGCACCGGCACGCGATCCGCAAGCGGCAGGCTGGCGATCGGCGTGCTGCGGTCATTGCTCACGTCCAGCACCGCCACATCATTGGCGAAGCGCTGGTAGGTCACCGCATGTGAGTACGGCGCCTTGATCGATTCGGTCAGCACGTGCACGCCATCGGGCGCGGCGCTGACCTCATTGAACAGCGCAGGCTGCCCGACCGGGCGCACGCTGCCCGCGGCGGTATCGACCACGGCCAGCTGTGAGGCACCGTAGTAGGCGAACAGCTTCTCGTCATGCACGCTGGTCAGCGTGTCGCGGGCCTCGTAGGTGCTGCTCTCGCCACTGCTGCCCAGCGACTCCTGTGCATCCGGGCCGGTCGGTACGCCGCCGTTGGAAGGTGCCGGACCCTGGTTGGCCGGTACCAGTTTCACCAGCAGATTCTGGCTGCCGCCCAGCCATTGCACGGTGTAGCCGAAGATCGGGTTCAACTGCACGTTCGGAATCTGCTTCACCTGCCCGGTGGCCGCATCGCCCACCCACAGCTGCACGCTGGTATCGACCGCATTCTGGAAGGCGAAATGGCTGCCATCGGCCGACCAGAGCGCGCCGGTGGCACAGCCCTGCGGCAGGTTGACCTTGGTCTCCTTGCCGCTGCCGATGTCGACCAGGGTGAAGTCGGCCACGCAGGCCGGAATGCCGTAGCCACCGGGCGTGTCATGGCGGCTGCGGTTCTTCGGCTCCAGGCGCACGCCGGCCAGCTTCAGGTACGGCTGGGCGACGCGGCTGATCGACGGGTAGGTCTGCGCGGTGGTCAGCAGCAGGCGCTGGCCGCCCGGGGCCACGTTCGGTGCCGGCGGCGGCGGTGCCTTCAGCACCTTGAGCAGGTGTTCCGGCGGCTTCGCGTAATCGGCAAGCGCCGGGCCTGCGGCCAGCAGGCCGACGGTGGCAACGGCAACAGCCGCCGCCAGAGAGGTTCGACGGATCAGCATCCTTATCCCCTGGGTGTGAATGGGTACCCGGAATCGGGCATGGACCCGAATCTAGCACCGCAGGAGGCAACGGGAATGGGCCGGAAGGACTAGTGGCCGGATGGGGCAAAGTGCAGCTCCGGCAGGTGCCGGGGAGCTGCCGGCACCTGCCAGGCATGGCCTGGCACTACTGCTGGGCGTGCAGGTCCCAGGCGGTGAGATAGTCCGGGTCAACCACGATCATGCCGCTGTTGCTCATCCGGTACTCTCCCGGCTGGGCCGGCAGGTACTGGTCAAGCATCGGCGGCAGGTAACGCTCGTGGCCATCATTCTCGTCGGCCAGCACCACGCCTTCATCGGCACTGATGCGCAGCACCGTTCCCGCGTACTGCTCCAGTCCCTGCACCTGGCCGTCGCCGCCGTAGCGGGTCACCCCGACCAGCACCAGTTTTCCGATCATTTCCTCGACCTTGGCATCGTCCAGGGCCGGCAGCATTCGTTCGTATTGGTCGCTCATGGGTGCACCTCCAAAGCCTGCAGGATCATCATGGACAAGCCAGCCTCCGCGCTGCGAAGGCCATCGGGCAACGCAGAGGACAATCTGGCGGGCGTATGTCTGTATTGCAGGGCCGGCAAGAGCATGCCGGGACCGCATCGGGTGAACAGTGGCAGATGCTGTGGGTGGCGGCCATCCGTGCCGGCAAAGTGGCCGTATCAGACCAGGGTCAACACCACGCGTTGCATTGCATGCAGGGTAAAGCGTGACAGCTGCGCAGTTGTTGCATGACGGCCTCCTGTTGAAGGTCACACGCGAAGTTGATGCTCCATGGACCCGATGCTGACATCGCGCGCGGAATGGTCAAGTGAAGAATGCGCACCCGTTCACCTTTTGTAACGCATTCGGGTGCCTCGATTACGCTTAACCTCTGCTTCATCCGGCTGGCCCTAGGGTCAGCCTTCAATCTGCAAGGAACGCACATGCCCCGGTACGCATTCATACGACCGTGGACGCTCGCACTTTCAGCGGCCACGCTCTGCGCCTGCGCACATGCCGCCGACCGCACGCCGACTTCTCAAGGAACCGACACCATGGCCCCCGCCGTATCCGAGACCACCTCGCCCTCCCCGCTCAATGCCGAGCAGTTGCTGCTGCGCCTGCTGGACCTGATCAAGGTCACGACCTCCACCCGTGAGCTCACTGCCGAGCGCCTATCCGCGGCAATGCAGGCGCCGGCGCAGGTCTTCGGCCCCGGCCACTTCGGCTATGGCGGCACGCTGACACCGGAATGGGGCTATGGACTGGAAGTGCAGCGGGCCGGCACTGCCGACGCGCGGCTGGACCTGAACTTCATGGACACCAGCAGCGATCGCAAGGCCTCGGCTGCGGCGATCTGCCAGGTCGACTTCAACCACTTCGCTTCCGCACTGGATGCCGCCGGCTTCAAGCGCGAGACGGTGCGCGGCGAACACGGCCGGGTGATCTACGACCGCTTCGATCGACCGCAGCTGAGCATCAAGGTCGACACCATGCCCGAGAACCCTCACGCCCTCGGCGACGCCACGCATGCCTGCGTGCGTCTTGTCACCGTGCAGTAAGGGGAGCCATCAATGACGATCCTTTCCGCAGAAACGGAACGCCTGCTGGGCGAGTTCGCCGGCAAGACCGACGTCACCAGCGACCAGGTCGACAACCTGCGCAGCGTCATCGCGGGCTCGCCCGTGCTGGCAAAGCAGGTGGACGCCGCCATCGCGGCAGGCTACCTGGAACGCTTCGAACTGTTGCCCGCCACAAGCAACGCGGGTGGCACCTACGAGACCGGCACGAAATCCATCAACCTGCCCGCCAGCAGCTTGTCGACCCCGTCGGCCCCGGACAGGTTCGACGCGGCCGAGGTTGCCTTTGTGCTCGGTCACGAGATCCAGCACGGCTTCAACGACGCTGATGTCGAGCGCGCCTACGTGCAGTTCGAAGCCGACGTGGAGCAGGTCGCGGGCCGTACAACGAGCCATGATTACACCGAGGCCATCGGCACCCTGCTCGCGGCCAACCGCCGCGATGAGGCTTCTTCGAACATCGCAGGCTGGAATGCGCTGGTCAGCCAGGTACGTGCCAACAACCCGGACGCTACCCTGCGTGACCTGTATGAAGCCAGCACCCGCTCGACAGATGTCATCCAGTCGCGACCCGGCCCGCCGATCACCTATGCCCCGCACCCGGAGCTGACCCTCAATACGGACCTGACCATCTCCCCCACCGCAGCCAACATCGAGGGAATGGCCAGGCACTATTACGATCAGGGCGTCAGCACCGGCCTGGGCCATCATGGGAATTCGGACTACCAGAATTTCTACGGCGCCCTGGCGATCGGACTGGCCAGCGAATTCGAGGCCGCGAATCCAGCGCCCGATGGCGTCAGCCGGATGGAAGTGAACATGAAGAAGCTGGGCCTGGACGAGCGCCTGCTGGAGCAGAACGGGCTCAACCTCGGCGAGGGCTCGCCCCCGCGCCAGCCCTACTTCGATACCAGTACCTCGCCGTCGACGCTGCGTTACTTCGACCACACTGAGGGCACGCATACGCATGTGCCGATCACCACACAGCATGCGGTGGAGGGCGATGGCTTACCGACGCTGCTTGCGGAAGGCCGTGACCGTTCGCTGCACGAGCAGATCCGCGGCAAGGTAGCTGAGCTGGATGCTGCCAACGGACGCAGTTTCGATGCGTCCAGCGAGCGCCTGAGTGCCAGCCTGCTGGTGCTGGCCCGCGAAAACGGCCTGGACCGGGTCGACCATGTGGTGCTCAGCCGCCAGACCGAGGGTGCGGGCGCAGCGCAGAACATCTTCGTGGTGAAGGGGCCGCTGGATGATCCGGCCTCGCTGCGCGCCTCCTCACCCACTGCCGAGGCCGCACAACGCCCCGTGCAGGACAGCCTGGATACGCTTGCCGTGGTCAACCAGCGGCAGGCCGATCAGACCACGCAGGAACAGGTCCGCGTGCAGGAGCAGCAGCGCGGCGCGCTGACGCACTGACGGGGAACGACATGGAGCCGCCGGGACGCGCCCGGCGCTCCCTTGGCGGCACCCACGCTAGAATGCGCGCATGCGCACCGTACATGCCCTCCGCTACATCACCCCCTTGCGGGAAGGTGGCTCCCTGCCGGCCGTGGTCGAGACCGACGACGACGGCATGGCCGTGCTGAAGTTCCGTGGCGCCGGCCAGGGCCCGAAGGCGCTGATCGCCGAGCTGATCGCCGGCGAGATGGCGCGCACGCTCGGCCTGCCGATTCCGGAAATCCTGTTCGTCGAGCTGGACCGCGAGTTCGCCCGCACCGAGCCCGACCCGGAGATCCAGGAGCTGATCCGCGCCAGCGAGGGTCTGAACCTGGGTCTGGACTACCTGCCCGGCGCGATCAACTACGACCCGGCAGCGATGCCCGTGGATGCTGACCTGGCCTCACGCATCGTCTGGTTCGATGCGTTCACCAGCAATGTCGATCGCACCACGCGCAATCCCAACCTGATGGTGTGGCATCGAAAGCTGTACCTGATCGATCACGGCGCGGCGATGTACTTCCATCACGACTGGGCCAACGCCGGCGATGCCTGCGAGAAGCCCTTCGTGCTGATCCGCGACCACGTGCTGCTGTCGTTCGCCAGCCGCATCGCCGAGGTGGATGCCGAGCTGGCCGCGCGCCTGACCGATGCCGAGATCGAGCGCATCGTCGGCCTGGTGCCGGACAGCTGGCTGGTGGACGAACCGGCGTTCGACAGCCCGCAGGCCTACCGGCAGGGTTATATCAACTACCTCAAGCACCGCCTGAAAGTGCGTGCGGTGTTCGTGCAGGAGGCCATCCGTGCCCACGCTGCACACGTATGACTACGCCGTCATCCGCGTGGTACCGCGGGTGGAGCGCGAGGAATTCATCAACGTCGGGGTGATCGTCTCCTGTCCCGGTGCGCGTCATCTGGAAGCGGCCATCGAGATCGATCCGGCACGCCTGCACGCCTTCGCGCCAGCGCTGGACCAGGAGGCGCTGCAGCCATGGCTGGATGCGATCGTGGCGATCTGCCGCGGCGATGCCAGCGCCGGGCCGATCGCGCAGCTGCCGGCGCGCGCACGCTTCCATTTCCTCACCGCCAAGCGCAGCTCGGTGGTGCAGATGTCGAGCACGCATGTGGGCCGCACGGCCGATCCGGCGGGTGTGGTGGAACACTTGATGACGAAGATGGTGCGGGTGCCGCGCTGACGCGCCCGTCTCTCACTTCCTGGCGCGCGCCCTGTGCCAGGCAATGAGCGCACAGGCTGCTGCAGCGGCAATCAACACCCACCCGGCTGCCGCTTGTCCATGCAGGTAGCCTTGTGCATACGCAGCACTGGCACCTTCGCTGGCCATGGCCGGAACACCCTTGAGTATCACGTGCACCCCACGCAGCAGCAGCACCATGCTGGCGACCAGACACACCACGGGAAGGAGTCGGCTCATGGCCCGATTCTGGTCCGCCACCTGCCCCAGCGTCAACATCGCTGTGGCATAGTCGCTCGGGACTACAGCGGCACTCTTCGCGCGATGTAGTTGACCACATTGCCGATCGCATCCGGATCGACATTGGCCAGCCCAACGATCACATAGCCCTGCGCGGGTAGCACCACGATGGCACTGTTCGATCCGGGCGCACCGCCTTCGTGGCCGTACTGATGCTCCCTGCCCTCGCCCTGCACCACGAAGCCGAACCCGTACCAGCCCTTGTGGTTCTGCGCCGTGGTGGCCTGCTGCAGCAATGCAGGTGAGACCAGCTTTCCGCTGCGCAGCGCCTCGGCGAACTTCACCATGTCGCTCACCGTGCTGTAGCCACCACCGGCTGACATGCCGCGCCAGGGCAGCGACTTCGTTTCACGCACCCATTGCCCATCCTGCTTCGTATAGGCGACGGCACGCTGTGGCACCGTCACTGTTTCCGGTTCGAAGCCGGTGCCGGTCATGCCTGCCGGGCGCAGGATGTGCTCCTCCACATAGGCGTAGTACGACTGCCCGGAAACGGCCTCGATGATGCACCCAAGCACGATGAAGCCATAGTTGGAGTAGCTGTCCTGGCTGCCAGGCGTGAACTGCGGCGGATCCTTGGCGAAGCGCTGCACGTAGTCATCCAGCGTCTTCAGCGAGGCGGAATACTGGTCGAAATCATCCCCGAAGAAATCGCCCAGGCCACTGGTATGGGTCAGCAGCTGGCGAACCGTCACGCTGTTGGCAACGGCCTTGTTCGGATAGTCCGGCAGGTGCTTGCCGATCGTGTCATCGAGACTGAGTTTGCCCTCCTGCACCCGCTGCAGTATGGCCACTGCGGTGAACATCTTGTTGGAGGACGCAAGGCGGAACTGCGTATCCACGCCCACTGGAATGCCAGCGGTGCGATCGGCATTGCCACCGCGCCAGTCCAGCAGCACCTTGCCGTTCCGTGCCACCTGCAACGCACCCGACAGCGCGTCCTGGGTCCGCAGCGCCTCCAGCCTTGCTGTGGCATCGGCCATCAGGGCAGGCAAAGCAACCCTCTCCGGTCTGTACTTGTCCGGCGTTTCAGTGCCTTCGATCTGGAACTGCTTCACATGCGCCGGGCTGGCCGGGTCCATGCTGGCCGCCACCCACATCGCGCGCTCGTTCAGCTGGCCCATCACCAGCAGCTTCGCGTGACCGGGCGCGCTCTGGCGTGTTTCCAGCACACGCAGCGGGCCGGTGCTCTCGCGGAACTCGAGATAGTCCTTGGGGCTGCTGCCTTCCTTCTTCGCGTAGGTATCGGCGAACGCCTGCAGTTGCTCGAGGCTGCCAGCGTTGAAGGCCGCCAGCCAGTCATCGATGGCGTCCTGCGCACGTGGATGTGCACGCTCGGAAGATGTAGCGCCGATTGCTGGAAAAACCGGGGTAACCAGTAGAACCGAACAGGCCAGTGCACTGCAGAGAAACAGGCGTCCAACAACCCTCATGGCAGTTCCTTTGCGGGGATTCCTGGACGCATCCTAGACCAAGGATGCGGCCGCCGCATCGACACCAGGGACTCTGCTGCAACACCTCAACAGTGACGCTGAATGCTTCGATGCGACGCCATCCACTCCGCCTGCGTGGTGGAATGCGCACAGCCCCGGATGCAACGTGAATGCGTGATCCTTCGCAGTTGATGGAAACCCTGCTACCCGATGGCCCCGCTATCGCCTTGCCATCGTCTGTTCGCTGAATCTCGCCACGCAGAAGTCCAGGAAGCTGCGCAGCTTGGGCGTCAGCTGGCGATCGCGCGGATACACCAGGTTGATCCAGGTCGACACCGGTACGTAGTCCGGCAGCACTTCCACCAACTCACCACGCGCCAATGCTCCGGCCAGCATTTCGTGCGGTTGCAGGATCAGCCCCAGCCCTCCGATGGCGGCGGTCAGCAGCGGCTCGGCCTGGTTGACCATGAAGCGGCTGGACACTGGCACGGTCAGCACGCCGCCATCGGTATCGCGAAAGCTCCAGCGGGTGCGGATGATCGAATGCGCGAAGCCCAGGCACTCGTGGCGGCTCAGGTCATTGGGATGGGCAATGGCCGGTCGCGAAGCCAGATAGTCCGGCGAGGCACACAGGACCAGCGGATACGGCCCCAACCGCCGCGCCACCAGCCCACTGTCGGCCAGATCGCCAGTGCGGAACACCAGGTCGTAGCCGTCTTCAACGATGTCCACCAGACTGTTGGACAGGTTCAGATCGACCTGCACGTCCGGGTACTGCTGCAAGTAGGCCACCACCGCGGGGCCCAGCGCATGCACGCCGAAGGTGACCGGCGCACTGATGCGCAGGCGCCCCATCGGCCGCCCGCGCGCCACTTCGGCCAGCTGCTCGGCCCCCTCCACTTCCTCCAGGATCACCCGCGCCCGCGCCAGGTAGGCCTGGCCGAAGTCGGTCAGGCTCTGCTTGCGCGTGGTGCGGTTGAGCAGGCGCACACCCAGATGCTGTTCCAGCGCCTGGATGTGCTTGCCGACCAGCTGCGGCGACAGGTCCAGTGCCTCGGCAGCGGCGGCGAAGGAGCCGACCTCGGCCACCTTGGCGAAGGTCCGCAGGGGAACGATCAGGTCCATTGCAAACAATTGTTTTTCAATGAAACGCCAGATTACCCCTTATTCTGGATGCAGACTACGCGCACAGTAGCGCTCACCCTTTCGCCGGCGCCCTCGCCGGCCCTTCCTCGGAGCCCCCCATGAGCCAGGTTGTCCGCATCCACGAATATGGCACTGCCGATGTACTGCGCATCGACGATATCGACGTTCCCGCCCCCGCCCCTGACGAAGTCCAGATCCGGGTGAAGGCGATCGGCCTGAACCGCGCCGAGGTGATGTTCCGTAACGGCGCCTACCTGCAGGAAGCGCAGTTCCCCAGCCGCCTGGGCTACGAAGCGGCCGGCGTGGTTGAAGCCGTCGGCAGTGCAGTGAGCGGATTCACCGCGGGCGATGCGGTCAGCGTGGTGCCGCCGCTGGATATCGCGCGCTGGGGCACCTACGGCGAACTGGCCAACGTGCCGGCACGACTGGTAGTCAAGCATCCGCAGGCACTGGACTTTGAAACGGCCGCCGCGGTGTGGATGCAGTACGTCACCGCCTGGGGCGCGCTGTTGGAACAGGCACGCCTGGCCGCCGGCGATTTCGTCATCATCACCGCCGCCAGCAGCAGCGTCGGCCTGGCCGCCATCCAGATCGCCAATGCAGTCGGCGCCACGCCGATCGCTGTGACCCGTGGCCCGGGCAAGCGCCAGGCCCTGCTCGATGCCGGTGCCGCCCATGTCATCGCCACCCAGGAACAGGATCTGGTGGCCGAAGTGGCGCGCATCACCGGCGGCGCAGGTGCCCGCGTGGTGTTCGATCCGATCGGTGGTCCGCAGTTCGTACCGCTGACCGAAGCCATGGCGCGTGGCGGCATCCTGCTGGAGTACGGCGCGCTGAGCAGTGAACCCACCCCGTTCCCGTTGTTCAACGTGCTGGGCAAGTCACTGACGCTGAAGGGTTACCTGTACTCGGAAATCGTCTCCGACGATGCCGCGCTGGCACGTGCCAAGGCCTTCATCGTGGATGGCCTGGACAAGGGCACGCTGGCGCCGAAGATCGCCAGGGTGTTCCCGTTCGCGCAGATCCAGGACGCACACCGTTACCTGGAATCGAACGAGCAGATCGGCAAGGTGGTGGTGACGGTGTAATCCAGCGTCATGTAATGGGGGTGGATCACCGCCCCCCGTTGCGGTTACCTCGGCAACGCAAAAGCCATCACGTAATCGCCGTTCGGGGTTTCCATGAAATGGTGGCCGCCGGCCATGATCACCACGTACTGGCGCCCGCCCTGCTCGTACACCATCGGGTTGGCCTGACCTCCCGCGGGCAGCTTGGCATGCCACAACTCCTTGCCGGTCTTCAGGTCGATGGCGCGCAGCAGGTCATCGGTGGCGGCGGCGATGAAGATCAGGCCGCTGGCGGTCACCACCGAGCCGCCATTGTTCGGTGTGCCGATCTCGATCGGCAGGCCGGAGCGGATGCCGAAGGGTCCGTTGCCGCGCGCACTGCCGAATGGACGGTCCCACAGCAGTTTGCCGGTGCGCAGGTCGATGGCACGGATGCCGCCATAGGGCGGCTGCTTGCACAGCAAACCGGTGAACGGCAGGCGCCAACCGGCATTGACCTGGATGGCGTAGGGCGTGCCCACCTGCGGGTCACCCGCGCCCTCTGCTCCGCCCTTGTCGAACCGGATCTTTTCGCGCGGCAGCCAGCCCAGCCGGTCGGCCTCCGCGCGTGGCACCAGCCGGTTGTAGTTCGGCATGTCGTTGTAGTTGGCCACGATCACGCCGCGGCGCGTATCGATGGACACACTGCCCCAGTCCGAGCCGCCGTTGTAGCCGGGGTACTCGATGGAATGGCGCTCGCTGCTCGGCGGCGTGTAGAACCCTTCGTAGTAGGCCTTGCGGAACTGGATGCGGCAGACCAGTTGGTCGATCGGGGTGATGCCCCACATGTCACGTTCGGTCAGCTCATGCTCGCGACGCAGCGTGTGGTACAGCGAGAACAGTTGCGTGGGCGAGCGCTGCTCGGGTTCAACACCACCGATGGGCACCTTGCGCTCCTCGGCAGCACTCAGCAACTGGCCGTTGCGGCGGTCGAGGATGTAGATGTCGCCCTGCTTGGTCGGCAACAGGATCGCCGGCACTTTGCCGGCAGCGGTCGGGTAATCGATCAGGCTGGCCTGCGAACCCAGGTCGTAGTCCCACACATCCTTGCGCACCGCCTGGAAATGCCAGACCGGCTTGCCGGTGGCCACGTCGATCGCCACCAGTGACGTCGCATAGCGGTTCTGGTTTTCCGTGCGTGAGCCGCTCCAGTAGTCACCCGCGGAATTGCCCAGCGGCAGGTAGACCAGGCCCAGCGCCTCATCACCGGTGGCGGTGGTCCACATGTTGGGCGTGCCGCGCGTATAGGTCTGCTCGCGCGGCGGCAGACCGCTGCGCTCGGGCTGGTCCATGTCCCACGCCCAGCGCAGCTTGCCGGTGATGGCATCGTAGGCCTGGATCACACCCGACGGCGCATCGCGGCGCTGCCCGTCCAGCACCTGGTGACCGGTCACGATCACCCCGCGCACGATCGCCGGTGGCGAGGTGATCGACACGTAACCCGGTGGCACCTCACCCATGCCCAGGGTGATGTCGACCTGGCCGTTGTTGCCGAAGTTGGCGCAGGGGCGGCCGCTGTCGGCGTCCACCGCGATGATGCGGCCGTCCAGCGTGCCTTCGATGATGCGTGCCCAGCACGCCGGACGGCTGCCCGGTGCAGCACTGCGGGTGACGCTGGGCGGCGGCTCCGGCAGCGCCAGATCGGCGGCGACATCGGCCAATGCCGCATCGGCAATGGTCGGCGTGCGGGGCTGCTCGTAGTAGCTCACCCCACGGCAGGCGGCGGTGTACGGAATCGAGGTGTCCTTCACCTTGGGGTCGAACCGCCACAGTTCCTTGCCGCTGGCGGCATCGAGTGCGATCAGGCGGTTGCGCGCGGTGCACAGGTAAAGGCGATCGCCGATCTTCAGCGGCGTGGTTTCCGCGCCCCAGCGATTCTTGGGCATATCGCCGGTACGGAACTGCCAGGCTGGCTGCAACGTGGCCACATTGGCCGGGGTGATCTGCTGCAGCGGCGAATAGCGGGTGGCGGCGTTGCTGCGGCCCCACGCCGGCCAGTCGCCCTCGGCGGGCTGGTCAGCCGGCTGCAGGCCCGTGGTATCACGCGTAGGTTCCAGTCCGGCGCTGACCGCGCCTTCCGGGAACGGCTGATGCCCATCCACTTCACCATGCGGCGCAAAGGCCAGGCCGAAGGCGGCCACGAACACCAGCATCAGCACACCCGCCGCGCTGCGCGACAGGCGTTTGGAGACCGGCTCGTGCAGGGTGGGCGCCAGCAAGGCCAGCACGATGCCGAGTGCGGTCACCAGGCCCAGCCGGGGCACCCAGCGCCAGTAGTCGCTGCCTGACTCCCACCAGGTCCACAGCAGCGTGCCGATGAACACCAGCGCGTACAGCAATGCACCGCTGCGGCGGTTGCCGAACAACAGGATGCCGCTGGCCAGCAGGCCGAGCCCGGCGATGGCGTAGTACGCCGAGCCGCCAAGGCTGAGCAGCCACGCACCGAGCCCGCCGATGACCAGGCCGAGCACGACCAGCAGCAGCGACAGCACGGTGACAAGGGGGTGCCGGGAGGCGCGAACAGGGGCAGGAGCGGACTGCGGCGTGGCGGACATCGTCGATCTCCGGGGGCAGCATGCGCCGTTATCCCACCGCCTGCGTGAAGCGCGCGCGTATGTGCGGCATCCGGATACGACGACGCCGGCACAGGGCCGGCGTAGTCGGGTACCTCAGGCTCGCGGCAGGATCACTCCTGCGCGGCGTCCTCGCTGCTGGCAGCAGCCGGTGCGCCGTCGGTCGCGGCCGGTGCGGCGACGGCCACCTCGTCCTCGTCTTCGTCGATCGAGGCATCCATGCGCTCCACCGCCTGCAGCTTCTCGTCCTTGGACAGGCGGATCAGGGTCACGCCCTGGGTGTTGCGGCCAACGCGGCTGATTTCCGAGCCACGCGTACGCACCAGGGTGCCACCATCGGAGATCAGCAGCACTTCGTCGCTGGAGCCCATCAGCACTGCGGCGACCAGCTTGCCGTTGCGCTCGGTGGTCTGGATGCCGATCACGCCCTGCGTGCCACGGCCCTTGCGCGGGTAGTCCGGCAGCGGGGTGCGCTTGCCGTAGCCGTTCTCGGTGGCGGTGAGGATGTACTGCACGCTGGCGTCATCGGCGCCGTCGATCACCGCATCGCCATTGGCTGCGGTTTCCTCGACACCGTTGTCGTCCTCGTTCTCGTCCTCGCTGCCACCGGCACTCTCGGCCACGATCAGGCTGACCACTTCCTCGCCGGCCGGCATCTTGATGCCACGCACGCCGGTTGCGGTACGGCCCATCGAGCGGACCTTGTCTTCACCGAAGCGCACGGTCTTGCCGTTGGAGGCGAACAGCAGGATGTCGCGCTCGCCGTCGGTCAGGCCGACGCCGACCAGGGCATCGCCCTCGTCCAGATTGATTGCGATCTTGCCGCGCGCCAGACGGAAGGCGAACTCGCCCAGCGGGGTCTTCTTGACCGTACCGTTCTTGGTGGCGAAGAACACGAACTGGCCATCGGCGTATTCGCGCACCGGCAGCACGGCCTGCACGCGTTCGCCCGGCTCCAGCGGGATCCAGTTGATGATCGGACGGCCGCGGGCATTCGAACCGGCTTCGGGCAGCTGGTAGACCGGCAGCCAGAACACCTTGCCCGAGCTGGTGAAGGTCAGCAGCGTATCGTGCGTGTTGACCAGCCACAGCTGTTCGATGAAATCCTCTTCCTTGGTCGCTGCCGCACTGCGGCCACGGCCGCCACGGCGCTGTGCGCGGTACACGCTCACCGGCTGCCGCTTCACGTAACCGGCATGCGACACGGTGACCACCACGTCTTCCGGCGCGATCAGGTCGAGGATGTCCAGGTCTTCTTCGCTGTGGCGGATTTCGGTACGACGCTCGTCGCCGAACTCGGCCTTGACGTTGACCAGCTCCTCGCGGATCACCTGCAGCAGGCGGTCGGGATCTTCCAGGATGTGGATCAGCCCGGCGATCACTTCCAGCAGCTGCTTGTACTCGTCGGTCAGGCGGTCCTGCTCCAGCCCGGTCAGGCGGTGCAGGCGCATTTCCAGGATCTGGGTGGCCTGGATCTCGGTCAGCTGGTAGCCGCCCTCGATCAGGCCCACGCCCTTGGGCAGGTCTTCCGGACGCGAGGCTTCGGCACCGGCGGCACCCAGCATCGCACCGACCAGGCCCGGCTCCCACACGCGCGCCAGCATGCGCTCGCGTGCTTCATTCGGGTTCGGCGAGGTCTTGATCAGCTCGATCATCTCGTCGATGTTGGCCAGCGCAACGGTCAGGCCTTCCAGCACGTGGGCACGGGCGCGCGCCTTGCGCAGCTCGAACACGGTGCGACGGGTGACCACTTCGCGACGGTGGCGGACGAACGCCTCCAGCATCTGCTTGAGGTTCATCAACTGCGGGCGGCCATCGACCAGCGCCACCATGTTGATGCCGAACACCGATTCCATCTGGGTCTGCTGGTACAGGTTGTTCAGCACAACCTCGGCAGATTCACCGCGCTTGATCTCGATGTAGATGCGCATGCCGTCCTTGTCGGACTCATCGCGCAGCTCGCTGATGCCTTCGATCTTCTTTTCCTTGACCAGCTCGGCGATCTTCTCGATCAGACGCGCCTTGTTCACCTGGTAAGGAATTTCGGTGACGATGATCGATTCGCGGCCGTTGTCGGCCACTTCGATATCGGCCTTGGCACGGATGCGCACACGGCCGCGGCCGGTGCGATAGCCGGCGACGATGCCGGCAGTGCCATTGATGATGCCGGCAGTCGGGAAATCCGGGCCCGGGATGTACTCCATCAGGCCGTCGACATCGATTTCCGGATTATCAATCAGCGCGATGCAGGCGTTGATCGATTCGCTCAGGTTGTGCGGCGGGATGTTGGTGGCCATGCCCACCGCGATACCGGCCGAACCGTTGACCAGCAGGTTCGGGAACCGGGTCGGCATGACCGTCGGCTCCAGTTCCTTCTCGTCGTAGTTGGGCTGGAAATCGACGGTTTCCTTGTCGATGTCCGCCATCAGCTCATGCGCGAGGCGCGACATGCGCGCTTCGGTGTATCGCATCGCCGCGGCGGAGTCGCCATCGATCGAGCCGAAGTTACCCTGGCCATCGACCAGCATGTAACGCAGCGAGAACGGCTGTGCCAGGCGCACCAGCGTGTCGTACACCGACTGATCGCCATGCGGGTGGTACTTACCGATGACGTCACCGACGATACGCGCCGACTTGAAGTAGGGCTTGTTGCTGTGCGCGTTGAGTTCGTTCATCGCGAACAGCACGCGGCGATGCACCGGCTTGAGGCCATCGCGCGCATCCGGGAGCGCGCGGCCCACGATCACGCTCATGGCGTAATCGAGGTAGCTCTTGCGCATCTCGTCTTCCAGGTTGACCTGGATGATTTCCTTGGCGTTTTCTGCCATTCGGGTTCCGTTGTCTGGTAGCGGTCCAGTCCGGCGCAGCCCTCTGCGGGAGGGGGTCGTGCCGGAACCTCGATTCAACCTGTGGATACTACCACAACAGGCCGTTCCCTGCCTCCATTTACGGGGATTTTACCGGCACAAATCAGGAACTTAGGGGGGTGGCGGGCCCACCGCCCCCCACAAC
>NZ_JAXAXM020000016.1:52477-109270 GCF_047500745.2 Stenotrophomonas sp. FR024
CGGCCAACGGCCGGCACTACCGGGGGCGGAGGTCACGCTGCCCCCTCCCCTGTGCCTCAGCCACCAAAGGCGGCGCGCATGTTCTCGATGGTCGGGTTCAGGATCACCCCGCGCTCGGTCACGATGGCATCGATCAGTTCACCCGGGGTGACGTCGAACACCGGGTTCCAGGCGGCGATGCCTTCGGCCACGGTGCGGGTACCGCCCACGCCGTACAGCTCGCCCGGGTCGCGCTGCTCGATCTCGATCTGGCTGCCATCCACGGTCTCCATGTCCACGGTCGAGGACGGCGCCACCACCATGAACTTGACCCCGTGGTGGCGAGCGGCGATGGCCAGCTGATAGGTGCCGATCTTGTTGGCGGTATCGCCGTTGGCGCAGATGCGGTCTGCACCGACGATCACCCACTGCACGGCGCCGGTCTTCATCAGGTGCGAGGCTGCCGAATCGGCGATCAGGGTGGCGTCGATGCCATCCTGCTGCAGTTCCCACACGGTCAGGCGTGCGCCCTGCAGCCACGGACGGGTCTCGCCGGCGAACACGCGGGCGATGCGGTGCTGGGCCATGCCGGCACGGATCACGCCCAGTGCCGTCCCGAAGCCGGCGGTGGCCAGCGAGCCGGTGTTGCAGTGGGTCAGCACGCCGCTGCCGGCCTCGATCAGGCCCGCGCCCAGTGCGCCCATGTGGCGGTTGGCGGCCAGGTCCTCCTCGGCAATGGCCTGCGCTTCGGCTTCCAGCAGAGCCTTCCAGTCGGCGCCGGCGACGTTCAGGCAGCGACGCATGCGCGCCAGCGCCCAGGCCAGATTGACGGCGGTCGGGCGCGATGCGTTCAGGCGCTGCAGCGCCGGCTCCAACTGCTGAAGCGCATGCGCGCCATCAGCGGCCTGCACGTCCCGCGCCGCCAGCACCACACCCCAGGCTGCGGCAATGCCGATCGCCGGCGCGCCACGCACGGTCAGCGCGTGGATGGCGCTGGCAACTTCGTCACTGTCATGGCAGACCACGTGCTCGACCACGAACGGCAGCTTGCGCTGGTCCAGCAGTTGCAGGGCATCTCCGGTCCAGAGGATCGGGCGGATGTGGTCATAACGGGCGTAGTCGATGTCGGAGGCAGTGTTCATGGGCCCATTGTAGGGCCACGCCCCGCGTGGTTGGAGCCTGCCCGGGCTCAATTCACCGAGAATTCGGCGCGGCAGCCGCCGTCCACCCAGATCCCGTTGCGGTTCCAGCCCCAGGTGTTGCCTTCCTCGCACGGGGTGCTGGACAACTGCTCGGTAACGACCGCGCCGACCGAAATGCTCGCCCCACAGAAGCGGCGCTTCTTCGACTTCGACTCGCAGGTCAGGCGGCGTGGCACGTCGACAAAACGGCCGTCCTCGTCAGCCACTTCGAAATCGCCCTGGCAACCACGGCTGGTCCAGACTTCATTGCGCTTGTAGCCCCAGCCCTGCCCTTCGCGGCACGGCAGCACCGACAGCTGGCGCAGCAGGCGCACCGGCGCCCCGTCCAGGCGCACCGGGCAACTCTGCGGGCGGCCATTGGATTCGCAGCGCACCACACGGCGGACCAGGCGCTTGCCTTCCGTTGCCGCAGGCGCTGCACCTTCCGCACGACGCGCACGGAACTCTGCGCGGCAGCCAAGGGTGACCCACACGCCACTGCGGTCGGTGCCCCATTCGCTGCCACGGATGCAACTGTTGCTGGACAACTGGCGCACAAGGTCGATGCCATTGCTGACGTCGATATCGCAATGCACCCAGCCCATGTCGCGCGATTCGCAGGTCACCACTTCGCCGTCATAGCCCGCCTGCTGGGCCGACGCCGATGACGGCAGCCAGGCACCCCAGAGCGCGATGGAGTACACCGGTGCAGCGACAACCGCAAACCACTTGACCAAAGCCTTCCCCAGCAGGAATGGATGAACTGCGTGCCAGTGTCCGGCATCTGCCGTGATAAGAGCATCATCCTGCTTACCGAAGCAAGCGCGGAAACGCGGAATTCCGTTCAGTCTTCGATGTTCAGGAACGTGCGCACCGCGCTCACGCGTGGGCGAAGTCGTAGGCCAGCACATCGGCGATACGCGGCGTGCGGTTCATCGCCATCAACAACCGATCGACACCCACCGCCACGCCAGCGCAGGCAGGCATCGATGGCAACGCCGACAGCAGCGCCTCATCCACGGACGGTTGCACCTGGCCCCGCTCATGGCGGCGCTGCAGGTCACGCTGGAATCGCGCACGCTGTTCGTGCGCGTCGTTCAGTTCGTGATAGCCGTTGGCCAGTTCCACGGCCCCCAGATAAAGCTCGAAACGCTCGGCCAGCGGCGGCGTGCCGGCTCGAATGCGTGCCAGTGCGGCCTGGCTGGCAGGCCAATCATGGACCACGGTCATCACCGCGTCATCGAAATGCGGCTGGATATGATGGGTCATCAGCAGATCCAGCCAGTCATCGCGGGTCAGCCCGACCGGGTCGATATGTACCTCGCCCAGCGCGGCACGCAACGCGGCCTCATCGGCATCGAACGGATCCACACCCACGTACTGCTGGAACAGCTCGCGGTAACTGAGCACACGCAGCGTCGCACTGCGCCCGACCAGGGCCAGCGCCTGGCCGACCAGCTCGGCGGTTTCCTGCACCAGACGATGGTGGTCCCAACCGACCCGGTACCACTCCAGCATGGTGAATTCCGGATTGTGGCGGCCGCCCGCCTCGCCGTTGCGGAACACCCGGCCCAGTTCGTAACAGTCACCCACGCCCGCCGCCAGCAGGCGCTTGAGCGGATACTCCGGCGAGGTGCGCAGCCAGCGGCGGCGGCCACCGGCATCGACATGGCCGGTGAAATCGGTGTGGAAGCTGTCGATGTTCGGCTCGGTGTTGCCGGCCACCGACAGGATCGGCGTCTCCACCTCCAGCACATCGCGTTCGGCGAAGAAGCGGCGGACCAGCGCATTGAGCGCGGCGCGCTGCTGCAGCGCGCGCAGCAGGGCCTCGCTCACAGGATGCCCTCCGGGCGCGGGTGGTCCAGCGGCAGGGTCAGCAGATCGCGGGTGTCATCGATGTAACCGCTCGCCAGATAGAGGCGACGGGCCAGCTCGTTGTGATGGTTCACTTCCAGGCGCAGGCGGCTGACGCCACGCCCGCGAGCGCGCTGTTCGCAGATGGCCAGCGCCTGCTTGCCGCGGCCGCGGCCGCGCGCGCGGTGGCTCAGGTACAGCTCGTCCAGCAACATGAAGTGGCCGCCCTGCTCCAAGCTGAAACCCATCGCGATCACTGCGTAGCCCACCACCTCGGCGGCCTCGTCCAGCCACAGCAGCACCTCGCCATTGCGCGGATCGGCCAGCAGCGCGTCCACGCCGCGACGCACGCGCGCGTCGTCGAAGTCGATCTTGTCTTCGGCATAGAACTCGCGCATCAACGCGATCAACAGTTCTTCGTCGGCACGGGTGGCCAGGCGGAAATCCAGCGGAGCGGTCTGCATCGGTGTTCCTTTGTGTATCATGCCGGGCGCCAGGCACCCGGCGGGGTCATCATTCGTGTTCGGCGAGGTAGGCCAGCAGGCGGTCTTCGTCCCATACCGGCACGCCCAGCGACTGCGCCTTGTCCAGCTTGGAGCCGGCCTCGGTACCGGCCACCACGAAGCTGGTCTTCTTCGACACGCTGCCGGAGACCTTGGCACCCAGCGCTTCCAGGCGTTCCTTGGCGGCATCGCGGGTGAGCTGGGCCAGGGTGCCGGTCAGCACCACGGTCTGCCCATCCAGCGGGCCGGCCACGATCTCGGCCAGCGCCGGCGCCTTGGCCAGGATCTGCTGCATCGCCTTCTCGGCCGCCAGCAGCATCGCGCCATGGCCATCTGCATCGAGCCACGCAGCCAGGCCGCGTGCAGTGTCATCGGGCAGGCCGGCGTTGACGAACTGGCCATGCTCGGCGTCGAGCACTGCTTGCGCGCCGGAAAGCGCAGCGACCAGTTTTTCGGCGCGCAGGCGGGTGATGCCCGGGATTTCCGATTCGACCAGAAGCTGCGCCAGATCCAGCCCTTCGCGCAGCTTGGCACTGGGCGCATGCACATCGCTGATGCGCACCTGACCGACCTGCAGCAGGTCATCGATGGCCTGCTGGTTGCCCTGCTGCTCGAAGAAGTGGCCCAGCGAACGCGCCACTTCGCCGCCGATGTCCGGCACACGCTTGAACAACGGCCACGGCAGGTGGCGGATCAGCTCCAGGTCACCAAACCACTGCGCCAGCGCCTTGGCCGTGCTCTCACCCACGTGCTCGATGCCAAGCGCGAACAGCAGGCGCTCCAGCGTGGCCGCACGGCTGGCGTCGATCGCCGCGATCAGGTTGTCGGCCCACTTGGTGGCGATCTTCTTCGTGTTCCATTCGAAGCTGGCCGGCTGCGCCAGCGCCTGCGCGCGCCAGCCCGGATCGTTGCCGTCCAGCTTGAGCACCGCATTGAGCACCGCACCACTGCCTTCGGCGGGCAGGTGCAGCTTCAGCGCAGCCGCCAGTGCGGAAGGGTCCTCGGCATCCAGCACCAGCTTCAGATGCAGCAGCTGGTCACGGTTGAGGCGGTACAAATCGGCCACGCTTCTGACGATGCCGGCGTCGACCAGAGTTTCGATGTACTTGTCACCCAGGCCATCGATATCCATCGCGCGACGCGAGGCGAAATGGGCGATGGCTTCCTTGCGCTGCGCCGGGCAGGACAGTTCGCCCGAGCAGCGCCATGCGGCAGCACCTTCCTCGCGCACGATTTCCGAGCCGCACACCGGGCAGCGCGTCGGCATCTGCCACGGCGTGGTGCCCGGCGGGCGGCGATCAAGGATGACGCTGACCACTTCCGGAATCACATCACCGGCGCGGCGCACGATCACGCTGTCACCCACGCGCACATCCAGGCGTGCGATCTGGTCGGCGTTGTGCAACGTGGCGTTGGACACGATCACGCCGGCCACCGCCACCGGCGCCAGCCGCGCGACCGGTGTGGCTGCACCGGTGCGGCCGATCTGGATCTCGATCGCCTCCACCGTTGTGCTCTGTTCCTGCGCAGGGAACTTGTGCGCGATGGCCCAGCGCGGCGCACGGGAGACGAAGCCCATCGCCTGCTGACCCGCACGGTCATCCAGCTTGTAGACCACACCATCGATATCAAACGGCAGGCCGTCGCGGCGTTCACCGATAGTGCGGTAGTAACCGAGCAGGCCGTCGGTGCCCTCCACCACTTTGCACAGCTCACTGACCGGGAAGCCCCAGGCGCCGAGCTGGGCCAGGGTGCCCGAATGGGTGTCCGGCAGCTCGCCGCCCTGCACTTCGCCGGTGCCGTAGGCGAAGAAACTCAGCCTGCGCTGGGCACTGATCTTCGGGTCGAGCTGGCGCAGCGAACCGGCGGCGGCGTTGCGCGGGTTGGCCAGCACCTTGCCGCCCTGCAGGCGCGCACGTTCGTTGTAGGACTCGAAGTCGGCGCGGGCCATGTAGACCTCGCCACGCACCTCCAGCACATCCGGCCAGTCCTTGCCGTGCAGCCGCTTGGGAATATCACCGATCTCGCGCAGGTTGGCGGTAACGTCCTCGCCGGTACTGCCATCGCCACGGGTCGCGCCGAGCACGAAATGCCCGTCTTCGTAGCGCAGGCTGATCGCCAGGCCGTCCATCTTCGGCTCGGCCGAGAACCGCAGGCTGCGACGGCCCAGGCGCTCATCGATGCGGCGTACGAAATCCGCCACTTCCTCATCGCTGAAGGCATTGGACAGCGACAGCATCGGCACCGCGTGGCGCACTTCCGGGAAGCGACCGGACGGGCGCGCACCGACCTGCTGGGTCGGGCTGTCGGCACGGGCCAGCTCCGGATGCTCGCGCTCCAGCGCTTCCAGCTCGCGCACCATCCGATCGTAGTCGACGTCGGGGATCTCCGGCGCGTCCAGCTCATGGTAGGCGCGGTTGGCCTGGGCGATCTGCCGGCGAAGGTCTTCGGCGCGTTCGGCGGGGCTGGGGCTCATCGGGATCCGGTGGTTCTGGGATGGCCGGGGATTCTACCGCGCCCGGCTGTCAGGCCCGGTAACGGCCCCGCCTTCGTAGCGTCGAGCTTGCTCGACTGGCGCTCCCCCGCCCTGGTACGTGCCAACCACTCCCCCGCTCTGGTACGCGCCAACCACTCCCCCCGCTCTGGTAGGTGCCAACCTTGGTTGGCACATCTGCAGTCGAACATGGTTCGACTCCACAAAGAGCAGCTTGCCGCCCACCCCCACCAGCGCTAGCGTGCGACGGTTGCCCCTCGGAATCCCACCCGTGACCCTGCCTGCCTCCCGTCGACGCTTCCTGCAACTGGCCGGAGCCGGCCTCGCCGTCGCCGGCACCGGCCTACCGCAGCTCGGCCATGCCCAACCCGCGACAGCCGCCGCCCCAGCCCCTGCCGAAGGCGCCGTACTACTGAACTTCAACGAATGCCCGTACGGCCCCTCGCCCGCCGCCCAGCAGGCGGCGCGCGACAGCATCGCCGGTTGCGGCCGCTACCGCTTCGAACTGGCGGGCCAGGTGCGCGATGCGTTCATCGAGCAGGCGCGCATCCCGGCTGATCACGTGCGGCTGTATCCGGGTTCCAGCGAGCCGCTGAACCGCGCCGCCGTGCTATGGACCGGCCCGCAGGCGGGGCTGGTAGTGGCCGACCCGACCTTCGAGACGCTGGGCGAGGTCGCCGCCGCACACGGTGCACACGTGCAGAAAGTGCCGCTGCACGAGGACGGTGCACACGACCTGCGTGCGATGGTCGCCGCCGCACACGCACGCCCGACCGGGCTGCTGTATGTGTGCAACCCCAACAACCCGACCGGCTCGATCAGCCCACCGGATGAGCTCGCCTGGCTGCTGGCCCACAAGCCCGCTTCCACCCGCGTGCTGTTGGACGAGGCGTATCTGCAGTACAGCGAACAGCCGAGCCTGATCGCGCAGGTGGCGCAGCGCGATGACCTGATCGTGTTGCGCACGTTCTCCAAGCTATATGGCATGGCCGGCCTGCGCCTGGGCGTGGCGACCGCACATCCCGACCGCCTGCGCGAACTGGCCAGCCTGGGCGACAACCCGCTGCCGGTTCCGGCGCTGGCGGCGGCACTGGCCAGCCTGCGCGATCCGCAGTTGATTCCACAGCGCCGCCTGCAGAATGCCAAGGTGCGCCAGGCCACCATCGCATGGCTGGGCAAGCGTGGTTTCAGCTGCGTGCCGTCGGAAGCGAACTGCTTCGTGGTCGACGTGCAACGCGATGGCAGCGCGTTCGCCAAGGCGATGGCGGACAACGGCGTGGTGATCGGACGCAGCTGGCCGATCTGGCCACAGCGCGTGCGCGTGACCGTCGGCACCGAGGACGAGATGGCCGCGTTCCGCGGGGCATTTGCCAAGGTCGCCGGCGTACCGGCCTAACCCTGTTGGTGGGGGCGAACCTTGGTTCGCCCCATCCACGCATAGCGTGGATCTACTGTTGTGGGTGCCGACCGCTGGTCGGCACACCAGGGCGCTCACCAGCGCGGGGTCTTGGTCAGCGGCGGCGCCTGGTGCTGGCGATCATAGGCACGCAGTTCGTCACGGATGTGCGCGATGCGCTGCCGGCCGAGAGCGTTGCGGCTGTCGTCCAGCACCACGCCGTCGAGCAGCTCGGCCATGCGCTGCACGGTGGGCAGCATCTTCTCCCAGGCATCCAGCGCGGTCAGCGGCGCCGGCAGGGTCAGGAAGAAGGCGATGGCCGGGGTCTCCATGGCGCGGATGTTGGCCATGTCGAAGCTGCCCGGCTTCATGATGCTGGCCATCGAGAAGATCGGGCCGCGCTCGGGGTGGCCTTCCACCAGGCGGTGGAACACGTTCATGTGGCCGAACACCAGGCCGGTCTTCTCCGCCGCCACCACGATGTCCTCACCACGCAGCTGTTCGCCGACGCGAGCGGCCACGAACAGCGACACGATCTTGTCGAAGTCCTGGGTGGCGCGCTTGCCAAGGTCGCTGGCCGCGCCGGCGTCGGTGTCGGCCAGGCCAAGCTCGGCCTGCTCGCCTTCCGTGCCCATGCCCGGTTCGACGCGGCCATCGGCCACGGCGACGCCGTCTTCGCCCAGTACCGGTTCGCGGCGCTCGCCGCTGGTCGGTTCCGCGCCTTCCACGCGGCGCCCCTGGGGCTTCTTTTTCGGACGGCCAAACAGGAAGATCGCGGCGATCAACAGCAGGCCGGCGGCCAGGATGCCGATGCGCAACAGTGCCGTGTCGGACATTCGATAGGTTCTCCGGCTAGTTCATTCAGGTAACTAGGATGGCACGTCAGGCCGCGCCCGCCAATCGCGCGGCTTCTTCCAGGTCCACGCTGACCAGGCGGCTGACGCCCGGCTCGCGCATGGTCACGCCCGACAGCTGGTGCGCGGCCTCCATCGTCGCTTTGTTGTGGCTGACGAACAGGAACTGCACCTTTTCGCTCATTTCCTTGACCATGTTGGCCAGGCGGCCGACGTTGGCTTCGTCCAGCGGCGCGTCCACCTCGTCCAGCAGGCAGAACGGCGCGGGGTTGAGCTGGAAGATGGCGAACACCAGCGCCACCGCGGTCATCGCCTTCTCGCCGCCGGACAGCAGCGAGATGCTGGACACGCGCTTGCCCGGCGGACGCGCCATGATGGTCACACCGGTGTCGAGCAGGTCTTCACCGGTCAGTTCCAGGTAGGCGTGGCCGCCACCGAACAGGCGCGGGTACAGCGCCTGCACGCCAGCGTTGACACGATCGAAGGTGTCCTTGAAACGACCGCGGGTCTCGCGGTCGATCTTGCGGATGGCATCCTCAAGGGTTTCCAGCGCCGTGGTCAGGTCGGTGTGCTGCGAATCCAGGTAGTCCGAGCGCTGCGAAGCCTCGCCGTACTCGTGGATGGCGGCCAGGTTGACCGGCTCCAGCCGGCGCATGCGCCCATCGATCTGATGCACGGCCTGCTCCCAGTCGCCCAGGCGGGCGTCCTCGGGCAGTGCGTTGAGCACGTCCTGCAGCACGAAGCCGGCCTTCTCCACCGCGCCCTGCAGGGTGTCCGCGCTGAGCACCAGCGCCTGCTGGTCCAGCTTGCGCTGCGAAATACGCTCGCGCTGGGCCAGCGCCTGTTCGTCGCGCTGGTGGCGGGTCTGCTCGTAATTGCGCAGCTCGGCGTCGATGCCGTCCAGCAGCGTGCGCGCCTCGGTCAGCACGCGATCGGCCCGCACGCGCTCTTCCAGTGCGTTCTGGTGCTCGGCCTGCAGCGATTCGACCGGCGAATCACCTTCATCCAGCTGCGAGTGCAGTTCGCCCAGTCGCGAATCCAGCTGTCCGCGCTGGGTACCCATGCGTTCCAGCGCCTGGCTCAGTGAAGCCAGCTGCGCACGCTGCGATTCCAGGGTCAGGGCCAGCGAATGCGAGCGCTCGCGCACCGCACGTGCGGCGTCGCGGGCCAGGTCGCGGGCCTCGGTCAGCTGGCGGCGCTCTCCCTCCAGCCGCTGCCGGGTCGATTCCAGGTCGCCCATGCTGCTGACCGCGTTCTCCAACCGCGAGCGCGCTTCACGCGCTTGTTCGTTGTTGGCTTCAATGGTTTCCTGCAGCTGCTTCAGCTCGCCCTCGATGCGATCGATGCGCGTGCGCGCTGCCTCCACCTTGCCCTGCTGGCCCTGAAGCTGGCCGGCCAGTTCGGACACCGCACGATGGGCCTGGTACAGCGCACGCTGCGCGTCTTCGCGCTGCTGTTCGGCAGCCTGCAGCTGCTCTCGGAAGCCGGCCAGCTGTTCTTCCAGTTCGGCCTCGCGGTCCTGCAGCTGCTCGATCTGCTCACGCAGCTCCTGGATCTCACGTTCGCGCAGCAGCGCGCCCTGCTCGGCGGCACCGGAGCGCGATACGCGCAGCCAGCCCTGGCCCAGGCGCTCGCCACTCTGGGTGATGATCGAATCGCCTTCCGGAAGGCTGGCCTGCAGCACCTTGGCCTCGGACAGATCCCTGGCACCGTGCAGGTGCGCCAGCAGGCGCCGGATCGCTGCCGGGCCACGCACGCGTGCAGCCAGCGAGGTCGGCGCGACCTCCAGGTCCGCGCCATCGTTGGCGACCAGCGCAATGTGGCCCTCGCCCAGTTCGCCCAGCGCGTCGACCAGGCTGGCCGGGTCATCGACCAGCACGCCTTCGATCAACTGGCCGAGCGCGCTTTCCACCGCGTTTTCCCAACCGGCATCGACATCCAGGCGTTCGCCGACACGCGCCGCCGAGTCCAGCCCACGCGCCTTCAGCCAGGCCACGGCCGCGCCCTGCTCCTGGCCCAGCGCAGCCTGCTGCAGGGTTTCCAGCGAAGCCAGGCGACCGCGCAGGCCATTGGCCTGCTTGCGCAGTTCGGCCAGTTCGTTCTGGCCATTGCGCTGCTGTTCCTGCACCGCCGCCACGCCCTGCTTGCGCAGCTCGACGTCTTCGCTCAGTTCATCCAGCGCGGTCTTCTGCGTGTCGTGCTGCAGGTGCAGCTGCTCGAAGGCTTCTTCCAGCGCATCCACGTCCAGCCCGGCGCGCTCGGCGGACAAGGCTTCACGACGCCGGTCGGCATCGAGGATCTGCTTGTCCAGGTAGTCCACGCGCGTGCGCTCGACGTCGCCGGCGCGCGAGGCTTCCGAACTCTGCGAGGTGTGCTGTTCCCAGCGCTGCTGCCAGCTGGCCAGCCGGTCTTCAGCCTCGCGCAGGCTTTCCTGCTTTATCTCGTTTTCTTCCTGCAGTTCTTCCAGCTGCGGGGTGGCGGCCTCTACCGCCTCCCGCAGCACCCTCAGCTTGGCCTCGTCGCCACTGATGTGCTGCCCCAGTTCGGCCAGGGCCTGCTGGGTTTCGTCGCGCGCCTTGTGCAGGCGCTGCGACAGCTCGCGCTGGTGCTGGATCTGCTGCTCCAAGCGGGCCAGGGTGCTGCCGACCTGATAGACCGCCGCCTGCGCGGTGTTGAGCGCATCGGCGGCCTCTTCGCGACGCACGCGCGAGGTCTCGATGCGGGCCTCTGCGTCGCGCTGATCGGCGATCAGCTGCTGCAGCTTGGTCTCTTCCTGCGACAGGCCTTCGCGCAGCTTCGACAGGCGCCCATCGAGGCCACGGAATTCCAGCGCCTTCCACTCGGCATCCTTGATCCGGCGCTCTTCCTGCAGCGCCTGGTACTGCTCGGCCTGCTTGGCCTGGCGCTTGAGGTGTTCGAGCTGCTTGCTGATCTCGTCGCGCAGGTCGCCCAGCCGGTCCAGGTTCTCGCGGGTGTGGCGGATGCGGGTCTCGGTCTCCTTGCGGCGCTCCTTGTACTTGGAGATGCCGGCCGCCTCCTCCAGGTACACGCGCAGGTCTTCCGGGCGCGCCTCGATGATCTGGCTGATCATGCCCTGTTCGATGATCGAGTAGCTGCGCGGGCCCAGGCCGGTGCCGAGGAACAGGTCGGTGATGTCGCGGCGACGGCACTTGGTGCCGTTGAGGTAATAGTTGCTGGTGCCGTCGCGGCTGACCGTGCGCTTGACCGAGATTTCGTTGAACGAGGCGTACTCGCCCGAGATCGTGTGGTCGGAATTGTCGAAGATCAGCTCAACCGTGGCCTGCGACACCGGCTTGCGGGCGTTGGAGCCGGAGAAGATCACGTCGGTCAGCGAGTCGCCACGCAGGCGGCTGGCCGAGCTCTCGCCCATGACCCAGCGCACGGCGTCGATGATGTTCGACTTGCCGCAGCCATTGGGGCCCACCACGCCGGTCATGTTGGTCGGCAGGTGCAGGGTGGTCGGATCGACGAACGACTTGAAGCCGGACAGCTTGATCGTGGAAAGACGCATGGCGTGATTGGGTTCCAACAGGCGCTTTGGGGGCGTCCGTATTGTGGATGTCAGGTCAGCCAGCACCTCAAGCCATTGATTTCAAAAGAATTCAATGAAGCCAAGGGTGACACAATGGAATGAGTATAACGGCGCGAATGTTCCACGGGCGGGATGACCGGCCGAGAATGCCCGTACACGTACTCCGTTTCACGCTTGAATGTCGCTTTCGGACCGCGCAGTCCCCTCCCCAATGAACCAAATATTTGATTTTAAAATGTATTTTTTGAGTCAGCCTAGCCAGCCACGTCTCCAGGCTGCAGCATGGACCGATGAACAGCCCCAGCCAGCCTTCCTACCAGGAGCTGAAGTTTGAGCACCTTGGCCAAGCCCGGGATCGCGCCTTTCTTGGAGGCAATCCATACCTGCCTCCCGATACTCCCTGGCCTTGCGACGCAAAGGCGAAGCCGATGCTTCATCTTGCGAGCCTGCCTGCACCCTTCGTTCAAACGCATGCCCAGAAGATCGAAATCAGAGCTGATCTCTGCGTGTCGATCTTCACGCCTTATGACGTTATTGACGATGCCTACATCGAAACCGCTCTACTGACTGGCGGACGTGTCATCGCTTACGCACCCCACGAATCCGGTCCAGACAGCGCAGCGCCCCCTTTTTATCCGCGCCTGATCACCACTGCCACGGCCTCCATCCCGGATGACGCCGCGAACGGAATCGCCAAGATTGGCGGAATTCCCGTCTGGCTTCAGGACGATTGCACCGATGGACGGGAATTCATCCTCCAGATCAACGGCTCCCGATTGAACCGGGCAGCACCGACGCATCGAGGAATCCTGATCGGCGGAATGGGCTATCTATTGCTTGATCGCAACATTCCCTCACCTTCGATGGATTGCGGTCGATTCGTCATCCAGACCACTTGAGAGCTGCCCATGCAGATACAGATCAGCGGCCATTACGGCGATCCGCCGTCAGGCGCTCTTTTTGCCCCACTCCAGAGACAGCTGAACATCTGCTTCGATCGTCATGTGACGGGGAACTATCTTCGATCCATCACCAAATTCGGAGTCGTTCTTCGGGTCTCCGGGACGATTGTGGCATTCGAACCGAGTGGACCAGACCGCTTGAAGCTGTTCCTAAAAAAGCAGCTATTGACCATGGATATGGTCTACGCCTGCCAGCCCTGGAAAACCATCGACAGAAACGCCCTCGTGCCCGTTGTATCAGCAGACATGGCGACCTGTATCGGCATGATGATCGAACGGGCGCGTCGCGCCGGAGAACTGCTCCAGCACGAGCAGCTGCGGACAGATGCTGCCAGTGCACTCGCGGAGTTTGAGCGCCACTTCCTGGTTGAGGCCGTCTAGCAGGAAGTGATGCAGGGCGAAGATCAAGTCGAGCATGGCTCGACTCTACATGTCCCGCGCTCGCCCAAAACAAAACGGGCACCCTTGCGGGCGCCCGTTCTGCGGTGATGCCAGGCCTTGCGGCGTGGGATCAGGCTTCGGCGACGACGACGACCTTGACGGTGGTCTCGACGTCAGCGTGCAGGTGGACCAGCACGTCGTATTCGCCGATGTTGCGGAAGGCGCCTTCGCCCAGGATCACTTCGCTCTTTTCCAGCGGCAGGCCGGCGGCGGTGAAGGCCTCGGCGATGTCGCGCGGGCCAACCGAGCCGTACAGCTTGCCTTCGGTCGAAGCGTTGGCGGCGATGGTCACGCTCGCGCCTTCCAGCTTGGCCTTGCGGCCTTCGGCGTCAGCGTGGATGGCCTGGGCCTTGGCTTCGTATTCGGCGCGCTTGGCTTCGAACTCGGCCTTGTTGCTCTCGGTGGCCGGCACGGCCTTGCCCTGCGGCACGAGGAAGTTACGGCCGTAGCCCGGCTTCACGTCGACCAGGTCGCCCAGGTTGCCGAGGTTGGTGACTTTCTGCAGGAGGATCAGCTGCATGGTATTGCTCCAGATAAGTTATTCGTTAGCGAGGCGATGCCCCGCAACAAAGGCTGTCCGAATAGCTGGCACAGCGGGGGCGGCGCCGGGCCGCCCCGCTGGCATCAGACGTCGTGGTTGTCGGTGTACGGGATCAGGGCCAGGAAGCGAGCGCGCTTGACGGCGGTCGCCAGCTGGCGCTGGTACTTCGACTTGGTACCGGTGACGCGGCTCGGCACGATCTTGCCGTTCTCGGTCAGGTACTGGCGCAGGGTGTTGAGATCCTTGTAGTCGATCTCCTTCACACCTTCAGCAGTGAACTTGCAGAACTTGCGGCGACGGAAGAACTTGGACATGGGAAGGCTCCTTAGGCGGCGGAAGCGGCGTCGTCGCCGGCTTCGTTGTCAGCGGTGTTGTTGGACTCGCCTTCTTCGTCGTCACGACGACGGCGCTCACCGCGCTCCGGCTTGTCACCCTTCTCGTCCTTGCTCTTCATGATCAGCGACTGCTCGGTGTCAGCCTCGTCACGCTTGATGACCAGGTTGCGCAGCACGGCGTCGTTGAACCGGAAGCTCTCGGTCAGTTCGTTCAGAACGGCCTGGTCGGCTTCGATATTCATCAGCACGTAGTGGGCCTTCACCAGGTTCTGGATCGGGTACGCCAGCTGGCGGCGGCCCCAGTCTTCCAGACGGTGGATGGTGCCGTTGCCGTTCTCGACCAGCGACTTGTAGCGCTCGATCATGGCCGGGACCTGCTCGCTCTGGTCCGGGTGGACCATGAACACGATTTCGTAATGACGACTCATGTTTTTTCTACCTTTCGGATGTGGCCTCGCGGCCGGACAGCCCCCCGCCGTTGAGACCGCGGTGGGGCAAGGATTCCCGCCAGGAAGGCAGGAAGCCGCGCATTATGGCGCAGATGGGGTGGCCGGGCAACCGGCGGGCCACAGGGCAACCTGAACCGGGCTACCCCAGATCCACATGAAGGCGGTGCTGGCCGCATTCCAGGCATTGGAACAGGCAGCCAATCATCTCCCCGTCCCGGCTCAGGTGGTCCAGCACCCAGTCGGCGTCGCGCGGGTTGACCTCGACCACGTCGGGCCGGACCTCGTCGAGGATGGGCTGGAGGTCCTCGCTACCGGCGTAACCGAGGAAGGCGCAGGGCCGCTCACAATGGCTGAGCCAGACCGACTGCTGCCAGGACGAGTAGCCCGGGGTGCGCTCGCAGATCTCCAGCAGCAGCTCGCGGGCGATGGTCGGCGGCGGATCGGCCGGATCCGGGGATACCCCCTCGATATCGCTCCAGCCGGTGAATTCACCCTCGTAACTGGCCGCCGCCCTGCCATCGGCGATACACCAGGGGCACAGGTAATCGGGACCCAGAACGGAGTAGAACGGCCCCCGGTAGCGCAGTGTGCGCGGCTGACCACAGCAGTCGCAGACCCCGTCGACCTCTTCGAAGGAGAGGGCGTAGGCGTTGGGGTGATAAATGAAAAGCGGTCGTTCCATCCGTGGATCCCTTCCCTGCCGACCAAGGTCGGCATCTACCACCGCCCGGCCATGCCCGGCGGACGCCAGAACCAGCCCTCAGGCCTTGTCGGCGTCGGTGGTGAAGCTTTCACCGCAGCCACACTCGGCGGTGGCGTTCGGGTTGCTGAACGTGAACGTTTCGCTCAGGCCGTGCTTGCCGAAGTCGATCACGGTGCCGTCCACCAGCGCCAGGCTCTTGGCATCGACGTAGATCTTCACGCCGTCCTGGTCGAACACGGTATCGCCCTCGCGCTCGTCGCGGGCCAGGTCGGTGATGTGACCCCAGCCCGAGCAACCGGTCTTGGTCACGCCGAAACGCAGGCCCAGCGCGCCGGGGGTCTGGGCGACAAAGCGCTGCACGCGCTCGAAGGCAATGGGGGTCAGGCTGACGGCCATGGGGCTACTCCAGAGGTACGGGGACATTATAAGGAGCCGTTGCCACGAAAAATGCCTCGCAAGCAGAACGCTGCAACCGGTAAACTCCCGTGTTCACAGATCGAGTCGATCAGCAGAGGATTCAAGTCATGACGGTGGTCAGCGTTGAACATGCGCTTGCCGGGAAGATCCCGGAAGGCGGCGAAGTCACGGTACGCGGATGGGTGCGCACGGTGCGCGGTTCAGCGAATCTGGCCTTCGTGAATGTGAGCGACGGCTCCTGCTTCGCGCCGATCCAGGTCGTGGCCGGCGACAGCCTGGCCAACTTCGATGAGATCAAGCGCCTGACCAGCGGCTGCTCGGTCATCGCCACCGGCACTCTGGTGAAGTCGCAGGGCAAGGGCCAGTCGTTCGAGATCCAGGCCAGCGCGCTGGAAGTGGTCGGCTGGGTCGAAGACCCGCTCACCTACCCGATCCAGCCCAAGCCGATGTCGCCGGAGTTCCTGCGCGAAGTGGCGCACCTGCGCCCGCGCACCAACCTGTTCGGCGCGGTCACCCGCATCCGCAACTGCCTGGCCCAGGCCGTGCACCGCTTCTTCCACGAGAACGGCTTCAACTGGATCAGCACCCCGATCATCACCACCTCCGACGCCGAAGGCGCCGGCCAGATGTTCCGCGTGTCCACCCTGGACATGGTGAACCTGCCGCGTGACGAGAAGGGCGCGATCGATTTCAGCCGCGACTTCTTCGGCAAGGAAACCTTCCTGACCGTGTCCGGCCAGCTGAACGTCGAGGCCTACTGCCTGGCGCTGAGCAAGGTCTACACCTTCGGCCCGACCTTCCGCGCCGAGAACAGCCACACCACCCGCCACCTGGCGGAGTTCTGGATGATCGAGCCGGAAATCGCCTTCGCCGACCTGGCCGAAGACGCGCGCCTGGCCGAAGAGTTCCTGAAGTACCTGTTCCGTGCGGTGCTGAACGAGCGTGGCGACGACCTGGCCTTCATCGCCGAGCGCGTGGACAAGAACGCGATCACCAAGCTGGAAGACTTCATCAATGCGCCGTTCGAGCGCATCGACTACACCGATGCGGTCAGCCTGCTGCAGAAGTCCGGCAAGAAGTTCGACTTCCCGGTCGAATGGGGCCTGGACCTGCAGACCGAGCACGAGCGCTGGCTGACCGAAGAACACGTCGGCCGCCCGGTGGTGGTGACCAACTATCCGGAGCACATCAAGGCCTTCTACATGCGCCTGAACGACGACGGCAAGACCGTTGCCGCGATGGACGTGCTGGCCCCGGGCATCGGCGAGATCATCGGCGGCAGCCAGCGCGAAGAGCGCCTGGACGTGCTGGACGCGCGCATGGCCCAGTTCGGCCTGGATCGTGAGCACTACAGCTGGTATCGCGATTTCCGCCGCTATGGTTCGGTGCCGCACGCCGGCTTCGGCCTGGGCTTCGAACGCCTGGTGGTGTACGTCTGCGGGCTGTCCAACATCCGCGATGCGATCCCCTACCCGCGCGCCCCGGGCAGCGCGGACTTCTAAGCCCCACACGACCACGGAGGTACCGCTCCCATGACCCTGTTCTTCGCCCTCTGTTTCGTCGGCGTTGCAGTGGCCGGGTTCAGTGCCTTCGTGATCTTCTGGCCGCTGACCCTGGTGCACGTACGCGATCGCCATCCGGCGCTCGCCGAGCGCTTCGGCAGCGGCGCCTTCCTCAAGCCCGATGCCCTGGCCTGGCTGCTGCGCCGTGACTATCGCCAGCAGCCGGACCGCTCGCTGTCCGGGCTGGCGACGCCGGCCTGGGTATCGCTGCTGACCCTGCTGGCCGGACTGGGCATGGCCGCCCTGCTCTGGCTGGCCTCGCTCTGGTAACACATCCATGAATGACATCACCGCCTCGCGCGACAGCTGGTGGCTGGCCAGCCTCGGCAACACCCTGATCTGGGCGCGCCTGCGCGTGCGCCCGGCCGGCACCGCCGAAGTGCTCGACAGCGACGGCAACACGCTGAGCTATGACAGCGAAGACACCGCGCGTTCGCAGCTGTTCGACGCCGAATTCGTCGAGTACGACGGTCTGGACGAAGAAGACGCGCTGGTGCGCGGCTTCAGCCTGCACGAAGTGCAGCCGCCGCAGGCCGACAGCGACGAGGGCCTGCGCGGCCGCATGATCCAGTCGCTGGGCGGGCGCGCCTGACCCCTGCATGTTCACCCCGCGCGCCTTCGCCGAGACCGATCTGCTCTGGCTGGACCGCCTGCTGGCGCGCGACCCGTTCGTTACCGTGCTCACGCCCGGCAGCGATGGCCTGCCGGAGCTGACCCGGATGCCGGTGCTGTACCGGCGTGACGGCGACCAGATCGAACTGCGCGGCCACTGGGCGCGCGCCAACCCGCAGTCGCGCCACCGCGGCGCGGCCAAGGTACTGATCGATGGTCCGCATGGCTACGTCTCGGCCAGCTGGTATCCGGACAAGGAGCCCGCTGCGCGGGTACCCACCTGGAACTACGCCGCCGCCGAACTGCGCGGCCAGCTGCAGACGTTCGACGATGCCGAAGCGCTGGCCGAACTGGTCGGCGCGATCAGCGACCGCTTCGAAGCGAGTGTCGGCCAGGCCTGGCAGTTCGATGCCACGCGTGCCGAACATGGCCCGGAGCTGCGCGCCATCGTCGGCTTCCGCTTCCAGGTCGAACAGGTGCAGCTGAAGCTCAAGCTGAGCCAGAACCATCCCGATGCGAACCAGCGCGCGGTGATCGCCGAACTGGAACAGTTGGGCACCCCCGCTTCCACCGAGTTGGCGCAGTGGATGCGCTGGCACCGCGAACAGGCCGCCCGCAGCGACTGAACGCCCCAGATTCCCGCGACGACGCAGCCGGACGGCTGCGGCGAGCCCCCACCCGACGCCAGGGACCCATACATGAAAGACATCCACAAACTGCTGCAGAACAACCGCGACTGGGCCGACCGCATCGAGAAGGAAGACCCCGAGTTCTTCCACCAGCTCGCCAAGCAGCAGCACCCCGAATACCTGTGGATCGGCTGTTCCGATTCGCGCGTGCCGGCCAACCAGATCATCGGCATGGCCCCGGGTGAAGTGTTCGTGCACCGCAACGTCGCCAACGTGGTCGCCCACACCGACCTGAACTGCCTGAGCGTGGTGCAGTACGCGGTGGACCAGCTGAAGGTGAAGCACATCCTGATCGTCGGCCACTACGGCTGCGGCGGCGTGCATGCCTGCCTGCACAACACCCGCGTCGGCCTGGCCGACAACTGGCTGCGCCACGTTGGCGACGTGATGCAGAAGCACACCGGCATCCTCGATGCGATCGAGACCGACGAGCTCAAGCACGCACGCCTGTGCGAACTGAACGTGATCGAGCAGGTGGCCAACCTGTGCCGCTCGACCATCGTGCAGGACGCCTGGGCCCGCGGCCAGAAGCTGATGGTGCACGGCTGGGTCTACAGCCTGAAGGACGGACGCGTGCGCGAGATGGGCATCGACGTCGGTTCGCAGGAAGAGCTGCAGCCCGCCTATGAAAAGGCCCTGTCCTACGTCCCGCGCAAGGGCAAGCGCGACTGATCCCTTACGGATGACCACCATGCTCGCTTCGCCGATCAACCTGCACGCCTGGATCGAAGAAAACCGCCACCTGCTGAAGCCGCCGGTGGGCAACAAGATGATCGACAACGGCGACTTCATCGTGATGGTGGTGGGCGGGCCGAACTCGCGTACCGACTTCCACTACGACGAAGGCCCGGAGTGGTTCTACCAGCTCGAAGGCGAGATGGTGCTGAAGGTGCAGGAAGACGGCGCAGTGCGCGACATTCCGATCCGCGCCGGCGAGATCTTCCTGCTGCCGGCAAAGGTGCCGCACTCGCCGCGGCGCCCGCCCGGTGGTATCGGTCTGGTGGTCGAGCGCAAGCGCCTGCCGCACGAGATGGACGGCGTGATCTGGCACTGCGAGCGCTGCAACCACAAGCTGCACGAAGAGTATTTCCCGCTGCAGAACATCGAAACCGACCTGCCCAAGGTGTTTGCGCGCTATCACGCCAGCCTGGAACTGCGTACCTGCAGCGAGTGCGGGCACGTGGACCCGCTGCCGGCGCCAGCGGTCGGCTGAGCCTCGAACGGTAGTCGCCCACCCTGGTGGGCGCATGCTCGCCCCCGCTCTGGTAGATGCCCACCTTGGTGGGCGCTTGCCCCCGCTCTGGTAGTTGCCCACCTTGGTGGGCGCTTGCTTGCACGTGCGCCAACCAAGGTTGGCGACAACCGGGTCATGCGGCGCTGGTGCAGGGTCGGCCGCTACCGGGCCCTGGCCCAGGCGCTACACTGGCGGTCCCGTTGCAGCCTGTTGCCCGACCATGTCCGACCTGCTCAGCCGCACCCACGCCATTGCCCTGGACGCCGCCGATCCGCTGCGCCCGCTGCGCAATGAATTCCTGATTCCGCGCCATGGCGGCGGCGAGCAGACCTACTTCGTCGGCAACTCGCTGGGCCTGCAGCCGCGTGGCGCGCAGGCGGCCGTGCAGGAAGTGATGAAGCAGTGGGGCGAGCTGGCGGTGGAAGGCCACTTCACCGGCCCGACGCAGTGGCTGTCCTACCACCGCCTGGTGAGCGCGCAGCTGGCCCGCGTGGTCGGTGCGCTGCCCAGCGAGGTAGTTGCAATGAACACGCTGAGCGTGAACCTGCACCTGATGATGGTCAGCTTCTACCGGCCCACGGCCGAGCGTCCGGTGATCCTGATGGAAGCCGGCGCATTCCCGACCGATCGCCACGCGGTGGAAGCACAGATCCGCTTCCATGGTTTCGACCCGGCCGAGTGCCTGGTGGAAGTGCAGCCGGACGAGGCCAACGGCACGATTTCACTGACCGCGATCGAGCATGCCATCGCCGAGCACGGTTCACGCCTGGTGCTGGTGCTGTGGCCTGGCGTGCAGTACCGCACCGGCCAGGCCTTCGACCTCGATGCGATCACCCGCGCCGCACGTCTGCAGGGCGCGCGTATTGGCTTCGACCTGGCACACTCGGTCGGCAACCTGCCGCTGCGCCTGCATGACGTGGCCCCTGATTTCGCCGTGTGGTGCCACTACAAGTACCTCAACAGCGGCCCGGGCGCGGTGGCCGGCGCGTTCGTGCATGAGCGCCATCACCGCGACACCACCCTGCCGCGCTTTGCCGGCTGGTGGGGCCATGAGGAATCCACCCGCTTCCAGATGGCACCGCAGTTCACGCCGGCCATCGGCGCCGAGGGCTGGCAGCTGAGCAACCCACCGATCCTCGGCCTGGCCCCGCTGCGTGCATCGCTGGACCTGTTCGAGCGTGCCGGCATGGAAGCGCTGCGCAGCAAGTCGCTGGCGCTGACCGGCATGCTCGAAGCGCTGGTGCGCGCGCGCCTGTCCAGCGTGCTGGACATCATCACGCCGGCTGACCCGCAGCGCCGCGGCTGCCAGCTGTCGCTGCGCGTGATCGGTGGCCGCGAGCGCGGCCGTGCGCTGTTCGAGCATCTGCGCGGCATCGGCGTGCTCGGCGACTGGCGCGAACCCGACGTGATCCGCATCTCGCCCACGCCGCTCTACAACCGCTACCTGGACGTGCACCACTTCGTCGAGGAAGTGGAAGCCTGGGCCGGCCTCTAAGCCGGCCCCTCCCCTACTGCTGGACAGTTCGTTGATCGCACACGCTTCCCGCTCGTTGAGCATTATCGGTGCCGGCCTTGCCGGGTCCCTGCTGGCCATCCTGCTGTCACGCCAGGGCTGGCGCATCACCTTGTACGAACGCCGCGGCGATCCGCGCGTAGCCGACTACGAGAGCGGCCGCTCGATCAACCTGGCGTTGGCCGAGCGCGGGCGCAATGCGCTGCGCCAGGCGGGCGTGGAGGACGAAGTGATGGCACGCGCGGTGATGATGCGCGGGCGCATGGTGCACCCGCGCGACGGCGAACCGCAGCTGCAGCGCTATGGCCGTGATGACAGCGAAGTGATCTGGTCGATCCACCGCAGTGATCTGAATACCACGCTGCTGGAGCTGGCCGAACAGGCTGGCGCCACCGTGCACTTCCATCGCCGCCTGCACACCGTCGATTTCGACGCCGGCTACGCGCGTTTCATCGATGACCGCGACGACAGCCCGCACGACATCCGCTTCGACACCCTGATCGGTGCCGACGGCGCCGGTTCGGCCCTGCGCGCGGCGATGAACCGGCGTGCGCCGCTGGGCGAGGACATCGCCTTCCTCGACCACTCCTACAAGGAGCTGGAGATCCCGCCGGCTGCCGATGGCAGCTTCCGCATCGAGCGCAATGCGCTGCACATCTGGCCGCGCGGCCACTACATGTGCATCGCCCTGCCCAACCACGAAGGCACCTTCACCGTCACCCTGTTCCTGCCCAACCAGGGCGACCCCAGCTTCGCCACGGTCAATACCGGGGCGCAGGCCGAGGCGCTGTTCGCGCGCGAGTTCGCCGACACCCTGCCGTTGATCCCGAACCTGCGCGCGGACTGGGAGCAGCATCCACCGGGCCTGCTTGGCACGCTCACCCTGGAACGCTGGCACCAGCAGGGCCGCGCGGTGCTGATCGGCGACGCCGCGCATGCGATGGTGCCGTTCCACGGCCAGGGCATGAACTGCGCGTTCGAGGACTGCGTTGCGCTGGCCCGCCACCTGATGGAGGCGGATGATCTGGAAGGCGCGTTCGCCGCGTTCGAAGCCGAGCGCAAGCCGAATGCACGTGCCATCCAGCGGATGGCACTGGAGAACTACCTGGAGATGCGTGACCGCGTGGCCGATCCCGCCTTCCTGCTGCAGCGCGAGCTGGAACAGGAACTGCAGCGGCGCTGGCCGACCCGCTTCGTACCGCACTACACGATGGTCACTTTCCTGCACACGCCGTACGCCGAGGCGCTGCGCCGCACCGAACTGCAGCGCGACATGCTGGTGGCCGCCACCGCCGGTCACGATTCACTGGACAACATCGACTGGACCGCACTGGAAGCACAGATCCACGCCCAGCTACCGGTCCTGGAGGGCGCGCACTGATGGCTGACAGCTTCCTGTTCTACGACCTGGAAACCTTCGGCCAGGACCCGCGGCGCACGCGCATCTCGCAGTACGCCGCGATCCGTACCGACGCCGATCTCAACGAAATCGACACGCCGGTCAGCTTCTTCGTGCGCCCGGCCGATGACCTGCTGCCCTCGCCGATGGCCACGCTGGTCACCGGCATCACCCCGCAGCAGGCACTGGCCGAGGGCATCAGCGAGGCCGAGGCCTTCGATCGCATCAACGAGCAGCTGTCGCGCCCCGGCACCTGTGCGCTGGGCTACAACACGCTGCGCTTCGACGATGAGTTCGTCCGCTACGGCCTGTTCCGCAACTTCCACGACCCGTACGAACGCGAGTGGCGCAACGGCAATTCGCGCTGGGACCTGCTGGACATGCTGCGGCTGATGCGCGCGATGCGCCCGGACGGCATCCAGTGGCCGCTGCGCGAGGATGGCGCCACCTCGTTCAAGCTCGAGCACCTGGCCGAGGCCAACAACGTGCGCGAAGGCGATGCACACGAAGCGCTGTCCGACGTACGCGCCACCATCGGCATGGCACGCCTGTTCAAGCAGTCGCAGCCACGGCTGTGGGAGTACGCGCTGAAGCTGCGCGACAAACGCTTCGTCGGCAGCCTGCTGGACGTGGCCGCGATGAAGCCGGTACTGCACATTTCCATGCGCTACCCGGCCAGTCGCCTGTGCGCGGCCCCGGTGCTGCCGCTGGCCGCGCACCCGACCATCAACAACCGGGTGATCGTGTTCGACCTGGAAGGCGAGATCGACGATCTGCTGGAACTGCCGGCCGAGGTGATCGCACAGCGCCTGTACATGCGCGCCAGCGAGCTGCCCGAAGGCGTGGCGCGGGTGCCGCTGAAGGAAGTGCACCTGAACAAGGTGCCCGCGCTGATCGCCTGGAACCACCTGCGCGCCGATGACCACGCGCGCCTCGGCCTGGACGTGGCCGCGATCGAGGCCAAGGTGGAACGCCTGCGCGCGTTCGCCCCGCAGCTGGCCGAGAAGGCCCGGCAGGTCTACAACCAGCCCCGCGCCGCCACCGTGGCCGATGTCGATGCCTCGCTCTACGACGGCTTCCTCGGCAATGGCGACAAGCCGCTGCTTGCGCTGGCACGCACCACCGCGCCGGAGCAGCTGGCCGCACTGGAAGGCCGCTTCCGCGACCCACGCCTGCCGGAGCTGCTGTTCCGTTACCGTGCGCGCAATCATCCCGACAGCCTCGCACCGGCTGAACGCCAGCGCTGGCAGGATTACCGCCGCCAGCGCCTGCTCGGGGACGGCGGGCTGGGCGAACTCAACCTGCCCCAGTACCAGCAGCAGCTCGATGCATTGGCCGCTGAAGCGCCCGACGATGCACGGCGCCAGGCCCTGCTGCAATCGCTGCGCGACTGGGGCCAGCACCTGCAGGAGACCTTGTGAGTACCTATTTCTCGGACGCCAGCTTCAAGTTCCTGCGCAGCCTGGCGCGGCATAACGACAAGGCGTGGTTCAACGACCACCGCCAGCAGTATGAAGACCACGTGCGGCAGCCATTCCTGCGCCTGCTGGGTGACCTGCAGCCGGCGCTGGCCGAGGTCAGCGACCACTTCCGCGCCGATACCCGCGGCGTCGGCGGCTCGCTGTTCCGCATCCATCGCGACGCGCGCTTCTCCAACGACAAATCCCCGTACAAGACCTGGCAGGGTGCACGCCTGTTCCATGAGCGCCGCCGCGAGGTGGCCGCGCCCTCGTTCTACGTGCACCTGCAGCCGGGCGAGAGCTTCGTCGGTGCCGGCCTGTGGCATCCGGAACCGGAGACCCAGCGCCGCGTGCGCCACTTCATCCTCGACAACCCGGGCAGCTGGAAGGCCGCCGCGCATGCACCGGCGCTGCGCAAGCGTTTCGATTTCGAGGAGAGCGAAAAGCTGGTGCGGCCGCCGCGCGGCTTCCCGGCCGACTTCGAGTTCATCGACGACCTCAAGCACCGCAACTGGGTGATGTGGCGCTCGCTGGACGACGCCACCATGACCGGCCCGCGCCTGCTGTCCACGCTGGGCAAGGACCTGGCCGCGCTCGGCCCGTTCGTCGACTACCTGTGCGCGGCGCTGGACCTGGAATTCTGATGCCGTTGGCACAGCAACGCCGCACGCTGGGCCGCACCGGCCTGCCGATTTCGCCGGTGGGCCTGGGCTGCTCCGGCTTCTGGGGGCATCGCCGCTTCCCGGAACAGTCGGCAGCGCACGTGGTCGAGCATGCACTGGCACAGGGCGTGAACCTGTTGGACACCGGCCACAACTATTCCGGTTTCCACGCCGAGCCGCGGCTGGGCCGCATCCTGCGCCCGTTGCTGAAGCGATACCCGCGCGAGTCGCTGGTGATTTCCAGCAAGGGCGGCACACTGACCGGCCAGGCCGGCGTCAGCGGCGCCGAGCAACGCAATTTCTCGCCGGCAGCCATCACTGCCAGCTGCGAGGCTTCGCTGCGCAACCTCGGCCTGGATTACCTGGATATCTACCAGCTGCACGGTGCCAGCCAGCACGACATCAACGATGACCTGCTGGCCGCGCTGCAACGCCTGCGCGAACGTGGGCTGATCCGGCACACCGGCATCAATACGCACACGGCATCGACCCTGCGCTGGATGATCGACCATCCCACGCTGTTCGACGTGGTGCTTCTGGACTACAACGCCCTGCAGCAGGACCGTGAACCCCTCATCGACCAGTTGCACGCGGTGGGCATCGGCGTGCTGGCCGGCACCGTGCTGGCGCAGGGCCATCTGCTGCCACCACGCCCGCGCCTGCCACGACCGGCGGATGCCTGGTACCTGGCCAGGGCCTGGCTCAAGCCGAGCAGCCGTCAACTGATGCGCAGCGCACGCAATATGCGGAAGGCACTCGCCGCCATCCGCAGCCAGCGCCCGGCCCAGACCGCGTTTGCCTACGCGCTCGGCCATCCCGGCGTAGCCAGTGGCATCCTGGGCACCACCCGCACCGGCAGCCTGGACGAAGTGCTGGCGACGCGGCTTGAGGCACTGACCGCAGCCGAACGCCAACAGCTGGTGAGCGCCTTCGGTGATGGCGGCGGATCACCCAGTCATTGAGTCTTCACCCCATGCTGCTGCGGTTGCGGCAGTCTGGGCGGCATGAAGAAACTCACCGCACTCGTTGGGCTGCTGGTCCTGGCCTTGGCCGCCTGGTGGTTCGGCGGCCCGTACATGACCGTCAATGGCCTGTCCAAGGCCATTGAGCAACGCGACACCGCGCGCCTGGAGCGTTACGTCGATTTCCCGCGCGTGCGCAGCAGCCTGCGCGCGCAGCTCAATGACTATCTGGTGCGCCAGGCCGGCCCGGATGTGGCGGCCAGCCCGTTCGGTGCCCTGCTGTACGGGCTGGGCGACCAGCTTGGTGGTGCCGCGGTGGACACCATGGTGACCCCGACCGGGATCGGCGCGATGCTGCAGGGTCACGTGCTGTGGAAGCGCGGCCGCAATGAACTGCAGGGCGGCGATGCCTTCGGCGCGACCGAACCCGCACGGCCGCTGAAGCATGCCGAACATCATTTCGAAGCGCTGGACCGCTTCGTGATCGATGTCGATCGCGGCCCCGGCCAGCCGCCGATGAAGGTGGTGCTGGAACCGCAGGGCCTGCGCTGGAAGGTGGTGGACCTGCAGCTGGGGATGTCCGGCAGCCCGTGACCGGACCCGTGGCCTGACGGCAATGCCAACCAAGGTTGGCGACTACCGGGGTACAGCGCTCTGGTAGATGCCCACCTTGGTGGGCATGGATCCAGGACGGCGCCAACCAAGGTTGGCAACTACCAGACCCTATCCTTCGTTGGCAACGCCATGCGGTACGTGGCCGGCGGCTACATGCTCTCGGGCGCTGTCGATGTTGTGCTGCGAATCATCGAAGAAGATGTCGGCGCCGAACGCCTGCAGGAACGGGCCCTTGTGGCGGCCACCGAGGAACAGCGCTTCGTCCAGGCGCACACCCCACTCACGCAGGGTGCGGATCACCCGTTCGTGCGCCGGTGCCGATCGCGCGGTGACCAGCGCGGTACGGATCGGCGCACTGTCGCCGGCCGGGAACACTTCCTGCAGCGTGTGCAACGCCGACAGGAAGCCACGGAACGGCCCGCCGCTGAGCGGCTCGCGGGCGCGCTCGCGTTCGTGGCGGCCAAAGGCTTCCACGCCCTGCTCGCGCGAAATGCGCTCACTCTCGTCGCCGAAGATCACGGCGTCACCGTCAAAGGCGATGCGCAGCTGGCCGGCCGGGCGACCGGTATCGATCTGGTCGGCCGCCGCAGCGGCGGTCTCGCCCGGCGGCTTGGGCAGGATGGTCGCCGCCGCGATGCCATGGCGCAGCGCGCTGCGCACCGATTCGGGGTTGGCCGACAGGAACAGGTCGGTGCCGAATGGCTTCACGTACGGCCAGGTCGGCTCGCCGGCGGTGAACGTTGCGCGGATGATGCCCAGGCCGTAGTGCTGGATCGAATTGAAGATGCGCAGGCCGGTATCGGCCGAATTGCGCGACAGCAGGATCACCTCGACCCGCGGGTTCTCCGGGCTGGCGCCCTGATTCAGCGCCAGCAACTTGCGCACCACCGGGAAGGCCACGCCGGGCCCGAGGATATCGTCCTCGTGCTGGCGCTGGAATTCGGCATAGGCCGCCACGCCATCGCTCTCGAACAGCGCATGGCTTTCCTCGAGGTCGAACAGGGCGCGCGAGGTCACCGCGACGGTCAGCAAACGGGGGGAGTTGTCGCCCATCGGTGGGGGTCCTTCAAGCGGTCGGCGGGGCCGGCCGCCTATTGTCGTCAAAAAACGAACTGTTCGCTCAGGATCCGGTCTTCCAGGTTGTGCTCCGGGTCGAACAGCAGGGTCACGCGGCGGTCCTTCGACTCGCGGATGGTCACCTCGACCACGTCGCGGGTCTCGTGCGAATCCGCTGTAACACTGACCGGGCGCTTGTACGGATCAAGCACGCGGAAACGCACCTCGGTGTCGGCCTTGAGGATCGCCCCGCGCCAGCGTCGCGGCCGGTAAGGGGCCAGCGGCGTCAGCGCGATGGTATGCGAGCCCAGCGGCAGCACCGGTCCGTGCGCGGAATAGTTGTAGGCGGTACTGCCTGCCGGGGTGGCCACCAGCACGCCGTCTCCGATCAGTTCGGCCACACGTTCCTGGCCGTTGAGGTCGATGCCGATATGCGCCGCCTGCCGGGTTTGGCGCAGCAGCGACACATCGTTGTAGGCCAGCGAACCAGTACTGGTGCCCGACTCGGTCAGCGCCACCATTTCCAGCGGGCGCAGGTTGGCCGGTTCGGCACGGGCAATGCGGGCCTGCACGTCGTCGTCGCCGCGGTACTGGTTCATCAGGAAGCCGACGGTGCCCAGTTTCATGCCGAACACCGGTTTTCCCAGGTGCCCGTGCCGATGCAGGGTCTGCAGCATGAAACCGTCGCCGCCCAGCGGGCACAGCACGTCCGCCTGCTCCGGCGCGTGATCGCCATAGCGCGAGACCATCGCGGCGCGGGCCATCTGCGCGGGCTCGGTGGTGCTGGCCAGGAAAGCGATGCGGGGGGTGTCGCTCATCGGTGGATCCGGGTGGGTGTGCCAGCAAGAGCATACCCGGTAGTGCCGGCCGCTGGCCGGCACTACCCGTCCCAGGCATGCGCCGCAAAACAAGACGGCCCCGCTTTCGCGGGGCCGTTCTGTTCAACACACGCCGGGCATAACCCGGCGGTACATCACTTACGCACCATGTGCAGCCAGCTGGCCCAGGCGCTGCACCGCGACCGAGACGGTCGGGTAGTCCAGGGTCTTCTGCTCGGCCAGTTCGGCCAGCATCGCCAGGGTGAAGCGCAGGCTGTTGTCGTCGCGACCCATCCAGGCCGCCACCTTCGCTTCAGCACTGCTGCCCTTGGTGCCCAGCACCTGGCCCGCCAGGTTGCGGTGGTTGGCGGCCAGCTCGTCACGCAGCACGCCACGTGCCACGGCGTGCCAACGGCCATTGACCTCCAGCGCGTCGACCTGCTCGAACAGCCACGGCAGCTGCAGGGCGTCGCCCAAGCGGAAGTGAACCTTGGACACGTCCACCGGCTTCAGCTTGCGGGTGCGGGCCAGTTCGATGATGTCGAACGCCGGCTCCAGGAAGTGCAGTTCGGCCAGCTGCTGCGCCAGCGCGGACGGCAGGCCCTTTTCCTTCCACTCGGCCACCAGGGCTTCGTAGGTCGGACGCTGCGAATCCGGCAGCACACCCGAAGCAACGCGGATGTCGTTGAACGGCCCCTGGTAGCGGTTGACCGCTTCGGTGATGCCCGGCATCGCGCCCGGGCGCGACAGCAGCCAGCGCACGAACGAGCGCTGCAGCTTCCAGATCACTTCCAGTGCATCGATCTGCACCGACTCCGGCACCTTGCCGTCGAGGGCATCGATCTGTGCCCACAGCGCACGCGCATCCAGCGTTTCACGGCTGATGGTGTAGGCCTTGGCGACCTCGGCGATGGAACGGCCGGTGTCTTCCTGCATGCGCATCAGGAAGGTGGCGCCCATGCGGTTGATGGTCTGGTTGGTCACGGCCGTGGCGATGATTTCGCGCTTCAGGCGGTGACGCTCCATTGCGTCGGCGTACTTCTTCTGCAGCGGGGTCGGGAAGTAGCGCTGCAGCTCCTTGGACAGGTACGGATCTTCCGGAATGTCCGAATCCAGCAGCTGGGCGAACGCCACCAGCTTGGAATAGGACAGCAGCACCGACAACTCCGGACGGGTCAGGCCCTGGCCGCGTGCCTTGCGCTGCGACAGCTCGGCATCGGACGGCAGGAACTCGATCTGGCGATCAAGCAGGCCCTGCTGCTCCAGGGTACGGATGAAGTGCTGCTTGGAACCCAGGCGCTTGACCGCCATCCGCTCCATCAGGCTCAGCGCCTGGTTCTGGCGGTAGTTGTCGTTGAGCACCAGCTCGGCGACTTCATCGGTCATCGAGGCCAGCAGCTTGTTGCGCTGCTCGACGGTCAGCTTCTTGGCCCGCACCACATCGTTGAGCAGGATCTTGATGTTGACTTCATGGTCGGAGGTGTCGACACCGGCCGAGTTGTCGATGAAGTCGGTGTTGAGCAGCACGCCGGCCTGGGCAGCTTCGATGCGGCCCAGCTGGGTCATGCCCAGGTTGCCGCCCTCGCCCACCACCTTGCAGCGCAGCTCGCCACCGTTCACGCGCAGCGCGTTGTTGGCGCGGTCGCCGACATCGCTGTGCTGCTCGCTGGCGGCCTTGACGTAGGTACCGATGCCGCCGTTCCACAGCAGGTCGACCGGTGCCTTCAGGATCGCGCTCATCAGGTCGTTCGGCGACAGCGCCTTGACGTTCTCGTCCAGGCCCAGCACTTCACGCACCTGCGGGGTGATCTCGATCGACTTCAGGCTGCGCGGGTACACGCCGCCGCCCTTGCTGATCAGCTTGGCATCGTAGTCCGCCCAGCTCGAACGCGGCACGGTGAACAGGCGCTCACGTTCGACGAACGTGGTGGCTGCATCCGGGTTCGGGTCCAGGAAGATGTGGCGATGATCGAACGCAGCGACCAGGCGGATGTGGCGCGACAGCAGCATGCCGTTGCCGAACACGTCGCCGGACATGTCGCCGACGCCGACTGCGGTGAAGTCCTGGCTCTGGCTGTCACGGCCCAGCGCACGGAAGTGGCGCTTGACCGACTCCCACGCACCGCGTGCGGTGATGCCCATGCCCTTGTGGTCGTAACCCACCGAACCACCGGAGGCGAAGGCATCGCCCATCCAGAAGCCGTGCGCGATGGCCAGGCCGTTGGCAATGTCGGAGAAGGTCGCGGTGCCCTTGTCGGCAGCCACCACCAGGTACGGATCGTCCATGTCGTGGCGCACGACATCCACCGGCGGCACGATCTTGTTGTTGACGATGTTGTCGGTGATGTCCAGCAGGCCCTGGATGAACAGCTTGTAGCAGGCCACGCCGTTGGCGAAGATCGCGTCGCGGTCGCCGTTCACCGGCGGGGTCTTGGCGAAGAAGCCGCCCTTCGCGCCGACCGGCACGATGACGGTGTTCTTGACCATCTGCGCCTTGACCAGGCCCAGTACTTCGGTACGGAAGTCTTCGCGACGGTCCGACCAGCGCAGGCCACCACGGGCGACCGCGCCGAAGCGCAGGTGGGTACCTTCCACGCGCGGGCCGTAGACGAAGATTTCGCGGTACGGGCGCGGCTTCGGCAGGTCCGGCACCAGCGCCGAATCGAACTTGAAGCTGATGACATGGCCGTGCTGGCCGTTGGCATCGGTCTGGTAGTAGCTGGTACGCAGGGTCGCATCGATCACGCCCATGAACGAGCGCAGGATGCGGTCCTCGTCCAGGCTCGACACGCGGTCCATCAGCTTCAGCAGCGCATCGCGCGCGGCCTGCATCTGCGCGTCGCGGTCACCCTTGCGGGCGTCGACCACGGTCTTGAGCACCTTCAGGGTGGCGTCGTCGCCAGCAGCCAGCACATCGAAGTGGGCCTTCAGCTGGGCCTGGCCGGCGGCGATATCGTCCTTGCTCTCATGGCCGGTAGCCGGGTCGAAGCGGGCTTCGAACAGCTCGACCAGCAGGCGGGCCAGCAGCGGGTAGCGCGCGAAGGTGCCTTCCACGTAGGCCTGCGAGAACGGCACGCCGGTCTGCAGCAGGTACTTGCAGTAGCCGCGCAGCATGGCGACCTGGCGCCAGTGCAGGCCGGCAGCCAGCACCAGGCGGTTGAAGCCGTCGTTCTCGGCATCGCCATGCCAGACGCGGGCGAAGGTCTCGCCGAAGGCTTCATCGACGCTGGCGGCATCGATCGCGCCGGCGGTCGACTCGACCTCGAAGTCCTGCACGTACACCGGCGCGTTGTCGACCGACAGGCGGTACGGACGCTCGGCGATCACGCGCAGGCCCATGTTTTCCATCATCGGCAGCGCGTCCGACAGCGGAATGTCGTCCAGCTGGCGATACAGCTTCAGGCGCAGGCCATCGCCGCTTTCGCGCGGCACGGCCTGCAGGCTCAGGCGCAGGTCGTCCGGGCCGGTCAGGGCATCGAGCTGGCTGACATCGTTGGCGGCAACGGCGGTGCTGTTGTCTTCGATGTAGCCGGCCGGCAGTGCCTTGCCGATGCGGGCAGCGATGCGCAGGCCTTCGGTTTCGCCATGGCGGGTCACCAGCGCTTCGCGCAGGTCGTCCTGCCAGTTGCGCAGCACCTGGGCCAGCTTCTGCTCCAGTTCGGCGGTATCGACGTCCAGCATTTCGCCCGGCTTCGGGCGCACGATCAGGTGCACCTGGGCCAGCGGCGATTCACCCAGTACCACCGAGCTGTCGACGTACTCGCCGTGCAGCGCGTCCTTCAGCATCGCTTCGATGCGCAGGCGCACGTCGGTGTTGAAGCGCTCACGCGGCAGGTAGACCAGCGCGGAGATGAAACGGCTGTACTTGTCGCGGCGCAGGAACAGGCGGCTGCGCACGCGCTCCTGCAGGCCCAGCACGCCCATGGCAGTGCGGAACAGTTCGTCCTCGCTGGACTGGAACAGTTCTTCGCGCGGCAGGGTTTCCAGGATGTGGCGCAGGGCCTTGCCGCTGTGGCTGGCCGAGGCCAGGCCCGACTGCTTCATCACGTGCTCGTGGCGCTGGCGCACCAGCGGGATTTCCCACGGGCGACGGTTGTAGGCGCTGGAGGTGAACAGGCCGAGGAAGCGCTGCTCGCCGATGATCTTGCCCTTGGCGTCGAATTCCAGCACGCCGATGTAGTCCATGTAGCCGGCGCGGTGCACGCGCGAACGGGCATTGGTCTTGGTCAGGATCAGCGCGTCCTTCAGCCCGGACGTGGTGTTCAGGCCCTGCGCGGCCAAGGTCTTGACCGGACGTGCGGCGGACTTGTCCTTGCCGCGCATCAGGCCCAGGCCGGTGTCGTTCAGCGGCGCCAGCACCTCTTCCTTGCCCTGCTTCTCGACGCGGTACTCGCGGTAGCCGAAGAAGGTGAAGTGGTTGTCGGCGGCCCAGCGCAGGAATTCCTGTGCTTCCTTGCGCGACGCGTCGTCGACCGGCAGCTGGCGGCTGCCCAGGTCGTCGGCCAGCGCCAGCGCCTTGTCCTTCATCGGCTGCCAGTCGCGCACGATCGCACGCACTTCGTCCAGCGCCTTGCTGATGGCCTGCTCGATGGCCGCCATGGCTTCGGCCGGCTGGCGGTCGATCTCCAGCAGCATCACCGACTCGGCATCACCCTCGCCGACCTTGACCAGCTTGCCGGCCTTGTCGCGGGTGAAGCGCAGCACCGGGTGGCCCAACACGTGAACACCCACGCCCTGTTCGGCCAGCGACATGGTGACGGTGTCGACCAGGAATGGCATGTCGTCGTTGACGATCTGCAGCACGGTGTGCGGCGATTCCCAACCGTTGGCCTTCGCGGTCGGATTGAACACGCGGACGTTGGCCTTGCCGGCCTTGCGGGCACGGGCGAATTCCAGCGTCTCAGCCGCGAGAGCGGCCCACTCTTCAGCGCTGTGGTGCGGGAACTCGTCCGACTCCATGCGCTTGTAGAAGTCAGTGGCGAAGGCCACCGCTTCGGCCTGTGCGGCCGCGGGGTAACGCTTGCGCAATGCCGTGTACACCGGCTCCAGGGAGAAACCAGCGGTCACTGCGACCTCCGACTCTGCTGGTTTGGTCTTGTTTTTCACGGTCTTGGCTGCGGTTTTTTGCGGTTTCATGGCAGAGCGATGCGCTTGCTCAGTTGGGAAAATGAAATTGTAGCCCTACCGCACGAAAAGGCCTTGCTGCAGGACGGAATAACCAGATTCGGGTTTGCTGCGGTTTAGACGCCTATTCAGTTCGCACCGGCATGGTGCTGGTGCGCGCTTCAGCACTGCCGACAGGATCGGCAAAGCGTGTTACCGGAAGACACACGCGGCGACGCCGATTCGATTCCACAATCCTGAACTGGACGGTATAGTCCACCGCGTGAACCCGGCCTACCTCCCCGTTGCCCTCGACGCACGCGATGAGCGCGTGTTCGATGCCGTGCGCGAGCTGTTGGCCCAGCAGGGCATGCAGATGAGCATGGACGCGGTGGCCCAGCATGCCGGCTGCTCCAAGCAGACCCTGTACTCGCGCTACGGCAACAAGCAGGAACTGCTGCGCCGGGTGATGCAGCGCCATGTCGGCCACGCTACCGGAGCCATGGTTCGTGCACTCCGCACTGACGACCTGCGTGCCAGCCTGCTCCAGTTCGCCACCGACTTCCTGGAGCATTTCAACCAACCGCACGTAGGGCAGGCCTGTCGGCTGATCGCCGCCGACGCGGCCCAGTTTCCCGAAGAGGCGCGTACGCTGTACCGGCATGGCGCCGGCGCGCTGACGCTTCATCTTGCTGAATGGATTGAAACCGTTTGCATGCGTGGCCAGCTCCGGCATGACGACCCGCACTTCATGGCCGAACTGCTGCTGAGCATGATCGCCGGTCAGGATTTCGACAAACAGCGTTTCCATACCCCCCATCGTGATGACGCGCAGCTGCGTCGGCGCTGGGCAGAGTTCTCCGTCGACAGCTTCCTGCGCGCCTTCGCGCCTCAGCCGTCGGCGGCCCCGTCTTCAAACCAACCCCGGAGTTCCTCCTGATGACCGCCCCACTCCGCACCCTTGCCTTGACGTGCGCCGTTGCTGTCGCGCTGGCTGCCTGCAAGAAGCCGGAACAGCAGACGCCCCCGCCGCCGGAGGTGGGCGTGATCGACGCCAAGCCGCAGACCCTGCCGCTGCAGCGTGAGCTGGTCGGCCGCCTGTCGCCGTTCCGCAGCGCCGACGTCCGCGCGCGCGTGCCGGGCGTACTGCTCAAGCGCGTCTACCAGGAAGGCTCGCAGGTCAAGCAGGGCCAGCCCCTGTTCCTGATCGACCCGGCGCCGCTGCGTGCTTCGCTCAATGCCTCCGAGGCCCAGCTGGCCTCGGCCCGCGCCACCTACGCCAATGCCAAGGTGGCCGCGGACCGCGCGCGTTCGCTGGCGCCGCAGCAGTTCGTCTCCAAATCCGACCTGGACAACGCCGAATCGGCCGAGCGCACCGCGCTGGCCGCGGTCAAGCAGGCCGAAGCGGCGGTGACCTCTTCGCGCATCAGCCTGGGTTATACCGAAGTGACCGCGCCGATCAGCGGTGTGGCCAACAAGCAGCAGGTCACCGAAGGCGCACTGGTCGGCCAGGGCGATGTGACCCTGCTGACCACTGTCGACCAGCTCGACCCGCTGTACGTGAACTTCTCGCTGAGCGTGGACGAGTTGACCCAGCTGCGCGCGCAGCAGGCCAAGGGTGCGCTGGCGCTGTCCGGTGACGGCAAGGCCACGGTCAACGTCAAGCTGGCCGACGGCAGCACCTACAGCGAGCCGGGCACGCTGGACTTTTCTTCGACCACGGTCGACCCGGCCACCGGCGCGGTGTCGCTGCGTGCGCTGCTGCCGAACCCGCAGCAGATCCTGCTGCCCGGCGCCTTCGTCAGCTTCCAGGCCAACCTCGGCGAGCGCAACAACGCCTACCTGGTGCCGCAGCAGGCGCTGCTGCGCGACACCACCGGCGGCTACGTGATGGTGGTCGGTGCCGACGGCAAGGTGGTGCGCAAGAACGTGAAGACCGATGGCGCGCAGAACGGCAACTGGCTGGTCAGCGACGGCCTGGCCGCCGGTGACAAGGTGATCGTGGCCGGCGTGCAGAAGGTCAAGGAAGGTGCACCGGCGGTGGCCAAGCCGTGGACCCCGGGGCAGGACGCCAACGGCAAGCCTGCCGCAGGCGGCGCCGCTCCGGCGGGCGCAGCACCGGCCGCAGGCAAGGCACCGGCCGACGCGGCCAAGCCGGCCGCCAACGATTCGAACAAGCAGTAACGGGAACCTTCCGTCATGCCTAAATTTTTCATCGAACATCCAGTCTTCGCCTGGGTGGTTGCGATCCTGATCTCGCTCAGCGGCGTGATCGCGATCCTCAACCTGGGCGTGGAGTCCTATCCCAACATCGCCCCGCCGCAGGTCACCGTCTCGGCGACCTACCCGGGCGCCAGTGCGGACACCACCGAGAAATCGGTCACCCAGGTGATCGAGCAGCAGCTGACCGGTATCGATCACCTGCTGTACTTCAGCTCCTCGTCCGCCTCCAACGGCCGTGCGCAGATCACCCTGACCTTCGAGACCGGTACCGATCCGGACATCGCCCAGGTGCAGGTGCAGAACAAGGTCTCGCTGGCCACGCCACGCCTGCCTTCGGAAGTGACCCAGCAGGGCGTGGTGGTGGCCAAGGCCAACGCCGGCTTCCTGATGGTGATCGCGCTGCAGTCCGATACGCCGGCCATCAACCGTGACGCCCTGAACGACATCGTCGGTTCGCGCGTGCTCGATCAGGTCTCGCGTATTCCCGGCGTCGGCAGCACCCAGCAGTTCGGTTCCGAGTACGCCATGAACATCTGGCTCAACCCGGAGAAGATGCAGGGTTATGGCCTGTCGGCCAGCCAGGTGCTCGCCGCGGTGCGTGCGCAGAACGTGCAGTTCGCTGCCGGTGCGCTGGGTTCGGACCCGTCGCCGGAAGGCCAGCACTTCACCGCCACGGTCTCGGCTGAAGGCCGCTTCAGTTCGCCGCAGGAGTTCGAGAACATCATCCTGCGGGCAAATCCGGACGGTTCGCGGGTGCTGATGAAGGACATCGCCCGCGTTGCCTTCGGTGCCAACAACTACGGTTTCGACACCCAGTACAACGGCAAGCCGACCGGTGCCTTCGCCATCCAGCTGCTACCGGGCGCCAACGCCCTGAACGTGGCCGATGCGGTGCGCGCCAAGATGGACGAGCTGCAGCCCAGCTTCCCGTCCGGGGTGACCTGGTTCTCGCCGTACGACAGCACCACCTTCGTCAAGATCTCCATCCAGGAAGTGGTCAAGACACTGTTTGAAGCAGTGTTCCTGGTGTTCCTGGTGATGCTGATCTTCCTGCAGAACTTCCGCGCCACGCTGATCCCGACCCTGGTCATCCCGGTGGCCCTGCTCGGCACCTTCCTGGGCATGTGGATGATCGGCTTCACGATCAACCAGCTGACCCTGTTCGCGATGGTGCTGGCGATCGGCATCGTGGTCGATGACGCGATCGTGGTGATCGAGAACGTCGAACGCATCATGACCGAGGAAGGCCTGGCGCCGAAGCCGGCCACGCAGAAGGCGATGACCCAGATCACCGGCGCGGTGGTGGCGATCACCGTCGTACTGGCCGCGGTGTTCATCCCGTCCGCCCTGCAGGGCGGCGCCGCCGGTGAGATCTACAAGCAGTTCGCGCTGACCATCGCCATCTCGATGGCGTTCTCGGCGTTCCTGGCTCTGGGCTTCACCCCGGCGCTGTGCGCGACCTTCCTCAAGCCGACGCACAACGACAACCCGAACATCATCTACCGCACCTTCAACAAGTACTACGACAAGATCAGCCATACCTATGTGGGGCACATCACTTCGGCGGTGCGCCATGCACCGCGCTGGATGATCCTGTTCGTGGTGCTGACCGCACTGTGCGGCTTCCTGTTCACCCGCATGCCGGGCAGCTTCCTGCCGGAAGAAGACCAGGGCTATGCGCTGGCGATCGTGCAGTTGCCGCCGGGCTCGACCAAGGGCCAGACCAACGAAGTGTTCGCGCAGATGCGTGGCATCCTGGAAAAGCAGGATGGCTATGAAGGCATGCTGCAGGTGGCCGGTTTCAGCTTCGTCGGTTCCGGCGAGAACGTGGGCATGGGCTTCATCCGCCTGAAGCCATGGGAGGAACGCAAGTTCACCGCGCCCGAGTTCATCCAGAACATGAACGGCGCGTTCTACGGCATCAAGGAAGCGCAGATCTTCGTGGTCAACCTGCCCACCGTGCAGGGCCTCGGCCAGTTCGGCGGCTTCGACATGTGGCTGCAGGACCGCAGCGGTGCCGGCTACGAGCAGCTGACCCAGGCGCGCAACATCCTGCTTGGCCAGGCTGCGCAGAAGCCCGATCATCTGGTGGGCGTACGCCCGAACGGCCTGGAAAACGCCCCGCAGCTGCAGCTGCATGTCGACCGCGTGCAGGCGCAGTCGATGGGCATGTCGGTGTCGGACGTGTACAGCACCATCCAGCTGATGCTGGCCCCGGTGTACGTGAACGACTTCTTCTACGAAGGCCGCATCAAGCGCGTGACCATGCAGGCCGATGGTCCGTACCGCACCGGCCAGGAATCGCTGAAGAGCTTCTACAGCCCCTCCAGCCTGACCAAGAACGCCGATGGCACCAGTTCGATGATCCCGCTCAATACGGTGGTCAAGTCCGAATGGGTGTCGGCACCGCCGTCGCTGAGCCGCTACAACGGCTACTCGGCGATCAACATCGTCGGCTCGCAGGCACCGGGCACCAGCTCGGGTGAGGCGATGCAGACCATGGAAGGCATCGTCAACGACGATCTGCCGGCTGGCTTCGGCTACGACTGGTCGGGCATGTCCTACCAGGAAATCCTGGCCGGCAACGCGGCGACGCTGCTGCTGGTGCTGTCGATCGTGGTGGTGTTCCTGTGCCTGGCCGCGTTGTATGAAAGCTGGTCGATCCCGGTGGCGGTGCTGTTGGTGGTGCCGCTTGGCGTGCTTGGCGCCCTCGGCCTGTCGATGCTGCGTGGCCTGCCGAACGATCTGTTCTTCAAGATCGGCCTGATCACCGTGATCGGCCTGGCCGCCAAGAACGCGATCCTGATCGTGGAGTTCGCGGTGGAGCAGCGCGCAGCAGGCAAGACCCTGCGCGATGCCACCATCGAGGCGGCACGCCTGCGTTTCCGACCGATCCTGATGACCTCGTTCGCGTTCATCATGGGCGTGATCCCGATGGCGATCTCCACCGGCGCCGGCGCCAACTCCCGCCACGCCATCGGCACCGGCGTGATCGGCGGCATGCTGTTCGCCACCCTGCTCGGCCTGCTGATGATCCCGGTGTTCTTCGTGGTCGTGCGCCGCATGCTGGGTGACAAGCTGGATGAGTCCTCCAAGGAATTCATGGAGCGCCAGCGCGACGCGGAAGCCGCGCACCGCCCGGATCGTTGATCCGGCGGTGAGTTGAAACGAAAAGGCCCCGGAGCGATCCGGGGCCTTTTTCATTCGTGCCATGAAGCCGGTAGTCGCCGACCTTGGTTGGCGCCGCTGGATCCATGCCAACCAAGGTTGGCGCATGCCAAGCCGGCGTCTCAGCGCAGCAGCGCAACCACCACGCATACCACCACGAGAGCCAATGCAGCCCATTGCATCGGCACAAAGAAGAAATGATGGGGTGCAGCCATACCCTTCTGCCGGGGCGCACGGTTGAGCCACAAACCCAGCAATACGTTCACCGCTGCGCCGATGCCTGCACCCAACAGAACCTGGGGCAGCGGCGTGTTGCCCCTGGAGCCTTCATGCGGAAAGAAGTACGCCAGCAGCAGGATGGCTGCAATCGGCGTCACCAGCGTCATGAATCCCCAACCTCGATAGATCATCTTTGCAGACCGCGTAAAAACCGGCTTGCATTGGACCAGATCGGGTATGGCTCGGCCAAGAAGACCGTGTATCCACGCATGGCGTGGATCTACTGGCCGCGCCGCCGTTGCAGCGGCGCGGCCGGTCGAACTCAGCGCAGTCCGGTCTCGTTGCGGGCGATCACCAGGCGCTGGATTTCCGAGGTGCCCTCGTAGATCTCGGTGATCTTGGCATCACGGAAGTAGCGCTCCAGCGGCATTTCCTTCGAATACCCCATGCCGCCATGAATCTGCACGGCCTGGTGAGTGATCCACATCGCCGCTTCCGAGGCGGTCAGCTTGGCCACCGCTGCTTCGGTGCTGAAGCGCTTGCCCTGGCCCTTCACCCATGCCGCGCGCAGGGTCAGCAGCAGCGCTGCGTCCAGCTTGCACTTCATGTCGGCGATCTTGGCCTGGGTCATCTGGAAGGTACCGATGGCCGCGCCGAACGCCTTGCGCTCCTTCACGTACGCCAGGGTCGCTTCATAGGCGGCACGGGCGATGCCGATGGCCTGCGAGGCGATACCGATGCGGCCGGCATCGAGCACGCTCATCGCGATCTTGAAGCCCTCGCCTTCCTGGCCCAGCACGTCTTCGGCCTGTGCCACGTAATCGTTGAACTCGATCTCGCAGGTGGCCGAGGCACGGATGCCGAGCTTGGGCTCGGTCTTGCCACGACCGAAGCCCGCCTTGTCGGTATCGATGATGAAGGCGGTGATGCCGCGCGCGCCTTTGTCCGGCTCGCTCATTGCGAACAGCACGATGTACTTGGCCACCGGGCCGGAGGTGATCCAGCTCTTCTTGCCGTTGATGACGAAGGTGCCATCGGCCTGCTTCACCGCGCGGCAGCGCATGGCCGTGGCGTCCGAACCGGACTGCGGCTCGGTCAGCGCGAACGCGCCGATGGCCTCGCCTTCGGCGATGGCACGCACATACTTCTGCTTCTGTTCCTCGGTACCGTGGGTGAGGATGCCGTTGCAGAACAGCGAGTTGTTGACCGACATGATGGTCGAATGGGCTGCGTCGGCGGCGGCGACCTCCACCATCGCCAACACGTACGCCACCGGGTCCATGCCCGCGCCACCGTATTCGGTCGGCACTTCGATGCCCATCAAGCCGTTTTCGCCCAGCAGGCGGATGTTGTCCAGCGGGAACTCGCCGGTGCGGTCATGGTGCTCCGCGCTGGGGGCGATCTTTTCCTGCGCGATGCGCCGCGCCACGTCCTGCAGCATCAACTGCTCTTCAGTAAAGCTGAAATCCACAACACCCTCCCGGGTACATGAAGTTATGGGCCGCGCACCGCGCGCCCAGGTGCCTCGATTGTACCGGGGCCCGCCAGTTTCCGTACGCCAGCGACTTGACCGCGGCAGGCGTTCTCAGCGAATATATCTCTATATCGCGATAGGTAGATATTTATGGATCTGGAAGACTGGTCGACCCGCCTCAAGGTGTTCGCCGATGCCACCCGCGTGCGCCTGCTGGCGCTGCTGGAGCAGGAGGAACTGACCGTGGCCGAACTGTCGGCGATCACCCGGCTGGCACAGCCGCGGGTGTCCACCCACCTGGCGCGCCTGAAGGAAGCCGGCCTGGTCCGCGACCGCCGTGCGGGCGTGTCGGCCTATTACCGCTTCGACGAGGCCCAGCTGGACCCGGCGCAGCGTGCATTGTGGCATGCCTTGAGCAATGGAAGCGACGACCCGTTGCTGCGGCAGGACGCTGAACGTGTCGCCGCCGTGCTGGCCCACCGTGCCTCCGACCAGAACTGGGCCGACAGCGTGGCCGGCGACATGGAGCGCCACTATTCTCCCGGCCGCACCTGGGAAGCCCTCGCGCGTACCGCGTTGCCGCTGCTGGAGACCGGCGACGTGCTGGACATCGCCTCCGGTGACGGCGTGCTGGCCGAACTCGTCGCCCCGCATGCCAAGCGCTACATCTGCATCGATACCAGCGCGCGCGTGGTTGCCGCTGCCAGCGAGCGCCTGCGCCGCCTGCCCAATGTGGAAGTGCGCGAGGGCGACATGCATGCGCTGCCGTTCAAGGACGGCAGCTTCGACCTGGTGGTGCTGATGCATGCGCTGACCTACGCCAGCAAACCGGCGCAGGCGGTGACCGAAGCCGCGCGCGTGCTGCGCTCCGGCGGCCGCCTGCTGCTGTGCAGCCTGGCCCGCCACGAGCACAAGGCGGCGGTCGAGGCCTACGGCCACGTCAACCTCGGCTTCAGCGACAAGGAGCTGCGCAGGTTCGTCGACAAGGCCGGCCTGCAGGTATCCAGCCTGGAGACGGTCACCCGCGAAAAGCGTCCGCCGCACTTCGAAGTGATTTCACTGATCGCCAACAAGCCCTGAGCCCGAGATCGCCATGCCTGCCCTGCCCTGGTTGCATCCTGATCGTGCCAACGCCCTGCTCGACGCCCTGCGCGAGCGGATCCTGATCATCGACGGCGCGATGGGCACCATGATCCAGCGCCATGGCCTGCAGGAAGACGACTACCGCGGCGAGCGCTTCGCCGGTGGCTACGATCATGTGCATGGCCCCGCTTGCGACCACGCCGTGCAGGAAGGGCATGACCTGAAGGGCAACAACGATCTGCTGCTGCTGACCCGGCCGCAGATCGTCGCCGACATCCATACCGCCTACCTGGAAGCGGGCGCGGATCTGGTCGAGACCAACACGTTCAACGCCACGTCGGTCAGCCAGGCCGACTACCACCTCGAACACCTGGTGTACGAGTTGAACAAGGCTGGCGCAGCGGTGGCACGCACCTGCTGCGATACAGTAGCCGCAACCACACCAGGCAAGCCACGCTTCGTGATCGGGGTGATCGGCCCGACCAGCCGCACCGCCTCGATCAGCCCCGATGTCAACGATCCGGGCTTCCGCAACACCAGCTTCGACGAGCTTCGCGACACGTACCGCGAAGCCATTGACGGCCTGATCGACGGCGGCGCCGACACCATCATGGTCGAGACCATCTTCGACACGCTCAATGCCAAGGCCGCGCTGTATGCACTGGAGGAGGCCTTCGATGCACGCGGCGCAAGGTTGCCCGTGATGATCTCCGGCACCATCACCGATGCCTCTGGGCGCACGCTGTCCGGGCAGACCGCCGAGGCCTTCCACGCGTCGCTCGCGCATGCGCGCCCATTGTCGATCGGCCTGAACTGCGCACTGGGTGCCGATGCGATGCGCCCGCACGTGGAAACCCTTGCGCAGATCGCCGACTGCTACGTCAGCGCACACCCCAACGCAGGCCTGCCCAATGCCTTCGGCGAGTACGACGAGACGCCCGAGGACATGGCCAGCACCCTGCGCGGTTTCGCCGAGGATGGCCTGTTGAACCTGGTCGGTGGCTGCTGTGGCTCCACCCCTGACCATATCCGCGCAATCGCCGAGGCCGTGGCCGGGCTGCCGCCGCGCGCCCTGCCCGGTGTCCAGGAGCAGGCCGCATGAATGTCGCCGCCACCGTTCCGCACTTCCCACCCTATTGCTGTTGAGCTGACGCCTGCCATGACGCCTGTCCGCCCTACCCGCCTGTCCGGCCTGGAACCTCTGGTCATCACTCCGGACCTTCTGTTCATCAACGTCGGCGAGCGCACCAACGTCACCGGCAGCGCGCAGTTCCGCAAGCTGGTCAAGGAAGGCCGCTACGAAGAAGCGGTGGACGTGGCCCGCCAGCAGGTGGCCAGCGGCGCGCAGATCCTCGACGTCAACATGGACGAGGGCCTGATTGATTCGGAAGCGGCGATGACCCGCTACCTCAACCTGATCATGTCCGAGCCGGACATCGCCCGTATTCCGGTGATGGTCGACTCCTCCAAGTGGAGCGTGATCGAGGCCGGCCTGAAGTGCCTGCAGGGCAAGAGCGTGGTCAATTCGATCTCGCTGAAGGAAGGCGAGGCGCTGTTCCGCGAGCACGCACGCAAGGTCCTGCGCTATGGCGCGGCCGCGGTGGTGATGGCCTTCGACGAAAGCGGCCAGGCTGACACCTGCGCACGCAAGGTCGAGATCTGCACCCGCGCCTACCGCATCCTGGTCGACGAGATCGGCTTCCCACCGCAGGACATCATCTTCGACCCGAACATCTTCGCCGTCGCCACCGGCATCGAAGAGCACGACAACTATGCGGTGGACTTCATCGAAGCCACCCGCATCATCAAGCAGACGCTGCCGCACTGCCATGTGTCCGGCGGTGTTTCCAACGTCTCGTTCTCGTTCCGCGGCAACGAAACGGTGCGCCAGGCCATCCACTCGGTGTTCCTGTACCACGCCATTGCCGCCGGCATGGACATGGGCATCGTCAACGCCGGTGCCATGCCGATCTACGACGAACTGGAACCGGAACTGCGCGAGCGCGTGGAGGATGTGATCCTCAACCGCCGCAGCGATGCCACCGAGCGCCTGCTGGAAATCGCCGAGCGCTACAAGGGCAGGAAGGGCGCGGCGAAGACCGAAGACCTCGCCTGGCGCGAGAAGCCGGTGGCGCAGCGCCTGGCGCACGCGCTGGTGCACGGCCTGGATGCCTTCGTGGAAGAAGACACCGAACTGGCCCGGCAGGCGTCCAGCCGCCCGCTGGACGTGATCGAAGGTCCGTTGATGGATGGCATGAACGTGGTCGGCGACCTGTTCGGCGCCGGCAAGATGTTCCTGCCGCAGGTGGTGAAATCCGCGCGCGTGATGAAGAAGGCCGTGGCCTACCTGCTGCCCTACATCGAGGCCGAGAAGGCGCGCAGTGGCGACACCGCCAAGAGCAACGGCAAGATCATCATGGCCACGGTGAAGGGTGATGTGCATGACATCGGCAAGAACATCGTCGGCGTAGTCCTGGCCTGCAACAACTTCGAGGTGGTCGACCTTGGCGTGATGGTGCCGGCGCAGAAGATCCTCGATGCCGCGCGCGAGCACAACGCCGACCTGATCGGCCTGTCCGGCCTGATCACTCCATCACTGGAAGAGATGAGCCACGTGGCCCGGGAGATGCAGCGCCAGGGCTTCGACCTGCCGCTGCTGATCGGTGGAGCGACCACCTCGCGCGCGCACACCGCGCTGAAGATCGACCCACATTACAAGGCGCCCACGGTGTGGGTGAAGGACGCCTCGCGCGCGGTCGGCGTGGCTCAGTCGCTGATCTCGCGTGACCTGCGCGAGGCCTTCGTCGCCGCCAACGAGGCCGACTATGCCGAGATCCGCGCGCGGCATCGCAACCGTGGCGATGCCAAGCGCCTGGTTTCGCTGGAACACGCGCGTGGGCAGAAATTCCAGGGCGGCTGGGACACCTACACGCCGCCGGCACCGAACCAGCCCGGCCTGCACGTATTTGACGACTACCCGCTGGCCGAACTGGTCGACTACATCGACTGGACGCCGTTCTTCCAGGCCTGGGAGCTGGCCGGCAAGTTCCCGGCCATCCTCACCGACGAGATCGTCGGCACCCAGGCCAGCGATCTGTACAGGGACGCCCGCGCGATGCTTGAGCGCATCGTCAATGAGAAATGGCTGACCGCCAAGGCCGTGTTCGGCCTGTGGCCGGCCAACAGCATCGGCGACGACGTGCGCGTGCAGCACCCACAGGGCGAAACCACCCTGCACTTCCTGCGCCAGCAGGTGGACAAGCCGGCCGAGCGCCCGGATTTCTGCCTGGCCGATTTCATCGCCCCGGCCGACAGCGGCAAGCAGGATTGGATCGGCGCCTTCGCCGTCACTGCCGGCATCGGCATCGACGCGCACGTAGCGCGCTTCGAAGCCGACCACGATGACTACAACGCGATTCTGCTGAAGGCCCTCGCCGATCGCTTCGCCGAAGCGCTGGCCGAGCGCCTGCACCAGCGCGTGCGTACCGAATTCTGGGGCCATGAGCACGCCGAGACGCTGGACAACGAGGCGCTGATCGACGAGCAGTACCGTGGCATCCGCCCGGCGCCAGGGTACCCGGCATGCCCGGAGCACAGCGAGAAACGGCGCCTGTTCGACCTGCTGCAGGCCGAAGCCAACGCCGGCATGGAACTGACCGAGAGCTTTGCGATGCTGCCTACGGCGGCCGTTTCGGGCTACTACTTCAGCCATCCGCAGAGCCAGTACTTCGTGGTCGGCCGCCTCAGCCGCGAGCAGGTCAGCGACTACGCCCGCCGCAAGGGCGTGGACCGCGCCCAGGCCGAGCGCTGGCTGGCCTCCAACCTCGACTACGACCCCGAATGACACAAAAAGGGGACGGAGGGGATTAAGTCGTTTGTGCCCAAAACGACTTAATCCCCTCCGTCCCCTTTTCGCTTCATCATTGCGCTGGACTTTGACGGTTTCTCGTCCGGTGTCGTTTGCCCTGGTCGGCGCACTGCTGTGCTTCTTCGCACCGAGCCTGCCACTGATCCGCGCACGCCGGAGCCGCTTCAAGGCCTGACGCCGGCGCGGTCCTACTGCTGCAGCAGTACCTGCTGCAGCGACGGCAGCAGCACACGGTTGCCATGCGCGCTGAGGTGATCGCCATCGAAGAACAACGGCCGGCCATCGCGCTGCGCCGGGCACAGCACGTCATCACACAGCACCGGCATCGGATCCCACAGCACACCCCCTGGCAGGCCATCGACCACCTGCTGCAGGCTGCCCAGCATCGGCGCACGGAGCGTTTCCATCGCCTCACGCGTGCTGTCCAGGCCATTGCGGCAGACCTCGTTGCGTGAATTGAAGCGGTCAGAGCAGCGATACGGCGGCGCCGGCAGCACCGGTTTGGGCGCCTCCAGCACAATTCGCACACCGCGCTCGGCCAACGGTTTCCACTGGGTGATCGCCTCGGCCACTTCGGCCTCGCGCCCTGCAGTGGCTTCCGGGGTCAGCTCGCCCGCCAGCTGCGCCTGCGCATCGAACAATACGAACTGATCGGACAAGCGCGGTATCCGCAGCGACACCAGCACCACGGCATCACCTGGCTGCGCACGCTGCGTGACATCGGCGAGCATCGCTGCGTCGAAATCACTGCAACCGGCACCCGCGCCGCGCCACTTCTGCAGGCTCACCTGCGGGCATCCACCACGACCGTAGAGAATCACCTCCGAGCCACTCTCAAGCGCCAGCCGCTGCAGCAGCTCGATGTAGGCCATTGCATGCGAATCGCCAGCAACGAACACCTGCTTCGGCGCACCGGCAGGCACCGGCCGATCGCAGTCACCACGCGCATAGGTCCGCATGCTGCCACCTTCGAAGCGTCGCTTGGTGGTCACCAGGTTGCAGTCGGGATAGTCGCCTGCCACGCTCTTGCCGTTGGGATACCAGTCGCCGGGATGCCGACTGACCGTGCTCAGTGATATCCGCGGTGCCTGCAGGTACAGCAGCGTCTGGGTGCCGGCCGCGACCAGCAGCACAACCGAACCTGCCAGCACCCAGCGACCCGGGCGCAGACGCTGCGCCAAGGGGCCCCGGAACGGTTGCTCCACCCAGCGCCACGACAACCACGACAGCAGCAGCACCAGCGCCATCGCAGCGCTCATCTGCAGGGGTGTCTGCAGGCCCACGGTCCAGCGCATCAGCACGAATACCGGCCAGTGCCACAGATACAGCGAGTACGACAGCAGGCCGATGGAGCGCATCGGCCTGCTGGCCAACAGGCGTGCCACCCAGGACCGGGGATGATGATGCAGCGCCCACAGCAGGCCTGCCGCCGCAAAGGTCGGCAGCAGGCCATCAGGCCACGGCGAACGTCCGGCCCGTGCGGTCCACAATGCCCAGCACAGCAAGGCCAGCGCCACCATCGCGAGCAATGAGAACACGGGCGCAGCGCGCTTCAGTGCAATCGTCGTCACCGCATCCACTGGCTGGCGAACATGCAGCAGCTGGAACAGCAGTACGCCAACACCCAGCTGCCACAGCCGCGTAGTGGTGGCGTAGAACGCCCACGATGGCGGCGCCTCGCGCAGGCCCAGCACCGCCGCATGCAGCAGCGACGCCGCGCTGACCACGGCAAACAGGCCAAGGCTGATCCAACGCCCGCGCACGCCGCGCGCCCAGGCCAGGAACAGCAGCGGGAACAGCAGGTAGAACTGCTCCTCCACGCCCAGCGACCAGGTATGGGTATAGGGATTGAATTCGGCCTTGGGCGCGAAATAATCGTTGCCGATCAGCGCCAGCACCCAGTTGCTGAAGCCGAAGAATGCCATCAGCCCGGTCTTGTCACTGGCCTCGCTGAGCCAGGACTCGGGAATGAACAGCACGCTGCCGACGGCGGTCAACAGCAGGCAGCTGATCAGCGCAGGTGCGATGCGGCGGATGCGTCGCGAATAGAAGCGCAGCATCGACTGCCACAGCGACAACGGCGGCAGCCGGTGCACCGACGCGCTGACCACGAACCCGGAAATGACGAAGAACACGTCTACGCCGGTGAACCCGCCCGGCAACCAGGCCGGGTCCAGGTGGAACACGATGACGGCCAGCACGGCAATCGCGCGCAGGCCGTCAATGTGCGGCACGTAGCCACGGCTTGGATCAGCGGTCATCCCTTCCCCCCAACCGCGGGGGCAGTGCCGTCCGCGGTGGTTGCGCCTTTACCAGACCAGGTCGTCCGGCACCTGGTACTGCGGATCCGCATACGGATCTTCCTCGGCCGGCGCATTCGGATCGACCTTCAGCGCCACCGAGGCGGCGAACACCGCCTCGGACTGTGCCAGCACGTCGGCCGTTACCAGCAGGTAGCGGCCATTGAGCTGGACCACACCCAGCTCACCGGCATTGAGCGCGGTCAGCTGTTCGGCGGTCACATAGATGCGCTTGATCTTGCCGCCATACGGGAAGTGGCGGGCGATGTCCGCTGCCTCGGCGTTGAGGCTCTTGTCCTTCAGCAGTTCTTCCAGCTTGGCCTTCGCCTCGCGGCGCACGCGTGCTTCTTCCTGCTTCAGGCGCTCGGTCTCGATGCGCTCTTCCTTCTCCCGCTGCGCCCGGATGGCATAGGCCTTGGCCAGATCCATCTCTTCGGTGCTGCGCGGCTTGCGCGGGCCCTGCTGGCTCTGGCCACCGCGCGCATGCCCGCCGGGCTTGCCCGCGCCATGGCCCTGCCCACGACGCTCACCGGGCTTGTGCTCGCCCTTGCCTGCGCCCTGCGGCTTTCCATTGCCGTTGCCGTTGCCACCCTTGCCCTGCGGGCGGCCATCACGGCGGGGGCCATCATTCTTGCGCTCGGGCTTGGGCGCGGGCTTGAAGCCCAGGCCCATCAGCTGGTCGCGGAGGGTATCGCTCATAGGATTCGGATCAGTAGTGCGGCGGCGGCGGTTCGCTCGCCGGATCGGAAGAATTCAGTGCGTTGCGGACCTTGCCCAGGTCTTCCAGCAGCACGCGCAGCACATCGGCGTTGCGCATGCCCTGCATGCGGGCATCAGCCAGCGCGTCGCTCAGCTCGGCCAGCGCCTGTTCCTGGAAGGACACGCGCATTTCCAGCTCGACCAGGCGCGCTTCCAGCGCCTGCTCGCGTTCAGTGGGCAGATCAGACATGCAACGAGCGCCCCCGGCCAATGCCGTAGTACGCAAGACCTGCGGCTTCCACTTCGCCCGGCTCATACAGGTTGCGGCCGTCGAACACCGCCGCATCCTTCAGCTGCTCGCGCAGCTTCTGGAAGTCGGGGCTGCGGAACTGCTTCCACTCGGTGACTACCACCAGCGCGTCAGCACCCTGCAGCGCTTCATCGGCACTGTTGCAGAACACCAGGTCATCGCGTTCGCCGAAGATGCGCTGCGACTCGTGCATCGCCTCCGGATCGTAGGCACGCACCGTCGCACCGCCTTCCCACAGCTGCGCCAGCAGTCGACGGCTGGAGGCCTCACGCATGTCGTCGGTGTTCGGCTTGAAGGCCAGACCCCATACGGCGAAGGTCTTTCCACGCACGCCCTCGTCCTCGCCCTTGTCGTAATGACGCTGGATGAGGGCAAACAGATGGCCCTTCTGCGCATCGTTGACCGCTTCAACCGCATTGAGCAGCTTCGGCTCAAGGCCATACTGCTGGGCGGTACGGGCCAATGCCTGCACATCTTTGGGGAAGCACGAGCCGCCGTAACCGGCGCCCGGATAGATGAAGTGCCAGCCGATGCGTGGATCCGAACCAATGCCCTGGCGGACCTGCTCGACATCGGCACCGACGCGTTCAGCGATGTTGGCGATTTCATTCATGAACGAAATCTTGGTCGCCAGCATCGCATTGGCGGCGTACTTGGTCAGTTCGGCCGAACGCACGTCCATTTCCACCACGCGGTCGTGGTTGCGGTTGAACGGCGCGTACAGGCGACGCATCACCGCCACCGACTCTTCGTTCGCCGCACCGATGATGATGCGGTCCGGGCGCATGCAGTCCGCAACCGCATCGCCTTCCTTCAGGAATTCCGGGTTGGACACCACGTCGAAGGCGATGTCCGCTCCACGCGCGGCCAGCTCTTCGGCAATGGCGGCACGCACCTTGTCGGCGGTGCCGACCGGCACCGTCGACTTGTTCACCACCACGGTCGGCACACTCATGTGCCGACCAATGGTCCGGGCTACGGCAAGCACGTATTGAAGGTCGGCACTGCCATCCTCGTCCGGCGGCGTACCAACGGCGATGAACACCACCTGGCCGTGATCGATGGCGGCCGCGGCATCCGTGGTGAACGCCAGCCGCGCTGCGGCATGGTTGGCCTTCACCATCGGCTCCAGGCCGGGTTCATAGATCGGGATGATGCCCTGGTTGAGGCCATCCACCTTGGCCTGGTCGATATCGACACAGACCACCTGATGACCAACATCGGCCAGGCAGGTACCGGTCACCAGTCCAACGTAGCCGGTACCAAAAATCGCAACGCGCATATCCGTATTCGCTCCTGAATGACTTACGGCAGAACGCCCAGCAGCTCGACGTCGAACGTCAGAGTCGCGTTCGGGCCGATCGGGCCGCCCGGGGTGCCGTTCTCACCGTAGGCGAGTTCGCCCGGGATCCAGAAGCGGTACTTCGAACCGACCGGCATCAGCGCGACGCCTTCGGTCCAGCCCTTGATCACCTGGTCCAGACCGAACTCGGCCGGCTGGCGGCCGTAGGAACTGTCGAACACGGTGCCGTTGAGCAGCTTGCCTTCGTAGTTCACGCGCACCTTGCTGCTCGGCAGCGGGCGCTCGCCGCTACCCGGGCGGATCACCTGGTACTGCAGGCCCGACGAGGTGGTCACCACGCCCGGCTGGGTCTTGTTCTTGGCCAGGAATGCGTTGCCTTCCGTGCGGTTGGTCTGCGCAGCCTGGGCGGCCTTGGCCTGCATTTCAGCCTGCTTGGCACCCATGAAGGCCTGGATGGTGGCGGTCGCGTCAGCTTCCGTCATCTTCGGCTGGCCCTTGGTCAGGCCGGTGCTGATTGCGTCAAACAACGAGGCGACATCGATATCGTCCTTCAGCTGCGCCAGCGACGGACCCACCGAGTAGGAGCCGATCATCTGCGACACCTTGACGCGGTCGACCTTCGGCGGCTGCGAGCCCGGTGCCACGCCCGGCACCTGCTGGCCGCTGCGGGCCATCACGACCTGGCGCAGGGCGGCATCGGTAGCCTTGGCCTGTTCCTGGGTGATCTGCGGCTGCAGGCCCTCGAACGAACGCTCAACGGCGGTGCGCAGGGCGGCCACATCGATCTCATCGGCGATCGGGGTGAACGACTTGGCGACATCAAGGCCGATGGCGTAGCCGAGCTTCTGCTTGGGGGAATTCAAGGTTGCGGTCTCCTTGGCGGCTGCGGGGGCAGCCGGTTGTTGCGACAGAGCGACACCCGAAGTGCCCATCGCCAGAATCAGAACCGACGCCGCGGCGCCGCGCATTCCCATCTTCATTCGCTGCATTCCTGGAAGTGTCTGGGCGCCGACGTCGGCGCGAAAAGAAGCATTGTCGCACGCATGCCGTCGATGTCGAGGCATGCGTGCCGGATATCAATGCGTGGCGGCTGCCGCCAGCGCCTTGTCGATGGCCGCGGTCAGCTGCGGATCGTCCGGCGTCACCTTGCTGGCGAACTGGGCAATGACCTTGCCATCGCGGCCCACGAGGTACTTGTGGAAGTTCCAGGCCGGCGCAACGCCGGTCGCTGCGGTCAACCGCTGGTACAGCGGCGTGGCCTGCGTGCCGACCACATGCACCTTCTCGAACATCGGGAACTTGACGCCGTAGGTCAGGGTGCAGAAGTCCTGGATCTGCTTCTCGTCACCCGGTTCCTGGCCCTTGAAGTCATTGGAAGGAAAGCCCAGCACCGCAAAACCGCGGCCTGCATAGCGCTTCTGCAGCGCCTCCAGCCCTTCGTACTGCGGCGTGTAGCCACACTTGCTGGCGGTGTTGACCACCAGCAGCACTTGCCCGTGATAGCGCTGCTGCAGATTCACCTGCTGCTTGCTGGCCAACGGCCGGTATTCCAGATCGAGCAGGTCGGCCGCCAGCGCACTGGCGGAACCGGCGGCGCCGGCCACCATCAGGGCCAGCAGGGACAGGCCGCGCAGGCGGCACGTGGAAACGGTCGGCAGGGGCATCAGAGGCGGTCCGCGGTAGCCATTCACAAGGCCCGGCCAGTGCTGGCCGGGAATCGGCCGAACTATAGCACCGGGCTCTGGAGCCCCTGATGGCACAGGTCCATCCGGGGCTTTGCGCGGCGTGGCGAATGTGCTGCCCGGGCGCCATCGAAGGCGCAGTGATGACATAGCATGGACATCACTGAATGGAAGGCCGCCCCGAAAAGCCCCTTGCAGAAGATTCATTTCCCTTTTAAATCAATCGACTAAAGGGATGTTTCAGCAATCTGACCACCCCTGCCATCAGTTGGGGACGGCAAGGGGTTGCACGTAGGCGTGCCGGTGTTATAGTTGCATACAACACCAGTCACCTGAGACAGGGGGAAGCCATGAACGTCCGGATCCGTCGCAACCTCACCGCACCCGCGGCCGTCGCTGTTTCGACCCTGCTCGTGCTGGCCTGGTGGGCCACGCCCACCGCCCCTGTTTCCGCCGCTGCTGAAAGTGCGCAGGACGCGACTCTCTCCCCCGCAGGGAACGCCCCCTCCTCCTCCCCCCCTCCCCCGCGTCGGCTGCACAGCGCGCTGTCCATGCCGTATTTCTCGTTCGCCCAGCCGCTGACCCCACGGAGCTGAATATGAGCGACATCCAGTGGAGCGACGGCGCTCCCATCTACCGTCAGTTGAAGGAGCGCGTGATCGCCATGATGCTCGACGGAATCCTCAAGCCGGGCGATGCCCTGCCTTCGGTGCGCCAGGTGGCCGCCGACTATCAACTCAACCCCATCACCGTTTCGCGCGCTTACCAGGAGCTGGCCGACGAAGGCCTGGTCGAGAAGCGCCGCGGCCTGGGCATGTTCATGACCGAGCAGGCGGCCACGCAGCTGCGCAGCAGCGAGCGCGACCGTTTCCTCAACGAAGAATGGCCGGCGGTTCTGGAGCGCATCCAGCGCCTGGGCCTGAGCCTCGACGAATTGCTGCCCCAGGGGAAAGTCTGATGAATAGCACTGCAAGTGAGTCGGTCATCACCGCCCGAGGCCTGCGCAAGGCCTACAAGACCACGGTCGCCCTCGACAACGCCAGTTTCAGCATTCCAAGCGGACGCATCGTCGGCCTGATCGGGCCCAATGGCGCCGGCAAGACCACCGCGCTGAAGGCCATTCTTGGGCTGACCTCGGTGGAGGGTGAACTGAGCGTGCTCGGCCGCGACCCGCGACTGCACCGCGACGAACTGATGAACGACATCTGCTTCATCGCCGACGTCGCCGTGCTGCCGCGCTGGCTGAAGGTGCGCGAGGCGATCGATTTCGTGGCCGGCGTCCACCCGCGCTTCGACCGCGCCCGCTGCGAGCGCTTCCTGGCCAACACCAAGCTGCAGCCGAAGCAGCGCGTGCGCGAGCTGTCCAAGGGCATGATCGTGCAGCTGCACCTGGCGCTGGTGATGGCCATCGATGCCCGCATCCTGGTGCTGGACGAGCCGACCCTCGGCCTGGACATCCTGTACCGCAAGGAGTTCTACCAGCGCCTGCTGGAAGACTACTTCGACGAACAGAAAACCATCATCGTCACCACCCACCAGGTGGAGGAGATCGAGCACATCCTCAGCGACGTGATGTTCATCCGCGATGGCCGCATCGTGCTCGACGCGGAAATGGACGACGTCGGCCAGCGCTATACCGAGCTGCTGGTCAATGCCGACCAGCTGGACACCGCGCGCGCCCTGAAGCCGATCGACGAGCGCAGCCTGGCGTTCGGCAAGACGGTGATGCTGTTCGATGGCGTGCCGCGCACCCAGCTTTCCTCTCTCGGCGAGACCCGCATCCCGGGCCTGGCCGACCTGTTCGTCGCCATCATGAAGGGGACCTACGCATGAATGCCGTCAACCACCCCATCAGCCCGATCGGCACCCTGCGCTGGCTGCTCAAGCGCGAGTACTGGGAGAACCGCGGCGGCTTCCTGTATGCCCCGTTGATCGCGGGCCTGATCTCACTGGTGATGAGCATCGCCGGCATTGCCTTCGGCCTGTTCGCGCTGAACCGTGCAGCACGCGACGGCGGCCTGCACATCGATGGCGAGAACGTGAACATCAACGGCCTGAACCTGGCCCTGCTCACCCGTGACATCAGTGCCAAGGACCTTGCTGATCTTGGCAACGGCCTGGATCTGACTCTGGTACTCAGTTCAAGCTGGCCGTTCGTGGTGCTGGCCTTCGTCGTGTTCTTCTACTGCCTGGGCGCCCTCTACGACGATCGTCGTGACCGCAGCATCCTGTTCTGGAAGTCGTTGCCGCTGTCGGACACGCAGACCGTGCTGTCCAAGGTGATCAGCGCACTGATCGTGGCACCGTTGATCGCGGTCATCGCCGGCATCCTCACCATGTTCGGCTTCATGCTGATCATCAGCGCCGTCGCACTGCTGCACGGCGGCAGCCCGATGACCCTGATCTGGGGCCCGGCCAGCCCGCTGACCCTGGCCGCTGGACACCTGGCCTGGATTCCGGTCTATGCCCTGTGGGCCCTGCCCACCGCCGGCTGGCTGCTGCTGTGCTCGGCATGGGCCAGGAGCAAGCCGTTCCTGTGGGCGGTAATGTTGCCGCTGTTTGCCGGCATCATTGTCAGCTCCACAAAGATGATGCCGCTGTTCGGCCTGACCACCGGCTGGTTCTGGCAGAACATCGTCGGCCGCCTGCTGCTGGGCGGCGTGCCCGGCATGGACCTGCTGTATCGCCTCGGCGCCGACGAAGCATCGCGCCGCGATCTGGACTCGGTCGTCAGCCTGATGTCCCCCGCCTCGCAGCTGAAGTCGCTGGCGATGCCGGAGCTGTGGATCGGCGCCGTCGTCGGTGCAGTGTTCATCTTCCTTGCCATCCGCCTGCGCAAGCGCGCCGGCGAGATCTGATCCCATCCATCCGGAGGCACCACCCATGCGTTCTTTGCTCGCCTGTTCTGCGTTGTTGCTGTTGCCGTTGTCGGCGCTGGCCGCCGATGCTCCGAACTGCAAGTTTACTGCTGCCCGCGCACTGAAGCTGGACGTGGCTGGTGCCAGGACGGTGGTGTTCGAGGTCAATCAGCATGACCTGAAGGTGGTCGCCAGCGCTGGCGGCGGCCAGCTGGACGGCCGCGCCTGCGCGTCCAGCCAGGAATGGCTGGACCAGCTGGTGCTGGAGCAGCGCAAGGTCGGCGACAAGCTGGTGGTGAGCCTGCGCCGCGACGGCCGCCAAAGCGGCATCAGCCTGGGCAACAGCTACGCCTGGCTGGATATCCGTGGCAGCGTGCCGGACAACATGCCGCTGCAGTTCAAGATCGGCTCGGGCGATGCCAGCGTGGAGAACGCACAGTCGCTGAGCGTGGACGTGGGTTCCGGTGATGCCGTGGTCCGCGGTACCCGCGGCAGCATCCACGCTGCAGTGGGTTCGGGCGACCTCAACATCGATGGCGGCAGCTCCCTGAATCTGCTGTCGCTGGGTTCCGGCGACGTCACCGTACGCAACATCAGCGGCGATGCCAGCACCGGTACCGTCGGCTCCGGTGACCTGAAGATCAGCGATGTGCGTGGCAACGCGCGGCTGGATACCGTGGGCTCGGGTGATATCGAGTTCAAGCGCGTGCAGGGCAGCGTTGAAGTGGGCGTGGTCGGCTCCGGCGGGGTCGATCTGGCCGACATCGGCGGCAATGTGCATGTCCGCAGCCACGGCTCGGGCGACATCAACGTCGACGGCGTGCGCGGCACGCTGACCGTCGACCACAGCGGCAGCGGTGACGTCGATCATCGCAACGTCAGCGGCCGGGTCACTCTGCCGCGCAGCAAGTAAACCCTCTTCCAGACACTACCAGGGGAACACCATGAACCTGTTGCGCCTGTTGCCCGCTGTGCTGCTGTCCCTGCCGCTGATCGCCTGCGGCGGCACGTCGTCAGCACCCGACAAGACCGTTGGCAAGAGTGTGGCCGAAGCCACAGGCGGCGTCGGCGAGACCGTCAGGAACGCGATGGACGATGCCCGCAAGGATATCACCCAGGGCAACATCAAGATCTCGGCGGACAAGCAGCCGCGTGCGGAGATCACGCCGGATGGCCGCCTGCTGATCGCGGGCAAGGAGATCGCCGCCAACGATATCCAGCGCCGTCATCTGCAGGACTACCGCGGCCACGTGGTCGCCATCGCGATGGACGGCATGGATGTCGGCCTGGCCGGCGCCAAACTGGGTGCCAGTGCTGCCGGCGAAGCGCTGAAGGGCATTTTCAGTGGCGACAGCGAAGGTGTCGAAAAGCGCATCAATGCCGAAGCCGAGAAGATCGAAGCCCAGGCCAAGCGCATCTGCGACCGCCTTCCGGCGATGCTGGCCAGCCAGCAGGCGCTCGCACGTGAACTGCCGGCATTCAAGCCCTACGCGACCATGGACCAGGGCGACGTGGACGACTGCGGCAAGGACACCGTGGTCCAGCGCTAGGCCTGTGACAGATCAGCGCACCCGGCCGGCAGCGGCGTCCAGCTGCCGGCCGTAGTGCGCCGCCCGGCTTACAATGGCGGCCCCGGACGCCCCCGAACCGAATGTCATGAAGAAGCTGTTTCTGCTGTTGACCGCCCTGCTCTGCCTCGGCCTGGCCGGCTGTGACCAGGAGTACCGCAACCACCGCGCCGAGCGTGGCAAGCCCAAGATTTCCGTCAGCGAAGGCATGGTCACCGTGCGTCGCCCGCCCGCGCCGAACATCATCATCCTCGCCGACGGCACGATGAAGATGGACGAGATCCAGATTCCGCTGGACGACGGGCAGAAACAGATGCTGCAGACCATGTTCGGCAAACTGCAGGTGCTGCGCCAGAACACCCTGGTGGCCGCACCGGCCGATCCCAACATGCAGCCGGTGAAGATCCAACCGCCGGAGGGCATGGTCGTGATTCCGGCGGACCTGATCCAGCGCATCCCGGAGTTCAAGGATTACACCGACACCTTCGGCAACATCGTCGCCGACCGTCGCTGAAAAAAAACGCCGCCCAAAGGGCGGCGTTTCTGCTTTCTGTAGAGTCGAGCCATGCTCGACTCCGGAACAACAGTCGAGCATGGCTTGTATGTTCCTCCCGGCTCCTACGAGGTATGTAGGAGCCAGGGTGGAGGGACCGTCAAGCATGCATCTGCGGATACTAGCCGACAGACGAGT
>NZ_JAXAXM020000017.1:0-54919 GCF_047500745.2 Stenotrophomonas sp. FR024
TGTGCGCAGGACTGCGCACACGAGCAAGCGGCGACCGAGCTTACATGGGTGAGGGCGCTTTGCTTGCGAAGCACGGCTTCGCAAGCGCCCGAACGCACAGCCGCCAGCGGCTGGGCCGGGCCCCGGAGGGGGACTTGCAGCGGCCCCCGCAACCGGCCCCACCCCGCCAACCCTCAGGAAACCCGCTTCTGCTGTTGCTTCGGCCGTTGCCGTTGCTTGCGCGTCTGCGGGTGCAGGGCGCAGCCCTGCCGACCAACCCTATACTTGCCGCCGTGAGTGAATTCCCTGCCCTCGTTCCGCTGGATGCGCCGCTGCTGGTGGGCTACAGCGGTGGTGTCGACTCCACCGTGCTGCTGCATTGGCTGTGGTGCTGCGCGCAAGCTTCCGGCACGGCGCTGCGCGCGGTGCACGTGCACCACGGGCTGCAGCCCGATGCAGATGACTGGGTGCTGCACTGCCAGCAGCAATGCGACGCCTGGGGCATCGAACTGGCCGTGCAACGCGTGCAGGTCGAGAACGGCACAGGCCTGGGCACCGAGGGTGCCGCGCGACTGGCACGACGCGCCGCGTTCGCGGCCGAACTGCGCGACGGCGAAACCCTGGCGCTGGCACAGCACCAGGACGACCAGGCCGAGACCTTCCTGTTGCGCGCCCTGCGCGCTTCCGGCGTCGATGGCCTGGCGGCGATGTCCACGCACAGCCGCCTTGGCGAAAAGCCTCTATGGCGACCGCTGCTGGCGGTGCCACGCAGTGCACTCCTCGACTACGCCCGCCAGCATGCACTGCACTGGATCGAAGACCCCAGCAACGCCGACGACCACGCCGATCGCAACTTCCTGCGCCTGCAGGTGCTGCCGCTGTTGCGCCAGCGCTGGCCGCATGCCGCTGCGGCGATGGCGGGCAGCGCAACGCACTGCGGGCAGACCCGCGAACTGCTTGACGAGGAAGACGCCGAGCTGATCGCACACCTGGAAGTCGCTCCACGCGTGCTGTCGCTGCAGCTGCTACGCCAGGTCTCACCCAGGCGCGCCGCGCGCGTACTGCGCGCCTGGGTGACCGGCCACGGTGCGGCACCGCTGCCGGCCACCGTGCTGCAGCAGGCGCTGGACGAGCTGCTGCCGGCCGACAACGATCGCCAGGCGCGGGTGCGCTGGCACGATCACGCGATCCAACAGTGGCGCGACCACGCCTACCTGCTGCCGGCCCGGCTGCCTGCGCTTCCCCACGAGTGGCAGGCCGAATGGGATGGACGCGCACCGCTGGCACTGCCCGATGGCGGACAGCTGCGCCTGCAGGGCACCCCGGCCTTCGATCGCCCGCTGCAGGTCCGTGCACGCGTGGGCGGTGAGCGCATTCTGCTGCCCGGTCGCCAGCATTCGCACGCGTTGAAGGACTGCCTGCAACGCGAACACCTCGCCCCCTGGCGACGCGCGCAGCTGCCGCTGATCTTTGATGGCCCGCAGTTGCTGGCCGCCGCCGATGTGCTCGTCGCCGCACCGCTGCAGGCCTGGCTGCAGGCGCATGGCGCACAGTTGCAGTGGCGCCCGGGCGGCTGGTGAATTGACCCCCGCGCGCGGCCCGTCCACACTTGCCGCATGGCCAAGAAGTCCCCCGAAAACGCCTCCCCGGTCGCCCAGTTCGAGCAGTCGCTCGAATCGCTGGAGCAGCTGGTGGAGCAGATGGAAACCGGCGAGCTGAGCCTGGAAGCTTCGCTCAGTGCTTACGAACGTGGCGTCGGTCTGTATCGCCAGTGCCAGCAGGCGCTGGAGCAGGCCGAGCTGCGCGTGCGCCTGCTCAGCGATCCGGCGCAGCCGGAAGCATCCGAGCCTTTCGATCCGCCCAGCCATGACGGCTGAGGTTCTGTTCGCGCGCTGGCGCGACCGTATCGAAAGCCAGCTCGACGCCGCGCTGCCCTCGCCTGCCGAAGCGCCGCAGCGCCTGCACCAGGCCATGCGCTATTCGGTGCTGGGCGGTGGCAAACGCATGCGCCCGCTGCTGGTCTACGCTAGTGGCCACCTGTTCGGTGCGCAGCCGGAAAGCCTGGATGCGGCCGCCATGTCCGTCGAACTCATCCACGCCTACTCGTTGGTGCATGACGACCTGCCGGCGATGGATGACGACGCGCTGCGTCGCGGCAAGCCGACCACCCACATCGCCTTCGATGAAGCCACCGCGATTCTGGCAGGCGACGCGCTGCAGACCCGTGCCTTCGGCCTGCTGGCCGATGCACCGCTGCCGGCCACGCTGCGCGTGGCCTGCCTGCAGATCCTGGCCCACGCGTCCGGCGCCGCTGGCATGTGCGGCGGCCAGGCGCTGGATATCGATGCCACCGGCCAGCAGCAGACGCTGGCGGCATTGACCCGCATGCATGCCCTGAAGACCGGCGCGCTGATCCGTGCGGCGGTGCGCATGGGCGCGCTGTGCGGCCAGGCCCACGAACCTCAGCTGGCCCAGCTGGACAGCTTCGCCGACGCACTCGGCCTGGCCTTCCAGGTACGCGATGACATCCTCGATGTCGAGGCCAGTTCCGAGCAGCTGGGCAAGACCGCCGGCAAGGACCAGGCGCAGGACAAGAGCACCTTCCCTGCCCTGCTCGGCATGGACGGTGCCAAGGCTCAGCTGCACGAACTGGCCGCACGCATGCAGTCGATCCTGGCCGGGTATGGCGAAGAGGCCGATGCACTGCGTGCACTGGCGACGCTGGCGGTCGAACGCGATCATTGATCGCTCGCCGGGCACCGCCCGTCGCTCCCCGCACATGAAAACGCCCGGCAATGCCGGGCGTTCTCAATTCCGCATGCCGCCGGTATTACTTGATCAGGCGCAGTGCGAACGGGTAGCGGTAGGCTTCGCCGTTGTTGGCCTTGACCGCTGCGATGATGCTGAACACCAGGCTGATGATGCCTACGATCGGGGCCAGGAACACGCCGATGATCACGATGGTCAGGATCATGCTGATGACCATGGCGATGGTCACGGTGATCTGGAAGTTCAGGGCTTCCTTGGCCTGGTCGGTCACGAAGGCCTTGCCCGCGTCATCCTTGTTGATCAGCCAGATGATCAGCGCGCCGATGAAGCCGGTGAAGATGCCCAGCAGGTGCGCGGCCAGGGCCATGGTGCGCTGGTCGGCCGGCACGTCGGTGGTGGCCGGCGGCGGCGGGACGTTATCGAATTCGCTCACGACAAAACTCCTTTTCATTGGGTGGTCTTGACCCACCAGCACCAAGCTGGTTGCGTCAGGCGGGCATAGCTTACGCCATCGACGCCATCAATCATTACCGGCGATGGTCATCCGCCCCAGCAGGATCGAACCGGTCCGGATGTGCGAGCGCGGGTCGACGTCACTGCCGACCGCTTCGATGCTGCTGAACATCTCGCGCAGGTTGCCGGCGATGGTGACGCCATCCACCGGGTACTGGATCTCACCATTCTCGACGCGGAAGCCGCCGGCACCGCGCGAGTAGTCGCCGGTCACCCCGTTCACGCCCTGCCCCATCAATTCGGTCACCAGCAGGCCATCGCCCATCTGCCGGGCGATGTCCTGCAGGGAGCCCGCGTTGGCGGCCAGCTGCAGGTTGTGCACGCCACCGGCATTGGCGGTGGTCTGCAGGCCCAGCTTGCGTGCCGAGTAGCTGCCCAGCACATAGCGCTGCAGCACGCCGTCACGGACCAGGGCCGAAGCACGCGTGGCCACGCCGTCACCGTCGAAGGCGGCCGAGCGCAGGCCACGGCGCAGGTGGGGCAGTTCCTCGATCTGCATCCAGTCCGGGAACAGCTGCTGGCCAACGCTGTCCAGCAGGAAGCTGGCCTGGCGGTACAGCGCACCGCCGGACACCGCCGACAGCAGGTGGCCGACCAGGCTGCGCGCCACTTCCGGGGCGAACAGCACCGGCATGCTGCCGGTGGCCATCGAACGAGGCTGCAGGCGGGCGACGGTGCGCTCGGCAGCACGACGACCGACCAGGCCCACCTCTTCCAGATCCTCGCGGGCCAGCGCGCTGGTGTACCAGCCATCGCGCTGCATGCCATCGCCCTGGCCGGCGATCAGCGCACAGCCCACCGAATGATGGGTGCCACGCTCACGGCCGAAAAAGCCATGCGAATTGGCGTACACCGACAGGCTCTGCATGCTCGACACCGAGGCGCCGTCGGAATTACGGATCTGCGCATCGGCCTCACGGCCTGCGTTCTCGCAGGCCAGGGCCAGGTCCACCGCCTCGTCGGCCTGCAGCGCCCAGGGGTGCCAGGCATCCAGATCCGGGAAGTCGGTGGCCATCAGCGCGGCCTCGGCAAGGCCGGCAGCCGGGTCATCTTCGGTGTGCCGGGCGATCGCACAGGCCTGCTCGACCGTGGCGGCAAGGCTGGCCTCGTTCAGGTCGCCGGTGCTGGCGCTGCCCTTGCGTTGGCCGAAATAGACGGTGACGGCGATACCGCGGTCACGGGTGGACTGCACGGTCTCCACCTCGCCAAGGCGGACATTGACCTCCAGGCCACGATCCTCGCTGCAACTGACCTCGGCCTGGCTGGCGCCCAGCGCACGGGCGCGGTCGAGCAGCTGCTGGGAGAGGTCGGCCAGCCGTTCCAGCCGGGCCAGGCTGTCGTCGCCGACAGCGACTTCAGGGGCGATCACGTTCAATGCTTTATCCTGTACGGGTTGGGCCCGGCATCACGCCGGGCGACTTTTTTTGAGATCAGGTAGGAACGATGCGCGGACGCGACGAAGAAACCGGTGAATTCCACGACAAGAGCCGCAGCCAGAACCGGCGCGACGCGCTCGACGTCCTGGCCCTGGGCGAGAAGCTGGTGTCGTTGACCCCGGCCCAGCTGGCACGCCTGCCGATCCCGGAAGACCTGCTGCCGCATATCGCCGAGTGCAAGCGCATCACCGCCCACATCGCCCACAAGCGCCAGCTGGCGTTCCTGGCCAAGCACATGCGCCGCGAAGAAGACGCCACGCTGGATGCGATCCGCGATGCGCTGGACGCCAACAGCGAAACCGGTCGCCGTGAAGTGGCGATGATGCACCGCGCGGAAGACTGGCGCGAGCGCCTGCTGGCCGAGGGTGACAAGGCGCTGGCTGCACTGCTGGACGACTACCCGCAGGCCGACCGCCAGCAGCTGCGCACGCTGGTGCGCAATGCGCAGGCCGAGAAGGCCAGGAACAAGCCGCCGCGCGCCTACCGCGAAATCTTCCAGGTGCTGCGCGCCCTGATGCTGCCGGCCGCGCTGGGCCTGAAGGCCAGCGCCGAAGACGCCGCCCCCGTCGACAGCGACGAAGCCGACGAGGACTGAGTCCGCGCCGGCCTGGGCGGTGGCGCTGGCCATCGCCCGGCTCAGGCCTGGGTACCGCCGACCGTGATGCCCTCGATCAGCAGCGAGGGCTGGCCGACACCCACGGGCACGCTCTGCCCGTCCTTGCCACAGATGCCCACGCCCTCGTCCAGGGCCAGATCGTTGCCGACCATGCGCACCTTCTGCATGGTTTCCGGACCGTTGCCGATCAGCGTCGCACCCTTCACCGGCGCGGTGATGCGGCCATCCTCGATCAGGTAGGCCTCGGTGGCCGAGAACACGTACTTGCCGCTGGTGATGTCGACCTGGCCGCCACCGAAGTTGACTGCGTACAGGCCCTTCTTCACCGAACGGATCATTTCCTGTGGGTCGTGCTGGCCGGCGCGCATGTAGGTGTTGGTCATGCGCGGCATGGTCAGGTGCGCGAACGATTCGCGGCGGCCGTTGCCGGTCGGCGCCATGCCCATCAGCCGTGCGTTGAGGCTGTCCTGCATGTAGCCGACCAGGATGCCGTCCTCGATCAGGGTGGTGCACTGGCTCGGGTGGCCCTCATCGTCGATGTTCAACGAACCACGGCGTCCGTCCAGCGTGCCGTCATCGACGATGGTCACGCCCGGGGCGGCAACGCGCTCGCCGATGCGGCCCGCGTAGACGCTGGTGCCCTTGCGGTTGAAGTCGCCTTCCAGGCCGTGGCCGACCGCTTCATGCAGCAGCACGCCGGGCCAGCCCGAGCCCAGTACCACCGGCATCACGCCGGCCGGTGCCGGAACGGCGTCCAGGTTCACCAGCGCCTGGCGCAGCGCCTCGCGGGCAAAGGCCTCGGGGCGACCGTCCGCGAACAGCTCCTCATACCCGTAGCGGCCACCACCGCCGGCATAGCCGGACTCGCGGCGACCGTTGTGCTCCACGATCACCTGCACGTTCAGGCGCACCAACGGGCGCACGTCAGCGCCCAGCACACCGTCGCTGCGGGCGATCAGTACCGTATCGACGCCGCCGGACAGGCTCACCATCACCTGCTTCACGCGCGGGTCGGCGGCGCGCAGGTAGCCATCCAGGCGCTTGAGCACCTCGACCTTGGCCTCGTTGCCGATGCCATCGATCGGGTCCAGCGCCGGGTACAGCGCGCGCGCGTTGCCGCGCAGCAGCGACCGCCCGGACTGGGCGCCACCTTCACGCGAGATCGCACGCGCCGACTGCGCCGCCGTCAGCAGCGCATCGGCATGGATGTCGTCGGAGTAGGCGAAGCCGGTCTTCTCGCCGGAAATCGCCCGCACGCCCACGCCCTGCTCGATGGAATGGGCGCCGTCCTTGACGATGCCGTCTTCCACGCTCCAGCTCTCGCGGCGGGCATGCTGGAAATAAAGGTCGCCGAAGTCCACACCGGGGCCGAGCAGCTGGCCGAAGGTGCGCTCCAGGCCAGCGGTATCCAGGCCGCCGGGGCGCAGCAGGCGGTCTTGGGCAAGCGTCAGGGCGATATCAGTCATGGTTCTCGATCTGGGGATGCGGGGGCGCTCAGGCAAGCCCCGTGAACAGGAATGCCGCGCTCAACGCGAGCGCGGCAGGCCGGTGACGGTCGGCGGAATGGCCGGCGCCGGTGTCGGTACGGGTGGCGGAGCCTTGTCGCGGCTGCGCTCGATCACTTCCACCTTCGGTTCCTTCCATGGACCGGTCACCTTGTAGGTACGGGCGCCAATCTCGCCCAATGGCTTTGACAATACCGCATTGGTGGCCGCGCCCAGCGCCGCCCCCACCGGGCCACCGGCGACCGCACCCACCACGGTCAGCAGATTGCCTGCACGCGGGTTGACGTCGATGGTCTGGTCAAACTGCTGGTTGCGCAGGTCGGCCTGGCCGCGGATGGTGATGTTGGCTGCCGGGCCTTCGATCAGCACTTTGTCGGTGCGTGCCATGCCCTGGCCGAACTGCATGCTGCCGTCGATCTGGTTGAACGCGAAGCCCTTGGAGAAGAAGTCGCGGAAGTCGAACATCAGGCGCCGCGGCAGCTGGGTGACACTGAGCAGGCCCAGCACCCGGCCGGCGCCCGGTTCCAGCTCCAGCAGCTGGCCGTTGCGCGCGTGCAGGTCCAGGCGGCCCTGCAGGTTGCCCAGCTGGAAGTCCGACGGCCCCCCACTCCACGTGGCCTGCAGCTGCGCCTGGCCGGAACCGCCACGCAGCTGGCCGCCGTAGTCGAGGTTCTGCATCAATCCGCCCAGGTCCTCGCTGCGCACCTGTGCGGTCAGCTCGGTGCGGCCACCACCGGTGCGGCCCAGCCAGCGACCGCTGATGTCGATCTCCTGGTCGGGCGCACGGAAGCGCAGCTCGTCCACGTTCAGGCCATTGGCCAGCGGCCGCGTACGCAGTACCGCCTGGCCCAGCACCACCTTGCCGAACTTCAGGTCGGCGATGTCCAGCGCGAACGGCGGCAGCTTGGCCGGGTCCATGTCGTTGGCGCCGGCCTGTACCCGTGCCGGTGCGGCCGGTGCACCCAGAGCCGCCGGCAGGGATTGCCAGTGCACGCGGTCGAGCTGGCCACTGATGGTGCCGCCGTCTGCATTGGGGACGGTCAGGCGCCCGGCCAGCGACGGGCCGTCCAGGCGCACATCCAGTGCCTGCGCGCCCGGGCGCAGCTGCAACCGGGTCTGCTCGAACACGCCACCGATCAGCTTCAACTGGCCGACCTGCACGTCCACCGCACGCAGCGGCATGGCGTCGTCATCACTGCCACCCCGCGCCAGGCTGATCCATTCCAGGGCGTCCAGGGTCGGGCTGCGGCCATTGACGGTCAATCCGCTCGGCGGCGGCTCGCGGTCGACATGGTCGCTGCCCAGCGTCACCTGCACACCGGTCTGGTTGTTGTGGCTGCGTGCGGCCAGCGCCAGGCGCTGGCCGAACGCCACGTCGATGCGGCCGGCCCCCATCGGCAGCTGTGCAGCCACGGTGGTCGCCAACGGCTCGGCAGCCGGTTTGTCCAGCGGCGCCGGCAGGTCCAGCCGGGTCCCGACCAGATCGGAGCTCAACCGCAGCTCGCTGGGCGGCGCAGGCGCCCCTGGAGCGACCTTGGGCAGGCTGACCGCGATGGTCCACGGCGAGGTTCCGGTGATGTAGGGCTTGAGCCACGCCATCTCCGGCGCGCGGTCGATCAGCACGCCAGCATCCAGCGTGGCCGACAGCTGCGATTCGAAGGCCAGTCTGCTGTCGTGCACGTAGCCACCGGCACGCAGGCTCAGGCGACCGTCCTGGCCGAGGTGGCGCACCGACAGTGCCTCGGCATCGAAACCGCCATTGCTGTAGCGCGCCTGTCCCTGCATGTTGTCGAAGGCGAGCTGGAAGCGCTTGTCGACCAGCTTCACGCCGGCCAGATCGACCGTCCCCTGCAGGTGGCCGCCACCTTCATCGTGGTGCAGTGGCTGCAGCAGATCGAAGGTCACATGCGCCGGGCCGGCAGCAGTGAGGTTGTCCAGGGTGTCGCCATAATCCTTGTGCAGCGGGCTCTGCCGCAGCATCGCCAGCAGCTTGCCCGCCTCGCTCTGCGCATCGGCGCGCACATACAGCGGCTGCTGCCCGAAATCCGGAATGCCCGCCTCGAACTTCTGCACAGCCACACCGGCCAGATCGCCGCGCCCATGCATGTCGAAGCCGGGGCCGATGAAGGCGATATCGGCGTCGACCTGGCTCATCAACGGCCAATCGTGCTGGAAACGGATGTCACCGTTGGTGATATGGCCGGTGGCCTCGAAGCGGCCATCGTTGTTGTCGAACGGCCAGTCGTCCAGGTCGCCACTGACCAGGCCGATGCCATTGCGCACCTGGCCGCCGGCCAGCGCCATGTCCAGCCAGTCGGTGGCGCCCTTGCTCATCTTGGAGTGGATCCAGAAGCGCTTGGCCGCGGTCATCGGCACGTCGTCCAGCTTGGCCGCCAGCTGCAGCCACGGCCGCGTACTGTCCCCCTGGAACCAGACCCCGCCGCGCACGTCGGCCGCATAGTCGGTGCCTTCCACGCGCATCGCCGCAGTACCGATACGCCAACCACCGCCCTCGTCGCGCCAGCCCACCACCTGTCCCGCCAGATGCAGGTCATGACGCACACCAAAGCCGGTCGGCCAATCGAACTGCAGCTGCCGTTGCGGCTGCAACTGCAGGCTGAAGCCATCCGCGTCGCCTTCGAAGCGCCCGCCCAGGCCGCGCAGGCCGGGCGAATTGCCCACGCTGGCGAAGCCCAGCGACTGCAGTTCGCCCTGCGCCCACAGTGGGCCATCGCGATCGCCCGCCAACTGCAACTCGCGCACATCCAGCTGCGGCCTGGACAGGAACAGCCAGCGACGCAGGCCCGGTTCGAGACGATCGCTCAGGGCCAGCGCACGCAGCGCGGTGCCGGCCTGCACTTCGCCAGAACGGACCCGCAGCTGCTTGCCAAGCTGCAGCTGCAGGCCATCGAGCTGCTGCTCGCCCTCTTCGGTTTTCAGGCGCAGGCGCGGCACCTGCAACGCCCAGCCATCAGCCTGGCGCTGCCAGCGCAGGCGTGCCTGCAACCGCTGCAGCTGCAGCTGCGGAGCCGCCATCGAGGGCATCGGTGCGCCATCGATGCGGACATCACGCAGGTCCGAATCGGTGGTCACCGCCACCGGTGCGAAATCGCGCAGGGTCAGCCACAGGTTGAGTTCGCCCTTGCCTTCGCGCAGGCGCACACCGCCGGCCGCCAGCAGCGGCGACCAGGCATGGAAATCGACCGGATCGGCGCCCAGCCAGGCCTGGCCATTGCCGCGCACGCGGTCCACGTCCAGCACCGCCGTCAACGGCAGCGCTTCGGTCTGGGCCCAGGCACGCACGCCTACACGCAGGCGGTCGCCATTGACCCGCAGGCGCACGTCGATGCGTGGCAGCGTGGTGTCGATTCCCAGCCCCGGCGCATGCACGCCCAGGCGGCCTCCGATCACCTGCAGTTCGCCCAGCCGGCGCAGCGCATCCAGCGGGTCCCCGCCATTGGCGGCCTGCGGCAGGCCGCGTACCGACCAGCGACCGTCCTCGCCCTGCTGCAGGTCGAGCGCCAGGCCACGCAGGCGCAGCTCGGTCAGCGACCGGCCAGGCAACAGGCCGCTGTACATCGATACCAGCACTTCGGCCTCGCCGATCGCCAGGCCCTGGCCGGCGCCGATGCGCAGGCCCTTGAGCTGCAGCAGCGGGCCGCGCCGGGTCCAGGCGGTCTGCAGCTGGTCGAAACGCACCGGCTGGCCAGCGCGTTCACTCAGCCAGGCGGCAATCCTGTCGGGATGGCGCTCGGCCAGCGGCAGCAGCTGGCTGAAGGTGCCCACCAGCAGTGCAAGCCCGACCAGGCCCACCGCGCAGGCGGCAATGAAATGACGGCGGATCCTTCGCAGTCGCAGGCGCGGCGGCGCGCTCATCGGCCACCGCCGGCCTGCGGCCGGCGAGGATCAGAGCAGAACGACATCGAATTGCTCCTGCAGGTACTGCTCGTCCGCCTGGAAGCGGATGCTCTTGCCGAGGAATTCCTCCAGCTCGGCCACCGCCGCGGATTCCTCGTCGGTGATGCGCGCGACCACCTTGGTCGACGCGATCACCAGCAGGCGCGCGGCATCGAACTGGCGCACGGCACGGGTGATCTCGCGGAAGATCTCGTAGGTCACCGTCTCGGTGGTCTTGATGCTGCCGCGGCCGCTGCACTGCGGGCAGGTCTCCGACAGCTGGCGCTCCAGGCTTTCCACCGTGCGCTTGCGGGTCATCTCCACCAGGCCCAGTGGCGAGAAGTCGTACACCGTGGTCTTGGCATGGTCGCGGGCCAACGCCTTTTCCAGGGTGCGCAGCACCTGGCGGCGATGCTCGGCATCGTCCATGTCGATGAAATCGATGATGATGATGCCGCCCAGGTTGCGCAGCCGCAGCTGCCGTGCCACCGCCTGTGCCGCTTCCAGGTTGGTGCGGAACACCGTCTCTTCCAGGTTGCGCTGGCCGAGGAACGAACCGGTGTTGACGTCGATGGTGGTCATCGCCTCGGTCTGGTCGATCACCAGGTAGCCACCGGATTTCAGCGGCACCTGCTTGTCCAGCGCGCGGCCGATCTCGTCCTCCACCCCGAACATGTCGAAGATCGGGCGATCACCGCTGTACAGCTCGATCTTCTCGGCCAGCACCGGCATGTACTTGGCAACAAAGGCCTGCAACTGCGCGAAGGTCTCCTTGGAGTCCACCTTCACCTTGTCAACGTCCTTGCGGATCAGGTCGCGTACCGATCGCAGCGGCAGGCTCAGGTCTTCATAGATGTTGCTGCACGAGGCCGCTTCGCGGCCACGACGCTCGACCACGTTCCAAACGCGCGACAGGTAGGCGATGTCCTCGGCGATGGCCTCTGCCGGCTGGCCCTCGGCATTGGTACGCACGATGTAGCCGTAGCCCCCGTGCTGCGCCGACAGTTCGGTCACCAGCGCCTTCAGGCGGGCGCGCTCGGTTTCATCCTCGATGCGTGCGGAAACGCCCACGACCTTGGATTGCGGCAGCAGCACCATGTAGCGCGAGGGAATGCTGATCTGGGTGGTCAGGCGTGCGCCCTTGGTCCCGATCGGGTCCTTCACCACCTGCACCACGATGTCCTGGCCGTCGCGCAGCAGCTCGACGATCGGCACGCTGGATGGCGGCGGCAGCGTGGTGTTCTCGGTATCGGCACTGGCCACCGGCGCCGGCCGCACCACATCGTTGGCATGCAGGAACGCGGCACGCTCCAGCCCGACTTCGACGAAGGCGGCCTGCATGCCGGGCATCACCCGCTGCACCTTGCCCTTGTAGATGTTGCCGACCACACCCCGGCGCCAACCGCGCTCGATGTGCAGTTCCTGCAGCATGCCGTTCTCGATCACCGCGACCCGGGTTTCGCGCGGGGTCACATTGACCAGGATTTCCTCAGACATCGGCAGCCTCCCTGGCGGCATCGGCAGTTGTGGCCGGCACGCCGCAGCGCGCCAGCAGACGATCGGTATGCAGCAATGGCAGCCCCATGACGCCGGAGTAGCTGCCGGAAAGATGTTCGATCCAGCGCTCGGCCCCGCCCTGGATGGCGTAGGCCCCGGCCTTGTCCAACGGCTCGCCGGTGGCCACGTAGGCGGCGATGTCGGCAGCGTCGATCGGGGCGAAGGTCACTTCGGAAATGACCAGTTCGCTGTCCAGCCCGTCCGCGCCGACCACCACCACGGCGGTCATCACCTGATGGGTACGCCCGGCAAGGCGCGCCAGCATCGCCCGCGCATCGGCGGCGTCAGTGGGCTTTCCGAACACGTCGCCATCCAGCACCACCTCGGTGTCCGAGCCGAGCACGCGCGCCTGCGGGTCATCGGCCAGCACCCGGGCCAACCCGGCGCGCGCCTTGTCGGCGGCGACCCGGCAGACATACTGTTCGGCGCTTTCAGCGGGCGCGCGCTGCTCGACGACCTCCAGGTCCAGGGCCTGGAAGGGGCGTCCGAGTCGGGCCAGCAGCTGGTTGCGTCGGGGGGAGCGGGAAGCAAGATAGAGCATCGGCACAGCATAACCTGAGGCCGCCACCTGAATCGTCGGCAACCCGTCCCGGAACGTGCGCAACCCCGAACGGGCTCACAGCGCGTTCATCGCTACGACACCACCCTCAACGGCACAACAAGGAGTTCTCCATGCGCCTGACCGCCACCCCGCTGCTGCTCGCCCTGTCCCTCGCCCTTGGAACCTCGATGACCGCCCATGCTGCCCCGTCGTCGCCGTCGATCGCCGCCCCGGCCGAAGGCACCCTGCTGAACATCTCGGCCAATGCCGAGGCGACCCGCGTGCCGGACGTGGCCACCCTGTCGGCCGGTGTGGTCACCCAGGCCGCCGATGGCAACAGCGCCATGCGCCAGAACGCCCAGCAGATGGACAAGGTACTGGCCGCGATCAAGGCCGCCGGCATCGCCGAGCGCGACGTGCAGACCAGTGGCGTCAGCCTCAATCCGCAGTACCGCTATGCCGACAACGAAGCACCGAAGATCACCGGCTACCAGGCCAGCAACACGGTCAGCCTGAAGGTGCGTGACATCGCCAAGCTGGGCAAGGTGCTGGATGCACTGGCTGCGCAGGGCGCCAACCAGATCAACGGCCCCAGCTTCGAGATCGACCAGCCGGAACCGGTCTACGACGAAGCCCGCCTGGCTGCATTGAAGAAGGCCCAGGCCCGCGCCCAGACCTATGCGAAGTCGCTGGGCCTGCAGGTGCGCCGCATCGTCAGCATTTCCGAGAACGCCGGCGGCGGCTACCGCCCGATGCCGATGATGCGGGCCATGTCGGCCGGCGCGGCGATGGACAAGGCCACCCCGGTCGCACCGGGTGAATCGACCGTCTCGGTCAACCTGGACGTGGTGTTCGAACTGGGTCGCTGATCCCGTTCGCCATTGCCGACAAAGGCGGATCCCGCAGGGGATCCGCCTTTTTCATGCCCATAGCCGGCGTTGGCTGAAGGCCAGCCCAACGATCGCCCCCCTGCCTCTAGGCAGTGGCTGCCCTGTCGCGCTACTGATGGACTGCCAGCCGCGTGCGGCAACCCCGCCACGGGCCCTGGTGCGTTGAGGACTTCGTCACTGGCATGGAGGTGGACCATGGTTCGTACGTATCCCGTTGCATCCCCGCACTTCGACCCCGCCCGCGTTGCCGCCTGGAGCGCGGCCATCGCCCTGCATCTGCTGGCCTTCCTGTTGCTGCTGATCCCGGCGACCTACCAGGCCGTGCAGGTCCCACGTGACAAGACTGCGGTCAGGCTGATCGAGAAGATCCCGCCACCGCCCACGCCGCCGGTTCCGATCCTGCCGAAAGAGATCGTCCAGGTGGTGCCGAAACCCCGGACGCAGCCGGTAGCACCGCCACTGCCTGCACCCACCGCGACCGTGGAGGAGACCCAGGGCATCGCACTGCCGGCCGCCGAACCGGCCCCGCCCCAGCTGGCACCGAGCATCGATACCTCCACGCCTCTGGCCGGCGCCCAGCTGCAGTACCGCAGCGCCCCGCCGCCGGCCTACCCGCTGGCGGCACTGCGCAACCGCGAGCAGGGTACGGTGCTGTTGCGGGTGGAGGTGGACTCCCACGGGCAGCCGGCGGTGGTCAGCATCGAGCGCAGCAGTGGCTCGCGCAGCCTGGACCAGGCCGCACGCCAGCAGGTGCTCAGGCACTGGCGCTTCGAGCCGGCCCAGCGTGATGGCGTGGCCGTGCCGGCCATCGGCATGGTGCCGGTGCAGTTCTCGCTGCCGGACTGAGGTGATCGCCGGCCCGGCTGCTTGCCGGGCCGGCGCTTCCGTCCGGACGGGTACGGACGGAACAGGATCAACTGTTATTGATTAAGCAAAAATTCACGACTTCGTCACCTGTCGGAAACCTAGATTGGTCCGTCCCGGAATCTTCCGGAGACAGCCCTCAACGCTACGGTTTTCCAGTTAGGAGAGAAGCTGTGAAACACCTGATCCAACGGCCCGCCAGCCGCCGCCGCACCACCCTGGCATCGTCCATCACCCATATCCTTACCGGCGGCACGCTGCTGCTGGTTGGCGCCGTGGCTTCCACCTCCGCTTTCGCGCAGGAAAAGGCCACCAACCTGGACCGCATCACGGTCACCGGTTCGAACATCCCGCGCACCAACACTGAAACACCGTCCCCGGTGCAGGTGGTGACCCGCCAGGAAATCGACCGTACGGGCAAGACCACGGTTGCCGAGTACCTGCAGACACTGACCGCCGACGGTTCCGGCTCCATTCCCAAGACCTTCGGCAACGGCTTTGCCGGCGGTGGTGCCGGCATCTCGCTGCGCGGCCTGGGCGCGGGTTCGACCCTTGTCCTGTTGAATGGTCGCCGCATGGCCACCTACGGCTTGGCCGATGACGGCCAGAAGGTTTTCACCGACCTGAGCACCATCCCGCTCGACGCCGTCGAACGCGTGGAAGTGCTGAAGGACGGCGCCTCGGCGATCTATGGTTCCGACGCCATCGCCGGCGTGGTCAACATCATCCTGCGCAGCGACTTCCAGGGCGCGATCCTCCGGGGCTCCTACGGCCTGTCTGGCGACAGCGATGGCGACGCGAAGAAGGCGACCCTGACCGCCGGTACCGGCGATCTGGCCACCGACGGCTGGAATGCCTTCTTCAGCCTGGATGTGGCAAAGACCGACGCGATCAAGATCAGTGATCGCAAGAACCGCAAGTGGATCGGTACCGGCGATACCCGCCCGTGGGGCTATGGCAACAACGCCCAGTTCCTCGGCGGCGCCTTCCTCAGCGGCAAGACCCGCGGCGGTGTTGGTCCGAACGGTTCGGTGTATGACGATCGCAATGTGACCAAGGACAATCCTGCCTTCCTGGTCGCATTGCCGGGCTGTGCTGGCCTGACCACCATTCCCGGCCAGACCGAGGCTACTGCACAGGCGCAGGGCTGCCTGTGGGATCCGAACCAGCTGTATCGCGATCTGACCCCGGAAGAGAAGTACGTCAACGTGTTTGGCCGTGCCAGCTTCGCGTTTGGTGAAGGTGGCGAGATCTACACCGAAATCGGCTACTCGAAGAAAGAGACCACCTTCAGCAACACCCCGTCCGGCGTATCCGGCAGCTGGGGCTTCCCCGAAGGCCCGGTCAACGGCAACAGTGGCCCGGGCGCAGTGGTGCTGGGCCCGAATCATCCTGACAATCCCATTCCCGGCCAGGCCTCGCGCCTGCGTTATTCGGCGTGGGATGTCGGTCCCCGCGTGACCAACAACACCAATGAGTTCACCCGCTTCCTGGTCGGCGTCAAGGGCAACTGGGGCGACTGGAGCTACGACACCGCCTATCTGCACTCGGGCACTGATCTGGTCAACAAGCGCACCGGCTTCCTCAACTACGACAACGTACGTTGCGCATTGGCCAACCCGAACTGCGCCGGTGGTGTTTGGCGCATCGGTGACAACGCGGGCATGAACTCGCAGGCGTTGTACGACTTCATCTCGCCGGATATCAGCGCCCGCGCCAAGTCCAGCCTGGACATGTTCGACTTCACCGTGTCGCGCAGCCTGATGGACCTGAAGGGTGGCCCGCTGGGCCTGGCATTGGGTACCGAATGGCGCAAGACCAGCAACAGCCTGACCCCGCAGACCTACACCGACAAGGGCCAGATCATCGGCCTGGGCTACTCGGCCTACGACGGCACCCAGAACGTGTACGCAGGCTACGTTGAGCTGTCTGCGCCCGTGCTGGAAACCCTGGAACTGTCCGGTGCGGTTCGCTACGACAAGTACGAGAGCGGTGAAGGCAAGGCCACGCCGAAGATCGGCATCAAGTGGACCCCGGCCGACTGGATCGCACTGCGTGGCAGCTACGCCGAAGGCTTCCGGGCACCCAACCCGGCCGAGAACGGCGATGGTGGCCTGGCAGCGTTCTCCAACGCGTCCGATCCGGTACGTTGCCCGAACGGCAACCCTGCACCGGGTGCCACCGGGGATGACTGCGGTGCCCTGCCGGTGGCCATCATCACCCGCCCGAACAAGGATCTGAAGCCGGAAGAGTCCAAGAGCTACTCGGTGGGTATCGTCCTGCAGCCGACGTCCACGACCTCGCTGACCATCGATGCCTGGCAGATCAAGCGCACCAACGAAATTGCCCAGGGCAGCACCTCCGAAGCCATTGCCGCCGGCAACGTGTTGCGTGACAGCAACCTGCTCAACGGCGTGCCCGGCACCGGCAGCATCCTGGCAGTCAACACGCAGTACATCAATGCCGCATCGACCCGGGTCCGGGGTATCGATACCGATATCCGCCAGACCTTCGACATCGGCCCGGGCCAGCTGGAGATGGACCTGCAGTGGAGCCATGTGCTCAAGTTCGAGCGCACCGATGCCGACGTGACGGTTGACTACGCGGGTACTCACGGCAACTGCGACGTGACCAACTGCATCGGCACCCCGAAGGACCGCATCAACTTCGGCACCACCTGGAGGCAGGGTCCGTGGAGCGTCAGCGGCGTTGCCAACTACATCTCGAAGATGGACAACAAGGACTTCCGTGGTCCGAACGGCTCCTATCTGTTCGCGTATGCAGACGGAACGGACGTCAAGAAGATCTCCTCGTTCACCACCTTCGACCTGTCGGGCCGCTGGAACATCACTGAAGCCTTCGAGTTGAACGCCTCGGTGCAGAACGTGTTCGATCGCATCGCGCCGCTGGATCCGTCCACCTACGGCGGTGTCAACTACAACCCGCTGCACTTCAGTGGTGCCATCGGTCGCTACTTCACCGTCGGTGCCAAGTACACCTTCAAGTAATACAGGCAATACACTTCAACGCAGCAACTTCGAAGGCCCGGGCAGCTGCCCGGGCCTTCGTCGTTCCGCCCCTTGCAGGCATGTTCACGGGCACATGGCTACCGTGTGCACGCGGCATCACCGCCGCAGGGGATCTGCATGGCCGCAACTTCGCAACGCCTGGGCCTGCCCGCGTTGACTGCACTGGTGGTCGGCTCGATGGTCGGCGCCGGCATCTTTTCATTGCCGCAGAACGTGGCGCGCAGCGCCGGGCCTGCCGCCGCGCTGATCGGCTGGGCCCTGAGCGGCGCGGGCATGCTGATGCTGGCCTTCGTATTCCAGGCGCTGGCCAACCGCCGGCCTGATCTCGATACCGGCATCTACGCATACGCACGCGAAGGCTTCGGCAACTACATCGGCTTCTCCGCTGCGTGGGGCTACTGGGTTGCCTCGGTGCTCGGTAACGCCAGCTTCTTCGTGCTGATCTTCAGTGGCCTGGGCCACTTCATGCCCGTGTTCGGCGAAGGCAATACCCCGGCCGCCGTGGCCGCATCGTCATTGCTGTTGTGGACCGTGCACCTGTTGGTGCTGCGTGGCCTGCGCACTGCAGCCATCGTCAATGGCCTGGTGACCGTGGCCAAGCTGCTGCCCATTGCGTTGTTCCTCATCCTGGCCGCCGGCGCGTTCCGCATGGACGTGTTCGGTGCCGATTTCCTGGGCACGCCCGCACTCGGCGATCTCGGCCAGCAGCTGCGCGGCATGATGCTGGTGACCGTATGGGTGTTCATCGGCATCGAAGGCGCCAGCATCTACTCGCGGCGCGCCGCACGCCGTGCCGACGTGGGTCGCGCCACGGTGATCGGCTTCCTCGGCGTGTGGCTGCTGCTGGTGCTGGTCAGCCTGTTGTCGATGGGCGTGCTGTCGCAGGCGGAACTGGCCGGACTGCCCAATCCGTCGATGGCCTATGTGCTGCAAGCCATTGTCGGCGAATGGGGCGCGACGGTGATCATCATCGGTTCGATCATCTCCGTTCTCGGTGCATTGCTGGCCTGGGTGCTGCTGTGCGCCGAAGTGCTCTATGCCGCCGCGGGTGACGGCACCATGCCGGCCTTCCTGGGGTGTGAGAACGCGCGCGGCGTGCCGGCCAATGCACTGTGGTTGAGCAACGGGCTGATCCAGTTGTTCCTGCTGCTGGTGCTGGTCAATTCCGGCAGCTATACCGGGCTGGTGCTGCTGGCCGCGTCGATGAGCCTGGTGCCCTACTTCCTGTCCACCGCGTTCGGTGTGCAGCTGGCCTGGCGTGGGCAGGCCTATGCCGGTGAACCAGGCGTGCGCTGGCGCGATTTCGTGGTCGCACTGCTGGCCAGCGCCTATGCGCTGTGGCTGGTGTATGCCGGTGGCCTGGACAACCTGCTGCTGTCGGTGCTGCTGTACGTGCCCGGTGTGGTGCTGTTCGCGCTGACCAGGCGCCAACGCGGCGAACAGGTATTCACGCGTTGGGAGGGGGTGCTGTTCGCTGCGATCCTGATCGTGGCGATCGCCACGCTGGTGGCGTTCTGGCGAGGCAATCTCGCGCTGTAGACCCGAGCCCACGCTCGGCTGGTTCATCCGCAGCAGCCGAGCATGGCTCGGCTCCACAACAGCAGTCGCGCAACCTCGACGCTACAAAGACGCAAAAAAAAAACCTGCATCTCGCGATGCAGGTTTTTCAAGGTGGCGCCCGAAGTTGGACTCGAACCAACGACCCCCTGATTAACAGTCAAGTGCTCTAACCGGCTGAGCTATTCGGGCAGACGACTAGTATAACCACTCTTCACGCGCGATGGTAGGGGTGATTGGCAATCATTGCGGCAGCCCGATACAGCTGCTCGGCCACCACCAGGCGCACCAGCATGTGCGGCAGCGTCAGCGGGCCGATCGACCACTTCTCATCGGCCAGCGCGGACACCTCCGGCGAATGCCCTTCCGGGCCACCGATCAGGAACGCCAGGTCCCTTCCCTGCCCGCGCCAGTGTTCCAGGCGCTGCGCCAGCTGTTCGGAACTGAGCTGGCGGCCCGGCACGTCCAGCGCCACCACATAGGCATTCTTCGGCAGCGCAGCGATGACCCGCTTGCCTTCATCTTCGGTGGCGCGACGCGGATCGCGCCCCTTGCCACGCAGGCCGGGCTCGATTTCCACCAGCTCGAACGGCAGCCAGTGCGACAGCCGCTTCTGGTACTCGGCGAAGCCCTGCGCCACCCAGCTGGGGGCGCGTTCACCGGTGGCGATCAGGCGGGCTTTCATCAACGGTCCTCCAAAACGTCGACGGCGCCATCGGCGCCGTCGAAGGGATGCATCAACGCGTGGCTCAGGCCACTTCGTCGTCGCTGGACGGCGGCTGGTCGCCGACGGTCCACAGGCGCTCGAGAGCGTAGAACTCACGCACGCGCGGCAGCATCACATGGACGATCACGTCGCCCAGATCGACCAGCACCCACTCGGCTTCGCGCTCGCCTTCCACGCCCAGCGGCATCACGTCGATGTTCTTGGCGAAGCGCACGACTTCGTCGGCAATCGACTTGACGTGGCGGGTCGAGGTGCCCGAAACGACGATCATGTAGTCGGCAACGCTGGACCGGCCGCGCACGTCGATCTCGACCAGGTCCTTGGCCTTCAGGTCTTCGGTGGCTTGGCGGACGCTGGCCAGCAGTTCCGGCACGGACGGCGGCGGGCTGGGCAGATCGACCTTGATGGTCTGGGGCTGGGTCTGGTTGCTCAAAGTGGATCGACTCGATAAACGTGGGGGCGATTATACGGGGATGGCGCCGCTGCGCCATTCACGGCCTGCCCGGGCGGTACAGCCCGTGTGCAGCCACATAGTCCGCCACGCCGGGTGGCAGCAGGGCGCGCCAGGGGCCGCCGGCGGCGATCTGCGAGCGCACGGCGCTGGCCGATTCCTCGCGCAGCGGGTGGTGCAGGCGCAGGATGCGCCCGGCCGGGCTGGCGAACAGGGCCTGCTCGGTGTCGGCCCAACGCCCTTCCAGCGCCCGGCCCAGCTCGCCATCCACCGCGGCCTGCAACGGACTACCCGGGCGCTCCGCCACCACGAAATGAGCCAGCCCGAACAACGCCTCCCATTCGTGCCAGCGGGACAGGCCAAGCAGGCTGTCGGCGCCGACCAGCCAGGCCAGCGGCCGGCTCGGCCCCAGCTCGCCGCGCAGCTCGCGCAGGGTGTCCACGGTGTAGGACGGCCGACCGGGGAAACGCGCCGCGCGTTCCAGCTCGCGGCGGTCCAGCAGCAGGCCTGGTTCGTCGCCGATGGCCAGCGACAGCATGGTGCAGCGCTGCTCGGCCGTGGCGCCGGGCACGGCACGGTGCGGCGGATCGGCCGCCGGCAGCATGCGCACGGCAACCTGCAGTTCGTCACGGGCAGCCCGCGCGATCGCCAGGTGCCCGAGGTGCACCGGATCAAAGGTGCCCCCGTAGTAGATCCGCAGGCTCATTGCTCAGGCCCGCGCCAGCAGGCGCACGGCACGCGGTTCGGCCACAGCCACCAGCAGGCGCTCCAGCGCCAGCCAGGCATCGCCGTCGGCGCGCCCCTTGGCGATACGGTCGACCAGTCCCGCTTCAGCCACGAAGCGCTCCCAGCGCTTGCTTTCCGGATGCCGCTGCAGCGCGCGCTTGTACGGCGCCTGCCGCGATTCCCAGATGCCGCGCGATTTCATTTCGGCGGCCAGGTTGCCACCCCGGGCCTGCACCCGGGCCAGGCCAGCACCGGCCAGCAGCTCGCGGATCACCATCGGCATCAACGCAGCCACCGCCTCACCCTCGCCTCGCAGGCCGGCCAGCATGCGCAGCACCGCCGGCGGTTGCCCGGAGAATGTCGCCTCCACCAGCCGGAACACGTCATAGCGGGCGGCGTCGGCCACCAGCGACTCCATGCGCTCCACATCCAGCGGCTGGCCATCGGCCAACAGCGCCAGCTTGTCGATTTCCTGGGCGGCAGCCAGCAGGTTGCCTTCCACCCGCTCGGCCAGGCGCTGCACGGCGGCCGGGTCCGCGCGCAGGCCCTTGCCACGCAGGCGGCGCTCGATCCAGTCCGGCAGTTCGTGCGGCTTGATCGCCCACGCCACCGACAGCACGCCGATGCGGTTGACCGCTTCGGCCCACTTGCCCTGGTGCGCCTTGCTCCATTCGTTGGCGGTGATCATCAACACCACGTCCGGCGCCGGATTGGCGCAGAACTGGCTGATCACCTCGGCACCGTCCTTGCCCGGCTTGCCGCTGGGCAGGCGCACCTCGACCAGGCGACGGGCGCTGAACAGGCTGGGGGCATTGAAACTGGCGTCGAGCTGGTTCCAGTCGAAATCACGCCCATCGGCGTCGAACACTTCACGTTCGCCAATGCCCGAGGCGCGTGCACGCGCGCGGATGGCGTCGGCCGCCTCCAGCACGCGCAGCGTTTCCGGGCCGGCAATCAGGTAGACCGGCGCCAGCGCGGTATCAGCGCCCTGGCTGGCCAGCTGCTCCGGACGCAGTTCCATGCGCGCGGCTCAGTGCTTGGCTGCGGGGACCGGCTCGGCCGGTACCGCGCCTTCGATCGGCTTGTCCTTCGGCGCCGACAGGCTGCCGCCCTTCTCGATCTCGGCACGCACCACGCTGTCGATGCGGCGGATGATCGAGGCGGACATTTCCCGGCGCAGTTCATTGGCCAGGATTTCACGTTCGGTGGTGGTACCGGTGGCGTCGGTCGGCGGCGACACGTAGTCGCGCGACAGCTCGATCACCTGCTGCGGCACCAGTTCGCTGCCGTCTTCGCGACGGAAGATGAAGATCACCGCGTAGCGCAGGCTGTATTCCTGCGCACGGCCCTGCGAGTCGATGGCGATCGGCAGGTCGCCCCAGCGCTCGGACAGTACCTGCAGCTGGGCGCTGGGCTCCTTGCTGTCCTCATCGGCCAGCCTGGCGCCGGAGGCCAGCAGGCTGCGGTTGAGCAGCTTGACCAGTTCGCTGTACGGCGCAGTGGAAACCACCTTCACCGGTGCCGTGTCGGTCGGCAGCATCAGCTTGTTGCGCAGATGGAAACCGCAGCCGGCAAGGCCGAGGACAAGAACGAGGGCAAGCAGGATTCGGGTCATGGAGACAGTCTGGCGGAGCCGGGCGATCACGGCAACACACAGCGTGCCCGAAGCCGCGTGAATGCAGGGCCATCAAACGCCGGGCCCTGCACCGGAATGGTACCGGCCACCACGCGGGTGGCCGGTACGGGGTACATCAGGCGGCGACGATGTTCACGATCTTGCCCGGCACGATGATGATCTTGCGCACCGTCAGGCCTTCCATGAACTTGGCCGCGTTGGGCTCGGCCAGGGCCAGTGCCTCGACCTGCTCGCGCGCGGCGTCGGCCGCCACGTCGATGGTGCCACGCAGCTTGCCGTTGACCTGCACGGCCAGGGTCAGCGCGTCGCGCACCAGCGCACCGGCATCGGCCTGCGGGAACGGCTGGTCTTCCAGCAGGGTCTCGCCATGGCCCAGCACCTGCCACAGGGCATGGCTGGCGTGCGGGGTGATCGGGTTGAGCAGCAGCACGATGGCCTGCAGCGCTTCCTGGCGCACCGCGCGCCCCTGCGCACTGCCGTCCTCGAACTTGGCCAGCGCGTTCATCAGTTCCATCACCGCGGCAATGGCGGTGTTGAAGCTGTGGCGGCGGCCATAGTCGTCACCGACCTTGCCGATGGTCTCGTGGGTCTTGCGGCGCAGTGCCTTCTGGTTGGCATCCAGTGCTGCAACATCCAGCGCCGGAGCGGCGCCATCGGCGGCATGCTTCTGCACCTGGGCCCACAGGCGGCGCAGGAAGCGGGCCATGCCATCCACGCCGGCTTCGTTCCACTCCAGCGACTGTTCCGGCGGCGCGGCGAACATCGAGAACAGGCGCACGGTGTCGGCGCCGTACTTGTCGACCATCGCCTGCGGGTCCACGCCGTTGTTCTTCGACTTGGACATCTTCTCGGTGCCACCGACCACCACCGGCTGGCCGTCGGCGATCAGGGTCGCGCCGGTGATGCGGCCGCGCTCGTCGCGCTGCACTTCCACATCGGCCGGGTTGATCCAGTCCTTCGAGCCATCCGGGTTCGGGCGGTAGTAGGTCTCGGCAATCACCATGCCCTGGCACAGCAGATTGCGCGCCGGTTCGTTGCTGTCGACCATCCGCGCGTCGCGCAGCAGCTTGTGGTAGAAGCGGAAATACATCAGGTGCAGGATCGCGTGCTCGATGCCACCGATGTACTGGTCGACCGGCAGCCAGTAGTTGCCGCGCTTGTCGACGGCATCACGGGCACCCGGCGAGGTGTAGCGGGCGTAGTACCAGCTCGACTCCATGAAGGTGTCGAAGGTGTCGGTCTCGCGCTCGGCCGCGCCGCCGCAGTCCGGGCAGGTGGTCTTGCGCCATTCCGGATCGGTCTTGATCGGCGAACCGGTACCCGAGAATGCCACGTCCTCCGGCAGCACCACCGGCAGCTGTTCTTCCGGCACCGGCACCGCACCGCACTTGGCGCAATAGATCACCGGAATCGGGCAGCCCCAGTAGCGCTGGCGGCTCACGCCCCAGTCGCGCAGGCGGTAGTTGACGCGGCGCTGGCCCTGCGCCTTGCGCTCAAATCGTTCGGCCAGGGCTTCGAAGGCACCCTGGAAATCCAGGCCATCGAACTCGGCCGAGTTGACCAGCTCGAAGGCACGGCTCTTGTCGCTGTACCAGTCCTGCCAGCGGCTGCCATCCCAGGTGCGCTCTTCTTCGGTGCGCGCATCCTTCAGCGCGATCACCTGCTTGATCGGCAGGCCGTACTTGTTGGCCACTTCGTTGTCGCGCTGGTCATGACCCGGCACGGCCATCACCGCGCCGGTGCCGTAGCCCATCAGCACGAAGTTGGCGACCCACACCGGCACCGGCTCGCCGGTGACCGGATGCAGCGCACGCAGGCCGGTGTCCATGCCGCGCTTTTCCTGGGTTTCCAGTTCCGCCTCGGACACGCCACCCTGCTTCAGGTCGGCCAGCATCGCGGCCAGTTCCGGGTTGTTCTTCGCCGCATGCAGCGCCAGCGGATGTTCGGCGGCGATCGACACGAAGGTCACGCCCATCACGGTATCCGGACGGGTGGTGAACACGCGCAGCGGATCCAGCACGCCGCCGTCAACGTCACGTACGTCGAACTGGATTTCCAGGCCCTCGGAGCGGCCGATCCAGTTGCGCTGCATGGTCTTGACCGAATCCGGCCAGCCGTCCAGCTCGTCCAGGCCGTCCAGCAGCTCCTGGGCGTAATCGGTGATGCGCAGGAACCACTGCGGAATCTCGCGCTTCTCGACCAGGGCGCCGGAGCGCCAGCCGCGGCCGTCAATCACCTGCTCGTTGGCCAGCACGGTCTGGTCGACCGGGTCCCAGTTCACCACCGCATTGCGGCGGTAGGCCAGGCCCTTGCGCATCAGGCGGGTGAACATGCGCTGCTCGTGGACGTAGTAGTCCGGGCGGCAGGTGGCGAACTCGCGCGACCAGTCAACGGCATAGCCCATGGCCTTGAACTGGCCACGCATGTGCTCGATGTTCTTGTAGGTCCAGGCCGCCGGTGCGGTCTTGTTCTTGATCGCGGCGTTTTCCGCCGGCAGGCCGAACGCGTCCCAGCCCATCGGCTGCAGCACGTTGTGGCCGGTCATGCGCTTGTAGCGGCTGATCACGTCGCCGATCGTGTAATTGCGCACGTGGCCCATGTGCAGCGCACCGGACGGGTACGGAAGCATCGACAGGCAGTAGTACTTCGGCTTGTCCGAAGTCTCGTCGACTTCGAAGGCACGGGTGGCGTCCCAGTACTGCTGGGCGGCGGATTCAACCTGCTGCGGGTCGTAGGCGTTGGTTTCAGCGCTGGTCATGGAACACGCGGATGCGGCGGCAAAGCGGTACAGCGTACCGCAGTGCGGCAAACGTCTCCAATCCCGCCCGCTGAAGGCCGGCTCCGCGAGCGCCCGAGGCCGGTCTCAGCGCGGCCGCGACAACGGCAGGGCCAGGGCCAGCCAGGCCGTCCAGCAGGCGAACGCAAGCCGTTGTGCCAGCGGCGCCGCCAACACGCCCTGCAGGGCAAACGCCGCCAGCGCGGCCAGTACGCCACAGGCGAGCGCCACTGCGCCCAGCGCGCGGCCATGCGCCTGGCGCAACTGCGACGTGCCCAGCAACAGGGTCCCGGCAACGAAACCCAGCACCCAGATCATCCAGGCGCTGGCATGCAGCTGGCTGGCCGGCCCGTGCAGGTCATCCACATCCAGCGGCAGCAGCCCCATCGCGGCGAACGCCAACCCGGCCAGCAGCAGCATCTGGCTGCCCACCCGGGGCGCCCAGCCGGCGGTTGCCGACAGCCCACGGCGCAGGCACTCGGCCACAACCACCGCCAGCAGGCCCGGCAGCACCAAGCCCAGCAGATTGAAGGCCAGCGCATGCGGCACCCCCTGTGCTCCCAGCAGCGCCACCGGGTGGCGAGCCTGTGCGTAGCCATCCAGGCCGGCGCCGAAACCGAGCACCGCCAGCACGAACAGCAGTGCGGCGACCAGACCGGAGAGGCGCAGCAACGGGGACAGGGACGACATGCAGGCTCCGGAAAGGGCGGCGACAGGAAGGCGGCATTGTCAGGCATTTACTACAACCCGGGTTGAGACCGGCATCGATCGTCACCATAGAATCAGTCTCCAGACGCCAAACGATGCTTCCCCCCATGACCGAGACGACCTACGTATTCGACGCCACCACTGCGACCTTCGAGGCCGAAGTCCTGCAGAAGTCGCTGCAGACGCCGGTGCTGGTCGACTTCTGGGCCACCTGGTGCGGGCCGTGCAAGACCCTCGGGCCGATGCTGGAAAAGCTGGCTGCCGAGTACAACGGCGCCTTCGAACTGGCCAAGGTCGACGTCGACAAGGAACAGCAGATCGCCGCCGCCTTCCAGATCCGCTCGGTGCCGACCGTGTTCCTGGTCAAGGGCGGCCAGCTGGTGGACGGCTTCCCGGGGGCCATCCCGGAAGGCCAGCTGCGTGAATTCCTGGCCCAGCACGGCATCGTGCCGGCCGACATCGGCGACGCCGTCGCCGAAGACGAAGCGCCGCTGGACCCGCAGGCGCAGGTGGACGTGCTGCGCGCGCAGATCGCCGCCGAGCCGGACAAGGACGAGCTGAAGCTCGACCTGGCGCTGGCCCTGCTGCAGATCGGTGGCGTGGATGAAGCCGGTCTGCTGATCGATGGCCTGCCCGCCAACCTGGCCACCGACGACCGTGCCGTGCGTGCACGCGCCCGGCTGTCCTTCGCCTCGGCCCTGAAGGACGCCCCGGCCGCCGAAGTGCTGGACGCGCGCATCGCCGCCGATGGCAAGGACCTCAAGGCACGCCACCTGCGTGGCGTACAGCTGCTGCTCGGTGGCCACGACGAAGCCGCGCTGGCCCAGTTCCTGGAAATGCTGCGGATCGACCGCACGTTCGAGGACGGACTGCCGCGCAAGGCCCTGATCGACGCCTTCAATGTGATCTCCGACGAGGACCTGGTCGGCCAGTACCGCCGCCGGATGGCCTCCCTGCTGTTCTGAACGGGAACCCACTTCGTTCAGAATCCCTGCACTGAACGCGGGCAATAATGCGCGGGATGGCGGCCGTACGGTCGCCACGATCCGTTCGGGGGGATGAGGTCGGGGCCATGGGGTCTTGCAGCTGCGCCCCCGCATTGCCGGGATTGCAAACTGTGACCTTCGTCCGCTCGCTGTCGTTCGCCATGCGCTTCCAGGGCGCGCTGCTCTGCGCTCTTCTCTTCCTGCCGGCCATGGCCGCCGCCCAGGACTGGAACTACCGGGTCCGTCCCGGCGATACCCTGTGGGATCTGGGAGGCCTGTACCTCAAGCCCTCGGTGCGCTGGCAGCAGCTGCAACAGCACAACCGCATCGACAACCCCTACCAGCTGCCGCCGGGGCAGCTGCTGCGCTTCCCGATCAGCTGGCTGCGCATCGAACCGGCACCTGCCCGCGTGCTGTCGGTGCGCGGCAAGGTCGAACTGTCAGGTGCCGATGGCAGCGCCTCGCGCGCGATACTCGCAGGGGAACAACTTCGCATCGGTGACACCGTGCAGACCGAAGGCGACTCCAGCGTCACGCTTGAATTCGCTGACGCCTCGCGCCTGCAGCTGCGCGAGTACTCCCGGCTGCGCCTGGACCAGCTCAGCCGCTACGGCCACACCGGCATGGTCGATACCCGCCTGCGCCTGCAGCAGGGCCGCGCCAGCAATCGGGTGACACCTGCCCGTGGCCCAGCCTCGCGCTACATCATCGATGCACCTACGGCGACCAGCAGCGTGCGCGGCACCGTCTTCCGGGTCAGCGCCGGTGACACCGGCCAGGTGGCTGCCACCGAAGTACTGCAGGGCAAGGTCCAGGTCGGCAACACCCACGGCAAGCGCCTGGTCCAGCCTGGACAGGCCAGCCGCAGCAGCAGCGCCGATGCCGCACCGGACGCTGTCTCCGCCCTTCTTCCAGCGCCGCAGCTGCGTAGCGACGAGGTGCGCCTGGCGCCCCTGCCGACCCTGCTCGCCTGGGACCCCGTCGACGGCGCCGCGCGCTACCGCGTGGAAGTGGTACAGGCAGCGACACCGGAAATCCTGCTGTTTGCCGCCACCACCGCCGACACCCGGCTGGCGATCGGTGACCTGCCCCCCGGCCAGCTGCGCATCCTGTTGCGCGCGGTGGATGCGCAGGGCGTGGAAGGCCTCGACGCCAGCGCCGATTTCGAACTCAGCGACCAGCCCCCGCCGCCGCTCACCGTGGCCCCCCTGCATGGGCAGACCGTCAACAGTGACCGCCCGCGCTTCCGTTGGAGCCAGGCGCCGGGCGCGCGCAGCAGTGTGCTGCAGATCGCCACCGAGCCGAGCTTCGTGCAGCCACTACAGGAACAGAGCACCCCAGGTACCGACCTGCGCCTGGCGCAGCCGCTGCCGCCCGGCAAGTACTTCTGGCGGGTGGCGTCGCGCGACGGCAACGGCCATCAGGGCCGCTACGGCCAGGCCCTGCCCCTGCAACTGAGCAATGAACCGGTCGACCCTGCCCTGCAGCCGCCTGAGGCCGCGCATGGCGAACTGACCCTGCGTTGGCAGGCCGGCAGCGAAGGCCAGCAGTACCGGGTGCAGGTGGACCGTCGTGGCGACTTCAGGGCGCCCCTGGTCGACCAGACCGTGAGCGAGCCGCAGGTCAGCTTCAAGCGGCCGTGGAGCGGCACCCTGCATGTGCGTGTGCAGTACATCGATGACGATGGTCATGCGGGTGAGTACTCACCGGCCCAGCAGATCAAGCTGCCCTGCCGCCTGTGCTACGGCGCCGGTGGTGGTGCCCTGCTGCTGTTGCTGTTGTTATGAGGCGCTCGCCGCTGCCGTGGCCGAAGCGGATCCTGCTGGCACTGCTGGCCGGGGTGCTGACGGTGATCGCCAGCCAGGGCCAGTGGCTGTGGCGACAGGACGAAGCGGCCTACGACGCCATGGTCGGCAACTGGGACTACCGCCCCGACCCCAGCGTGCTGATCGTGGCCATCGACGAGGGCAGCCTGCAGCGCATCGGCCAATGGCCCTGGCCCCGCTCGATCCATGCCCGCCTGCTCGACCGGCTGACCGATGCCGGTGCCGAGCGCGTCGCACTGGACCTGATGCTGTCCGAACCTGATCGTCGCGACAGCCGCCAGGACGATGAACTGGCCGCCGCGATACGCCGCAACGGCCGGGTGGTGCTGCCGGTACTCGCGGCACCGGCCGCCGGCGACCGCATGGCCGAGGAAATGCTGCCGATTCCGCAGATCGCGGCCAGTGCCGCAGCGATCGGCCACACCGATGTGGAAGTGGATGGCGATGGTGTCGCGCGCGGCGTGTACCTGCGTGCCGGCATCGGCCAGGCCCACTGGCCAGCACTGGGCCTGGCGCTGGCCGACCTGCCCGCGGGCGCGGTGCACGGCCTGCCCGACCCCGACCCGGAGATCGGTTCGCCCTATCAATGGCGGCGCAACGACTACGTGCGGGTGCGATATGCCGGACCGCCCGAACGCCTGCCGCAGGTGTCCTATGCCGATGTGCTGGATGGTCACGTGGACATGGCGATGCTGCACGGCCGCCGCATCGTGGTGGGCATGACCGCCAGCGGCATCGCACCGCGGCTGCTGACCCCGACCACCCGCGAGTTCTGGATGAGCGGCAGTGAGTACCAGGCCAACATCGCTTCGATGCTGCTGCAGCACAAGCAGATCGACCTGCTGCCCCGCCTCTGGCAGCACGCCATCAGTGGCGTACTGGTGGCACTGTGCGTGATCCTGCTCGGCCTGCGCCTGCCATGGCTCGCGGCGCTGTGCTCGCTGCCGCTTCCACCGCTGCTGAGCTGGTTGCTGTTGCGCGCCGGTGACCTGTGGTGGGCTCCGGCCAGCGCCATGCTGGGCATCCTGCTGGTGCTGCTGGCCTGGGCGACCTGGCGCGTCTCGGCCTGGCACCGCCTGGCCAACCGCGATGCGCTGACCGGTCTCGGCAATCGCCTGCGTTTCGAGCAGTCGCTGCAACAGGAATGCGATGCCGCGCGACGCAGTGGCAAGTCCTTGAGCCTCGCACTGATCGACGTTGACCATTTCAAGCGCCACAACGACCGCCACGGCCATCAGGTCGGCGACCGCGTGCTGCGCGATGTTGCACGCCTGATCGGTGCGCATGCGCGACGCCCTCGCGACATGGCCGCGCGCTACGGTGGCGACGAGTTCGCACTGGTGCTGCCCGATACCCCGACCGAGGGCGCGCGCCAGGTCATCGAGGACCTGATCGCCTGCGTGCGTGCACTGCCGGCGCCCGGTGACGGCAGCGAAGCAGGCGTCACCCTCACCATCGGCGTGTTCACCCGCGTACCCGACGGCACGCTGCAACCACACCATTTCGTCGAAGGCGCCGACACCGCGTTGTACCAGGCCAAGGCCAACGGCCGCGACGGGTATGTCATCGACGGCGAGGCGTGACCCTCGCCGCCCGGGGTGCAACATACGCATGCGAATGGTTAGACTGGGCGCCTCGCCCTGCGCCCCCGGACCCGCATGAACGCCCGCCTGTTCCGCTTCGGTATCAATCTCTGGCCGCCGTTCCTGTTCACCGGCATCCACGTCACCCGGGTCTCGCCGGACTACCGGCAGATCGACGTCGAACTGCGCATGCGGCCCTGGAACCGCAACTACGTCGGCACGCATTTCGGCGGCAGCCTGTTTGCGATGACCGATCCGTTCTGGATGCTTGGCCTGCTGCACATCCTCGGCCGCGACTACTACGTGTGGGACCGTGCCGGTGCCATCGATTTCCTCAAGCCCGGCAGAGGCACCGTACGTACGTCGTTCCGCATCGATGACGCACTGCTGGACGAACTGCGCGCCGAAGCCGCCGCTGGTGACAAAGTGCTGAGATGGTTCAGCAATGATGTCGTCGATGAAAGCGGCGAGGTGGTCGCCCAGGTGCGCAAGCAGGTCTACCTGCGGTTGAAGCCACACGCACGCTGAGCGCGCATCAGTCGCGTCCCGCAGCAGTCGAAGCCGATTCCTTCTGCAACGGCACCGACAGCCACGGGTTCTCTTCAGCGCTGCGCGCTGGAGAGCGACGCGGCACCTGCAGGTGGCGGCCGTCGGCCGACAGCTGCGGCGCCCGCACCGGCGAGCGGAACTGCACCGGCAGCCGCTGCAGTGCGTCCACCGGATCATCCGTCTGCTGCCGCAGCCAACGCTGCGCCCCCAGCAGCCGCACCATCGCCGCGGCATCCTGTGGCCGTGACGAATAGGCAGGATAGATCGGCGCGGCGATATCGGTCAGCACGCAGCCCATGACGTTCGACAGGCAGCCGAAGTCATGCTGCGGTGGCGCCGGCACTGGCAACGGGCGATCCGCTTCCAGCGCCGATGTGGCTGCCGCGCCACAGGCCCAGCCAAGATTGCCGGCCACGCGGGCCAGGGTGCTGCTGCGATCCAGCACCAGCACGCCGCCGAACTCCCGCGCCGATGTCTCGATCGCCGCCCGGCTCATCGCGTACTCACCCTGCATGGCACGGCACAGGCTCTGTTCCTCGGCCCGCAGCGGCTGCATGGCCTGTTCGCACTCCGCCGGCAAGGGGTGGTCGGCCGGCAGTTCGACCAGCATGTCGGCCAGCAGCTGGGCATTGGCCTGCACCAGGCTGGCACCGATGATGCTCTCGACCAGATAGCTGCTGCCGGGCAACAGCCGCCGGCCCAGTTGCAAGCCACGGCAGGCACCTCGCAGGGCACCGTCGATATCGCCCTGCACGTACGCCAGCGCGCGTGCACTGGTGGCGTCCATCACCACGCCATAGGTCGGCAATGGAACCAGAATGCCCTCGCCCTTCGGCGGGAACGGCGACATGAAGTAGTCCGCTTCGGCCAGCTGATCCAGCCGCGCATGCAAATGCTGGTGGCCGGCGTGGGCCTCCACGAAGCGTTGCGGGTCCGCGCGGACCTGGGCGAGGCAGCCGCTGGCGGCCGGCCCGCAACTGGCACCGGGACGCGAACGCAGCTCGGCATGGTTGGCCACCAGGTGTGTCTGGCCGCCGCTGCTGCCCCGCAGGTCGGCCTCCCAACGGCGCACGTCCTCGGCCAATGCCTGCTCGCGCTGGCGGGCATCCAGATCGTCGAACGGCAGCGTCCACAACAGGGCATAACCGTTGTGGCCAGTCGCCGGCAGGCGTGCTTCCAGTCGCTGCTGCGCCTGCAGCCGCGATTGGGGCACCGGCCACATGCGCGAGGCGCACCACACCACGATGGCCAGCACCAGCAGGCCTGCCAGGGTCCAGCCCAGTCCGCGCAGAATCTTCAACACAGCTTCCCTTCCATGTGCCGTTGCCGCAGTCGATTCCCCAGCGTAATCGACCGGCAGTGACCGCTACAATGCGCGCATGTCGCTCGAAGCCCCCGCCCTGGTCCCCCGCCCCTCCCTGCAGCGCCTGTTCCTGACCGGCCTGCTCACCCTGCTGCCGATCTGGCTGACCTGGGTCGTGGTCAAGTTCGTGTTCGTGCTGCTGTCGGGCATTTCCAGCCCCTTGGTGGTACCGCTGTCCGAGCAGATCGCGACAAGCTTTCCGCACTACCTCGGCTGGGTCCGCGCCGAATGGATCCAGGACACCATCGCCCTGCTGGCCACCCTGCTGGTGATCCTGGCGGTGGGCGTGGCCAGCCGCCGCGTGCTCGGCCAGCGCCTGCTGCGCTGGGTGGGCGCGGTCATCAAGCGCATTCCGCTGGCCAGCATCATCTACGACAGCGCCAAGAAGCTGCTGGACATGCTGCAGACCGAGCCGGGCAGCACCCAGCGCGTGGTGCTGATCGACTTCCCGCACCGCGACATGAAATCGGTCGGCCTGGTCACCCGCGTGATCAAGGAACACGGCACCGACCGTGAGCTGGCCGCGGTGTATGTGCCAACCACGCCGAACCCGACCTCGGGCTACCTGGAAATCGTGCCGGTGGAACTGCTGACGCCGACCGACTGGACCGTCGACCAGGCCATGAGCTTCATCATTTCCGGTGGTGCCGTGGCGCCGTCCAGCGTGCCGTTCACCCGTGCCGGCGAACGCACCGGCGAACGCACCGAATGACCCCGGCGCCGATCGAGCGCCCGCTGCAGGACCGCGCGGTCCTGCTGTTCATCGTGCTGGCCGCGTTCTTCTGCGGCAATGCGGTGCTGGCCGAGCTGATCGGGGTGAAGATCTTCGCGCTGGAAGACACCCTGGGCATCGCTCCGCTGAACTGGAACCTGTTCGGCCAGACCGGCTCGCTCAGCTTCACCGCCGGCACCCTGTTGTGGCCGGTGGTGTTCATCATGACCGACACCATCAACGAGTTCTTCGGCAAGCGCGGCGTGCGCTTCATCTCGTGGCTGGCGGTGGTGCTGATCGGCTACGGCTTCCTGTTCGCCTTCGCGGCCATTTCGCTGGCGCCGGCCAGTTGGTGGGTCACGTCGATGGATGGCCACGGCGTGCCCGACTACCAGGCGGCATTCGCAGCGGTGTTCGGCCAGGGCATGTGGACCATCGCCGGCTCGCTGGTGGCCTTCCTGCTCGGCCAGCTGATCGACGTGGCGGTGTTCCATCGCATCCGCCAGGCCACCGGAGAACGCCACGTGTGGCTGCGCGCGACCGGATCGACGGCGGTCTCGCAGGTAGTCGACAGCTTCGTGGTGATCTGGATCGCCTTCGTGCTCGGACCGCAGCACTGGCCGACCTCGCTGTTCCTGGCCGTCAGCAGCGTCAACTACATCTACAAGATGGGCTTTGCGATCGCCCTGATTCCGTTGCTGTACCTGATGCGGCGTGCCATCACCCGCTATCTGGGTGCCGAGCGAGCCGCATCGTTGCGCGCCGCCGCTGCGGCTGACTGAAGCCCCAGCAACAAAAAGCTGACTGCGCCTTCACGCTGGCCGTACGCGGCCGGATCGTGCAAGCTCCACGGTCTGTGTTCCACGGAAGCTCCTGATGCCGCATCCCACCCGCGCCCTGGCCGCCGCCATCGCCGCGTTGTTCCTGTTCAGCGCCGTGCCGTCGGCCGAAGCAGCGAAAAAGAAGGCCAGCCGCCCTGCCGCCGCGCAGACCCGCCAGGCCGCCAAGCCCAAGGCCCGGCCTGCCCGCGCTACCGCGCCGGCCCGTGGCAGTTCGGCGCGCCGTGCCACGCCGCGTCCGGTCGCACCGGCCCGCGCCGTACCCAAGCAGGTGCAGCTGGAGCGCCTGTATGACGAATACTGGGATGCCTCGATGCGGTTGAATCCGCTGCAGGCAACCTTCCAGGGCGAGGCCCGCTACAACGACCAGCTGCCCAACATCCTGTCCGCCGCGTGGCGCCAGCAATCGCACGACTTCACCACCGAGTGGCTGGGCAAGGTCGAGAAACTCGGCAGCGACGGCCTGCAGGGCCAGGACCTGCTCAGCTACGAGATCTTCGTGCGCGACGCGCGCGCTTCGCTGGCCGCCGAGCGCTACCCGAGCTGGATGATGCCGATCAGCCAGTACTACAACGTCGGCAGCATCATGGCGATCCTCGGTGCAGGTGCCGGCGCGCAGCCGTTCAACACAGTGCAGGACTACGACACCTGGTCGCGCCGTTCGCTCGGCATTCCCGAGCTGTTCGACCAGGCCATCGACAACATGCGCCAGGGCATGAAGGCCGGCGTGGTGCAGCCACGCGACCTGATGGAAAAAGTGCTGCCGCAGCTGGATGCAGTGATCAAGCCGACCGCCGAAGAGAGCATCTTCTGGTCACCGATCCGCACCATGCCGAACACCATCGCGGCCGAGGACAAGGCCCGCATCAGCGCCGAATACAAGCGCATGATCGAACTGCGCATCATGCCGGCCTATCGCGCCCTGCGCGGTTTCATCGCCACCGAATACCTGCCCGCCTCGCGCACCAGCAGCGGCCTGGGCTCACTGCCCGATGGCCAGGCCTGGTACGCCAACCTGATCGTGCAGACCACGGCCAGCGACCAGACCGCCGCGCAGCTGCACGCGCTGGGCGAACAGCGCGTGCAGGAACTGCAGGCGCAGATCGCCACGGTGATGAAGGACGCCAAGCTGCGCGGCACGCCGGCCAAGCTGCTGCGCAGCATGCGTAACGACCGCCAGTTCCAGTACGGCGACGCCAATGCGTTGATCAACCGCTATCGCCAGGTGCAGCAGCAGGTCAACGCACGCCTGCCGCAGGTGCTCGATACCCTGCCCAAGTCCGCGCTGGACGTGCGCGCGGTGGAACCGGAGCGTGCACTGACCGCCGCAGCAGCGGCCTACCAGCCGTCTGCGGCCGGGCAACCGGGCGTGCTGTACGTGAACACCCGCGACCTGGCCAGCCGCAAGCGCTGGAACGTGCCGGTGCAGTACCTGCATGAGGCGATCCCCGGCCACCACGTGCAACTGGGCCTGCAGCAGGAGCTGGCCAAGCTGCCGCGCTTCCGCCGCCTGGGTGGCGATCTCGCCTTCGTCGAAGGCTGGGGCCTGTATGCCGAAACACTGGGTGAGAACCTGGGCATCTACACCGATCCCTACGACCGCATCGGCTACCTGTATTCGCGCCTGCTGCGCGCTGCCCGCGTGGTGGCCGACACCGGCGTGAACGCCCAGGGCTGGAGCAAGCAGCAGGCCGTGGCCTACCTGCAGAAGACCGTGGACATGAGCAGCGATGACGCCAACGCCGAAGTCGAGCGGATCATGGCCCAGCCCGGCCAGGCGCTGTCCAACGTGGCCGGCCTGACCACCATTGTCGCCCTGCGCGACAAGGCCAAGGCACGCCAGGGTGCCGCCTTCGACCTGCGCCGCTTCCACGCCGAACTGCTGAAGGATGGCTCGATGCCGCTGGACGTGCTGGACCGCAAGATGGAGCGCTGGATGGCCCAGCCGGCCAGCGCCACGCCCGCGCCTTCACCCTGACCCCTCCGGAGCCGCCATGCGCCCTGCCGTCGCCCTGTTCGCCGTCGTGCTGGGCCTGCTGCCGCTGGCCACCTCCGCCGCACCGGTGCTGACCCCACCGGATGCGGGCATCGACGGCCTGATGCAGGCCTACGATGGCCAGGTACCCGGCGCCGCCGTGCTGGTACTGCACGACGGGCAACCGGTATTCCGCCGCGGCTACGGCCTGGCGGTGCTGGAGGACGGCACCACGATCACCGCAGCCAGCAACTTCCGGCTGGCCTCGGTCAGCAAGCAGTTCACCGCTGCGGCGGTACTGCTGCTGGTGGAGGATGGCCGGCTTGGGCTCGACCAGCCGGCCCGGCAGTGGCTGCCCGAGTTACCGCCGGCTGCAGCGGCCATCACGATCCGCCAACTGCTCTCGCACACCGGTGGCCTGCTCGACTACGAAGACCTGATGGACCCGGCTGACCCTCGGCAGGTGCATGATGCCGACGTGCTGACCCTGCTGTCGCGCCAGGACCGGCTGAATTTCGCACCCGGCACGCAGTATCGCTACAGCAACAGCGGCTATGCACTGCTGGCAATGATCGTCGGCCGCGCCTCCGGACAGGATTTCGCCACTTTCCTGCAGCAGCGCATCTTCCGCCCGCTGGGGATGGCGCATACCGTGGCCCACCAGGACGGCGAGGACACGGTCGCTGCACGCGCCTATGGCTACAGCTGGATCGATGGCCGTTGGCAACGCACCGACCAGAGCACCACCAGCGCCGTGCTCGGCGATGGCGGCATCTATTCCTCGCTGGACGACCTGGCCCGCTGGGATGCGGCGCTGTATGACGACCGCCTGCTGTCGAAAGCCTCGCGCCGCGCGATGTTCAGCCCGACCACGTCGACGCCTGAAGCCGACGTGCCGCACTACGGCTTCGGCTGGCGCCTGAACGGGCCGGTGCAATGGCACAGTGGCGAAAGCATCGGCTTCCGCAACGTGATCGTGCGCCATGCGGACAAGCACCTGACCGTGATCGTGCTGACCAACCGCAACGACCCCGAACCCTATCCGCTGGCGCTGAAGATCGCCCAGCGCTGGCTGGACACCCTGCAATGACCCGCGATGCCGACGCCCTGCTGGGCATCCACCACGCCGCACTGATCTGCAGCGACTACGCACGCTCAAAGGACTTCTACGTGCGCATCCTCGGCCTGCGCGTGCTGGCCGAGAACCACCGTGCCGCGCGCGATTCCTGGAAGCTGGACCTGGCCCTGCCCGACGGCGGCCAGCTGGAACTGTTCTCCTTCCCCTCCCCGCCACCCCGTCCCAGCCGCCCGGAAGCCCAGGGCCTGCGCCACCTCGCGTTCCGCGTCGCCCGGCTGGAACCCTTCATCCAGCGTCTGGCTGCGCATGGCGTGGTGTGCGAACCGATCCGCGTGGACGAATACACTGGCCGCCGCTTCACCTTCTTCGCCGACCCCGACGACCTGCCGCTGGAGCTGTACGAAGTCGGTTGATCCCCCGTTCCCACGGAAAGTCCCATCCACGCATGGCGTGGATCTACCGTGTCGACCAAGGTCGACACCTACCAACAGCCGCAGAAAGCTGTCAGAGGCAGGGCGCAGCCCTGCAAAGCCCCCCTTCCCCATACCCCGCCGAATGGGTATACAGTCGACCCATGCCGGCAGCGTGCCGGAATGAACCCTGGGAGGGGACCATGCGCAACACCTTCAAGACCCTGCTGCTGGCACTGCCGCTGTGCCTGGCCGCCCTGTCGGCACAGGCCGCCGACGGCGCCGCCGGCCGCTGGAAGACCATCGACGACAAAACCGGCAAGGTGAAGTCGATCGTCGAGATCAGCCAGGCCGCCAACGGCACGCTGACCGGCAAGGTGGTCGACATCCTGCACTCGGACAAGGGCCCGAACCCGGTCTGCGACGGCTGTGAAGGCGCCAACAAGAACAAGCCGGTGAAGGGCATGACCATTCTCTGGAACCTGAAGGCCGACGGCGCCAACAAGTGGTCCGGCGGCACCATCCTCGACCCGGCCAACGGCAAGACCTACAAGTCGAAGATGGAACTGCAGCCCGGCGGCACCAAGCTGGACGTGTCCGGCTGCATTGCCTTCATCTGCCGCGCGCAGACCTGGCAGCGCGAATAAGCCCCCAGGCCCCGCTTCATCCCCGTGACCCGGCTTCGGCCGGGTCACGTCGTTGCGGGCATGCGATACTCTGCGGTTCCCCTCGGCTTCACCCCGCGACCATGACCCGTACCGCGCTCGTCACCACCGCCCTGCCCTACGCCAACGGCCCGCTGCATCTGGGCCACCTGGTCGGCTACATCCAGGCCGACATCTGGGTGCGTGCGCGGCGAATGAGTGGCGGCAAGGCCTGGTTCGTCTGCGCCGACGATACCCACGGCACGCCGATCATGCTGGCCGCGGAAAAGGCCGGGGTCACCCCGGAAACCTTCATCGCCAACATCCAGGCCAGCCACGAACGTGACTTCGCCGCCTTTGGCGTGGCCTTCGATCACTACGACTCGACCAATTCGGCGGCCAACAAGGCGCTGACCGAGCAGTTCTACCTGAAGCTGGAAGCGGCCGGCCACATCAGCCGCCGCTCGGTGGCGCAGTTCTACGACCCGGCCAAGGGCATGTTCCTGCCCGACCGCTACGTCAAGGGCATCTGTCCGAACTGCGGCAGCCCCGACCAGTACGGCGACAACTGCGAAGTCTGCGGCGCCACCTATGCGCCGACCGACCTGAAGGAGCCGCGTTCGGTCATCTCCGGTGCCACGCCGGAAATGCGCGATTCGGAGCACTTCTTCTTCGAGGTGGGCCACTTCGATGCATTCCTGCGCGAATGGCTGGCCGGCGATGTCGCCCTGCCGGGCGTGAAGGCCAAGCTGGGTGAGTGGCTCAATGCCGAAGGTGGCCTGCGCGCGTGGGACATCTCGCGCGACGCACCGTACTTCGGTTTCCAGATTCCGGGCCAGCCGGGCAAGTACTTCTACGTCTGGCTGGATGCGCCGATCGGCTACCTGTCCAGCTTCCAGACCCTGTGCGGCAAGCTCGGCGAAGACTTCGAAGCGCATCTGCGCGCCGGCACCGCCACCGAGCTGCACCACTTCATCGGCAAGGACATCGTCAACTTCCACGGCCTGTTCTGGCCGGCGGTGCTGCATGGCACCGGCCACCGCGCGCCAACCCGCCTGCACGTCAACGGCTACCTGACCGTAGACGGCGCCAAGATGAGCAAATCGCGCGGCACCTTCGTGATGGCGCGTACCTTCCTCGACGCCGGCCTGGAGCCGGAAGCGCTGCGCTACTACTACGCCGCCAAGTCCGGCGGTGGCGTCGACGATCTCGACCTGAACCTGGGTGACTTCATCGCCCGCGTCAACGCCGACCTGGTCGGCAAGTTCGTCAACCTGGCCAGCCGCTGCGCCGGCTTCATCAGCAAGCGTTTCGACGGCCAGCTGGCCGCACAGCTGCCCGATGCGGCGCAGTACCAGCGCTTCGTCGACGGCCTGGCGCCGATCCGTGAAGCCTACGAGCGCAACGATCCGGCCGCGGCGATCCGCCTGACCATGACCCTGGCCGACGAAGCCAACCGCTACATCGACGACGTCAAGCCGTGGGTGATCGCCAAGCAGGATGGCGCCGACGCGCAGCTGCAGGCCGTGTGCAGCCAGGGCCTGAACCTGTTCCGCGTGCTGGTCACCGCCCTGAAGCCGGTGCTGCCGGCCACCGCTGCGCAGGCCGAGGCCTTCCTGGCCGCGCCGGTGACCGACTGGACCGAACTGGCGCAGCCGCTGCTGGGCCATCGCATCACCGAGTACACCCCGCTGTTCACCCGTATCGACCCGAAGAAGATTGACACCATGATCGACGCCTCCAAGGACACCCTGCAGCCGGCCGCCGCTGCCGCCCCCGCCGCCAAGACCGACGCCGCCAAGCCGGCCGCACCGGCACCGGCCAAGGACGAAGCCAAGGGTGCCGATGCTCCGGCCTACATCGGCATCGACGATTTCGCCAAGCTCGACCTGCGCATCGGCAAGGTGCTGGTCTGCGAGTTCGTGGAAGGTTCTGACAAGCTGCTGCGCTTCGAACTGGACGCCGGCGAGCTGGGCAAGCGCCAGATCTTCTCCGGCATCCGCGCCAGCTACGGCGAGCCGGAGAAGCTGGTCGGCCGCAGTGTGGTGTTCATCGCCAACCTGGCCCCGCGCAAGATGCGCTTCGGCCTGAGCGAAGGCATGATCCTGTCGGCCGGTTTCGACGGCGGCGCGCTGGCGCTGCTGGACGCCGACAGCGGCGCGCAGCCGGGCATGCCGGTCCGCTGATGCCCGCAGCGGGCGTGGTTGCGGCCACGCCCGCCGGCAGCACCGGCCTCGGGGCAACGCGATGGGAGGCAACGGAATGGAACTGGCGCTGTTCGACTTCGACCACACCGTGACCACCTGCGATACCTATGGCCGTTTCCTGCGCCGCGTGGCCACGGCCGAACAGCTGGCACAGGCGTGGTGGAAGGTCGGCCCGTGGCTGGCCGCATACAAGCTGAAACTGATCTCGGCCGAGCGCATCCGCGCGCGCGTCACCCGTTTGACCTTCAGCGACCGCCACAGCGATGACATCGCCACGCTGGCCGCCGGCTTCTCGCGTGAGTTCCTGCCCGACGTGGTGCGCCCGGAAATGCTGGAGCAGATCCGCTGGCACAAGGAACAGCAGCACACCGTGGTGATCGTGTCCGGCTCGCTGGACCTGTACCTGCGGCCGTGGTGCGAGCAGCTGGGCCTGCAGTTGATCTGCAACCGGCTGGAGAGCCAGGACGGACGCCTGACCGGCCGTTACGCCGGTGGCGACTGTGGCCCGCGCAAGGTCGAGCACATCCGCCGCCAGTTCGATCTGTCGCGTTACGTGCGCATCCATGCCTACGGTGACAGTTCCGAGGACAAGCCGATGCTGGCGCTGGCCCACGAGCGCTGGTTCCGTGGCAAACCCTTGAAGTAACCCCAACGCGCAGCCTTCGCCACGCATGAGCCTGATTCCTCCCCTGACCGAACGCCTCGACCGCCTGCTGCCGCAGACCCAATGCGGGCAATGCGGCTACGACGGCTGCCGCCCGTACGCGCAGGCCATGGCGCGCGGCGAGGCAGGCGTGGACCGCTGCCCGCCGGGCGGCGACGCTGGCGCGCGCGCACTGGCGCAGGTACTGGACGTACCCGCCATTCCGTTTGATCGTTCGCGCGGCGAGCACAAGGCGCCGCAGGTGGCATTGATCGTGGAAGCCGACTGCATCGGCTGCACCAAGTGCATCCAGGCCTGCCCGGTGGATGCCATCGTCGGTGGCGCCAAGTACATGCACACGGTCATTGCCGATCTGTGCACCGGTTGCGAGCTGTGCATTCCACCGTGCCCGGTGGACTGCATCGAGCTGGTGCCAACGTAGCCACCAGACCAACCGGCAGTGGAGCGGCGGGGTAGAGTCGACTGTTTGTCGACTGCTCTTCGTTCCGGCGGCGCAAAACCCCGCGCTGCGCGCGATAGTCGACTAACCGTCGACTCTACCCTCCGCTGGTGGGACCTGACCTTGCCTGCCGTTACGGTACCGCCGCCGTCACTACGATCTCGACCTTCCAGTCAGCGTGGGCCAGCTTGGCCTCGACCGTGGCACGCGCCGGGGTCGCACCCTCGACCACCCACTCATCCCACGCCTTGTTCATGCCGTCGAAGTCAGCCATGTCGGCCAGGAACACCTCGGCGCGCAGCACGTGCTGGCGGTCACTGGCGACCAACGCCAGCAGCTTGTCGATTTCTGCCAGCACCTGCCGGGTCTGGCCGGTGATGTCCTGGCTGGTGTCTTCCGGAATCTGGCCGGAGAGATAGGCGACCTTGTTGTATACGGTCATTTCGGACATGCGCGGTCCGACGTCGTAACGCTCCATCATGGGCGTGGCTCCTGCGGTTGATCAGGTCTGCATTGTCCTCCAAACCGGTCGACGGTGGGTGCACGGGCATCCTCCGCGACACGTCACTACCGGGCTCCGACGGTCCCACTGGTCAAATGACGATGACAGGCGCACGATGCGCCACGCCCGCGTTGACACCGCCCTCGCCCCTCCTGCCGCACCCTTGCGCCGATGACCGCCCCCGTCGATTCCACCACTGCCTCTTCCACGCCAACCTGGAAGCGGGTTGCCACCATCGTCATCCCCCTGCTGATCCTCGCCCTGGCCCTGCACGGCCTGGCCAACGAGTTCGACGAGCACGGCTATCGCGCCATCCGCCAGGCGTTCCGGCAGCTCAGCGGCACGCAGATCGCGCTCACCGTGGTACTCGGCCTGGCCAGTTACGCCTGCCTGATCGGTTTCGATGCCATCGGCCTGCGTCGCAGCGGCATCCGCGTGCACCCCGCGCGCGTCGGCATCACCGCCTTCCTTGCGCACACGCTGGGCCAGACCGTGGGTTTTGCCGCGTTGACCGGCGGCGCGGTGCGCCTGCGTGGCTACCGCAGCGCCGGCCTGGACCTGGCGCAGATCGGGCAGGTGGTGCTGATGAGCACGCTCGGTTTCGTGTTCGGTGCATGGCTGCTGATCAGTGTGGCGCTGTGCATGGAACCGGCAGCGGCGGCATTGGCGTTGCCGTTGAATCCAGACGCGGTGCGCGTGGTCGGCGTGGCCGCCCTGCTCGCATTTGTGGGCACCGTGTTGCTGGTCGGCCGCGAGGGACGGCAGTTCAGCGTGTTCGGCCATGCACTCTGGTTGCCCGACCGCCGCACCATGCTGGGTGTCACCGTACTCAGCGTGATCGAACTGGTGCTGGCCAGTGCCGCGTTCTACGTGCTGCTGCCGGACTCCACGCCGACCGGCCTGCCGGGCTTCGTCGGCCTGTACCTGGTGGCAGTGCTGGCCGGCTTGGTCTCGACGGTTCCCGCGGGCCTGGGCGTATTCGAATGGAGCCTGTTGAAGCTGTTGCCACAGGTGGCACCGGCTGCGGTGCTGGCGGCTGCACTGATCTACCGCGTCACCTACTACGTACTGCCGCTGGTGCTGGCCACGCTCCTCGCGCTCGCGCCGGCACTGCGTCAGCCGCTACAGGCCAGTGCCGGCGCAACCCGCGCCGGCTGGAACGCGCTGCGCCCGTGGCTGCCGCAGATCATCGCGCTGGCGGTGTTCAGCATCGGCGCCGCGCTGGTCATCGACGGCACGCTGCCGACGCCGCGCCGTCACCTGGTCAACGCCTCGCTGCCGATCCTGGAAACCTCGCACCTGATCGGCAGCCTCAGCGGGGTCGCGCTGCTGCTGATCGGCCAGGGCCTGGCCCGGCGCAGCCATGCGGCGTGGATGCTGGCGATGGTGGTGTGCGTGGTCACCCCGTTGCCGTTGTGGCTGCGTGGTGGCCAATGGCTGATCGCAGTTTCCGCAGTGCTGGCGGCGATGGCGCTGTGGGCCGCGCGCCGCGAGTTCTACCGCCAGGGCGCACTGCTGGATGAAGCCTGGTCGTGGCCGTGGCTGCGCAATCTCGGCCTGGTGCTGGTGGCGGTCACCTGGCTGCTGTTCTTCACCTACAGTCATGTCGAATACCAGAACGAGCTGTGGTGGCAGTTCGCGGTGTCGGGCAATGCACCGCGCGCACTGCGTGCGTTGCTGGTGGTCGCCATCGCGCTGGTGATGTTCGGCCTGGCGCGGCTGCTGCACAGCACGCGCAGCCCGCTGCCAGCCGCCGACGAGGCCACGCTGCAATCACTGGCGCCGGTACTGGTCGGTGCCACCGATACCCAGGCCTGCCTGGTACTGACCGCCGACAAGGCGGTGCTGCGCGATGACGCGAAACAGGGCTTCGTGATGATGCAACGCTACGGCGGTTCGCTGATCGCGATGGGCGATCCGGTCGGCCCGCCTGACGTGGCGCGCGCGTTGATCTGGCGCTTCCGCGAGGAAGCCGACCGGCTGGGCCTGCGCCCGGTGTTCTACCAGGTGGGCGAGACCTACTGGCAGACCTACCTCGACCTGGGCCTGGGCCTGGTCAAGCTGGGCGAGGAAGCGATGGTGCCGCTGCACGACTTCGGCCTGGAAGGCCGCGAACGCGCCGATCTGCGCCAAGCCTGGAACCGGGGCAAGCGCGGTGGCCTGTCCTTCCGCGTGGCACCGGTGGAGGAAATTCCCAGCCTGCTGCCGCGCCTGCACGCAATTTCCAACGCGTGGCTGGAAGACAAGGCCGGCGATGAGAAGGGCTTCTCGCTGGGCAGCTACGACCCGGACTACCTGGTGCGCTTCCCGGTGGCGCTGGTCGAAGCCGAGGGCCAGATCGTGGCGTTCGCCAACCTGTGGCAGGCACCGGCTGGCGCCGAGCTGTCGGTCGACCTGATGCGCCACGTCAACGAAGCACCGAAGGGCACGATGGACTTCCTCTTCATCGAACTGTTCCTGTGGGGCCGCGCGCAGGGCTATGCGCGTTTCTCGCTGGGCATGGCACCGTTGTCCGGGCTGGCACAGCATCGGCTGGCCGGTCGCTGGAACCGACTGGCCGGTCTGCTGGCGCGGCACGGCGAACGCTTCTACGGGTTCAGTGGCCTGCGCCGCTTCAAATCGAAGTTCGATCCGCAGTGGCGGCCGCGCTATCTCGCCGCGCCCGGCGGCATGCATCTGCCGGCCGCGCTGCTGGATGCCACGCGCCTGATCTCGCTGGATCCGCGGCGGAATTGAAGCCGCGATCCGCCAGGCATGACCCGGCGCTACCTGCCACCCGGCAGGTGTCGACCTTGGTGGACACGCTCATTCCACGGCACCTTCAGCCCCGGCGCCGACCAAGGTCGGCGTCTACCAACAGCCGTCGAGCGTGGCTCGACGCTACATGCGCCTGGTAGGTGTCGACCTTGGTCGACACGCTCATTCCACGGCACCTTCAGCCCCAGCGCCGACCAAGATCGGCGTCTACCAAACGCTACACCCCGCCCTTCAGGATCACTTCGGCGAGGCGGTCGTAATCGCCACCGAAATGGTGATCGCCCGGCAGCTTCACCTTCCTCACGCCGTCATTGGCCGGCAGATCCGGGCACAGCGCGTCCTCATCCTTGTCGCCGTACACGCACAGCGTTTTTTCCGCCGGCAGCCTGGCCACTTCCGGTGCAATCGGCAGGCCGTCACCGCCACCGCCCAGCCAGTTGCTGACATGGAATTCGAAGTCGGCCTTCCTGCCCACCGACAGCAGCACGATGCGCTCCAGCGCCTCACGGGTGCCGACGTCGAGCTGGTTGATGGTGGCCGGCAGCACGTCGGCGCCCTGCGAGAAACCGATCAACATCACCTTGTCGCGGTGCCATTGCTGGCGGTAGTGGTCGATGATCTTCTGCAGGTCGCCCGCAAAGCCCTTCGGTGTGCGCTTGCTCCAGAAGTAGCGCAGCGAATCGATGCCGACGACCGCCACGCCATGCTCGTTGAGTGACGACGCCACGTTCTTGTCCAGGCCAGCCCAGCCACCGTCACCGGAGACGAACACCGCCAGCGTATCGCCGCTGCCGGTCGCCGGCATTTCCACCACGGGCAGGCCCTTCAGTGCAGCAGGCGGCGGTGCCAGGCTGACGCCGGCCTGCGCGCCGATCACCCGTGCCGCAGCCACCAGGCCCGGTGACGCATCACCGCGCGCGGTGCGCTTGAACTCGCGTGCCATCGCGACCTGCTGCACGAACGCGCTGGCCTGGCCGACCTTGCAGCCGCGGTCACCGGCCGCGCTCAACCACGGAAAATTCAGTTCGGCCGGCTGCAGCCTGTCGTGCTTCACACCATCGCCGCAGACCATGCGCTGGTGGTTGTGGTCCGGGCAGAAGCCGGTGGTCAGTACACCGGCAAACACCTGGGTATCGGCCTGCGCTGCCAGCGAATAGGCCATCTCGGCACCTTCGCCATCACCGCCGACCAGCGGCAGGTGGTAGCCGGGCAGATGCAGCGAGGCCTGCAGCCAACGTGAGAAATTCTCGACGTCACCGGAACCGAACGAACAGGTCAGGTCCCCCTCGCGCTTGAGCACACCGCGCAGGTGCGCAATGTCCACTGCCGCGACCAGCGCGCCATCGGCACGCAGGGCCTCGATCGGCAGGCGGCTGGTGTCACCACCGGCCGTGGGTTCGTGGAACCAGATCACCACCCGTTGCGGCGTGCCGGATGGCATGTGCACCGGAATCTGCTCGAACCGCCCATGGCTGAACTGCTGCGGGGTCACGGCCGCCGTTGCCGGCAGCGCGGCCAGCGCCAGTACCACACCCATTGCCCTGCCCAGCCCTGCACGCTTCATATCGCATCCCCGATGGAATGCGCACACGATACGCCGCCGCCGCGTGCACGGCACGTACCGGCGCAGGCCGTTGGGGATTCAGTGGGCTGCGGCCCGACGGCTGCGACGGTACAGGGCCATCGCCAGATACAGCAGCCAGCCAACGATCACCGCGATCACCACTTTCTGTCCCAGCCCACGCGGTGGACCACCACGCCACAGCACATGCAGCCACAGCAGCACAAAGGCCAGCCATGCCCAGCCCCAGAGCAGGCCCGCAGCGGACTGCCAACCCGGTTCGCGGCGCAGATACCAGGCCTGCAGCAGCATGCCGACGCTGGCACACAGGAACGCCGTGTTGGCTGCCAGCCCATGGATGAACGGTGCCAGCAGCGGTGTTGCTTCAGGCAGCCAGCTGTCGCCGATGGCGACCGTCGCCAGGCCCAGCGCGGAAACCGTGAACAGCAATGGTGCGGCCGCACTGCGCCGCGGGCCGATGCTGCCGCGATACAGCGCAATGCCAAGCGCCGCAATGGCCAGCGCCAGCAGGCAGTAGGCAGCGCGCAATGCCAGCCCCCACGGCCCGTGCAGGTACAGGCTCAAGGTCGCCCGCACCCAGTCCAGATCACTGCGCGCAACCTGGGTCCACAGCGCGGTGGCCACGAACAGCACCAGTGCCACCAGCGCCAGCACCGCCGCCGGGCGTGCACGGCTCATGGTGCGGCCTCTGGATGCCGCGTCTTCCACTCGGCCAGCGCCTTGCGGTAGCGCTGCAGCTCATCGGAATACAGGTCCAGCACACACAGCGGGCAACCACTGCCGCAGCATTCGTTGGGGCCGGGTTCTTCCGGTGGCAGCGGGCGGGGATCGGGATCAGGGACGGACACGGTCGGAAACGGCAATCATTGGAAACAGGTCACCAGTGTACCGGGCCGGCTCAAACGCCCAGCTGACGTCGCAGGTTGTCACGAGCGGCCGCGTCCAGGCGCTGGTGGAAGAACCCGCTGAGGAAGATCCGCGGAGCGCGCAGCAGGCCCTGCAGGAAGCGGCGACGGCCGGCACGGTACAGGAAGCCCGGCACCACCCCTTTGTATTCTTCGGCCACGCCACGGTCATAGGCAGCGAACACCGGTTCCGGCGCGGCCAGGATCGCCATGTCGCAGTCCAGGAACAGCGCCGCCTCGGCATCCACATCCTCCGGACCAAGCGCGCCGTGGCGGGCGGTCAGCAGGATCAATTGCTCCACGCGAGCGGCGTCGACAGTGGCAAGCTCTGGCGCCTGTGTGATCGCCTGTAAAGCCAGCTGCGCCGAACGCGCCTCGTTGTCCTTGCGCCCCGCCTGGTAGATCGCATCGTGATAGAGCACGGCCAGATAGATCTCGGCCGGCTGCTTCCAGCCGGGGCCGTCGGCGACCTCCTGGCAGTGCTGCAGCACCGCGCGCACATGGCCGAAGTGGTGGTAGGCCCGTGGCGGCGTTGCATAGCTGTCCTGCAGCGCCTGCCACTGCGCCGGGGCAAGCGTCAGCGGTGAGAAGTCCATGACCTGATCATCCCGCCTGTGCCGGCGCCGGGCAAGCTGGCGGTTTTTTCACCACGCACTCACAACGCTTGCCGGGCGGGGCCCGGAGCCAGTTGTCCACAGCTTTGTCGAGCGCTGGTCCACACCGGTTGTGGATGAACGCGGCGCCGACCAACGGTCGCTGCAGCCGGACATCCATGGGCATACACTCGCCACAGGCGGGAGCGCCCGCCGCTGCCGGGAACCGTCATGTACCGTTCTGCCGCCCATTGCCTCACTCTTTCGCTGCTGGCCTTCTGTGCTCCTGCCTTCGGCGCAGGCCAGGCACCGCCCGCCGATGTGGTGACGCCCCCGACCATCACCGTGTCGGCCGCACGTGTGCCGACCCCGGAAGAAGTGTTCGCCATTCCCGCGGACCTGCGCGCGATGCTCCAGAAGCAGGTGATCCAGCGCAGCTACTCCCGCGACCAGCGGCTGCAGGCGCTCGTGGAGATGATCTTCGACCAGCACGGGCTGGACCTGCAGTACGACGCCAATGCGACCTACACCGTCAGCGATATCTGGCAGCACCGCCGCGCCAACTGCCTGGCCTTCACCCTGCTGTTCGTGACGCTTGCGCGGGAGGCTGGCATCCAGGCCCGCGTGCAGGAAGTCGGGCAGGTGGTGTCCTGGTACCAGGACCAGGACGCGGGCGTGGTCTACAGCGTCGGCCACGTCAACGCCGGTGTCGACGTCGGTGGGCGTTTCGGTACCGTCGATCTGGATCGCAATGTGCTCTATGACCGCCGCGGCCCGGTTCCCGTCAGCCGTGCGCGGGCGTTGGCGCACTTCTACAACAACCGGGGTGCGGAGCGCCTCGCCGACGGTGATTTCGTCGGCGCGCGTGCATTCTTCGACGCGTCCCTGGCTCAGGACAGCGGGTTCGCTCCGGTGTGGAACAACCTCGGCGTGCTCGACCACCGCGAAGGCAACAACGAGGCGGCGCGGCAGGCGCTGGACCGATCGCTGCAGCTGGAAGGCCGCCAGGATGCCGCACTGACCAATGCCTCCGCGCTGTTCCGCAGCCTGGGCTTGACCGCGCAGGCGCAGTCACTTGAGCGCCGGTTGAAGTCGGTGCAGCGCGAAGACCCGTTCGCGCAGTACATGTTCGGCGCCAAGGCCGAACGTGCCGGCCAGCTGGACCAGGCGATCCGCTATTACCGGCAGGCCGTTCGCCTGTATGACACCGCGCATCAGTTCCACTTCGGGCTGGCACGCGTCTATTTCCTGGCTGGCCAGCTCAAGCGCGCCGATCGCGAACTGCTGCGTGCACAGGAACTGGGGGGCGCGCCGGAGCAGGCGCGCTACCAGGCCAAGCTGGACAGCCTGGCCCGCTGGCGCGCGCAGCAGCAGGCCAAGCGCTGAAGGCGATCAGGCCTTCTTGAGGAAGCAGGTCTTCAGGACCAGGCCCTTGATCTTGTCCGAGTTGCCTTCGATGTGCTCGGCGTCATCCTCGACCAGGCGGATGTTGCGGATCACGGTGCCCTGCTTGAGCGGGATCGAGGAGCCCTTGACCTTCAGGTCCTTGATCACGGTGACGGTGTCGCCGGCCTGCAGGGTGTTGCCGTTGCTGTCACGCACGACCAGGGTGGAACCGGCGCTTTCCTCGGCGGTCCATTCGAAACCGCAGTCGGCGCAGATCCACAGCGCACCATCGGCGTAGGTGTTTTCCAGGGTGCACTGCGGGCAGGCGGGGGCAGAAGACATCAGCAAGTACCTCAAAGTGAATCAACAGCCGCCATTGTAACCGCCTGGCTCGCTGCCCTTTTCCGGCCAGCGCCCGGCGGCTCGCATGACCCGATCCGGAACCCCCATCCAGAACAGAAGGCCGCAGGAACTTGCAGTCGGCGACGAACTGCAGCAGAGTGCGCGGCCCCTGATCGCCCCCGGAACTCCCCATGCGCCTCGGCATCGACTTCGGTACCAGCAACTCCGCCGCCGCCATCGTGCATGAGGGGAAACTGCTGCCGATCCGCTTCGGCGACGCCGAGCAGTTCCGTACCAGCGTGTACTTCCCCGGCGTGGTGCCCGACCCGGATGACTTCCAGCTCGACGCCGGCCAGGAACACGAGCTGCAGCAGATGATCGACAGCGCCGCGCGCGCGGCCCGTGCCGCCGGCCAGGAACGCACGCCGCAGGCGCTGCGCCGCGAAGCCCTGCGCGCACTGCGCCGGGAATGGATGGAAGCCCGCGCCGGCAAGGAGCGCAGCGCCAGCGACCTGCTGCAGAACGCGGTCTACGGCGACGACGCGCTGGAAGCCTATTTCGAGGAACACGAAGGCAACCTGGTGCAGAGCCCGAAGTCGATGCTGGGCTACAATCTGCACCCGCGCGCGAAGCAGACCATCACCGGCATCGCCGCGCACATCCTCGAGCACATCCGCCTGACCGCCAGCGCCCAGCTTGGCCAGCCGCTGCGTGCCGCCCTGCTCGGCCGCCCGGTGCAGTTCCGCAGCTCGATCGGCGCGGCCGGCAACGATCAGGCACTGGACATCCTGCGCGAAGCCGCCACCCAGGCCGGTTTCGACCAGATCGATTTCCTCGAGGAACCGGCCGCGGCGGCCATGCATTACCACGCCGAAAGCCGCGAGCGGCACCAGGCGGTGATCGTTGACATCGGCGGCGGTACCACCGATATCGCCCACGCCGAGGTTGGTGGCGATGCTGCGCCGCGCATCCACCGCGCCTGGGGTATCGCCCGTGGCGGTACCGACATCGATCTGGCGCTGAGCCTGTCCAGCTACATGCCGCTGTTCGGCCGCGGCATCACCCGCGTGCCCGCCCACCACTACGTGGAAGCCGCCACCGTGCAGGACATGACGCGCCAGCGCGACTTCCGCCAGCACAAATACGACCATGTCGACGAACCGTGGGGCGCGCGCCTGCAGGCCCTGCAGGACACCGGCAACACCGCCCGCCTGTACCGCGATGTCGAACGCGCCAAGATTGCCCTCAGCGCCGCCAGCGAACACCGCAGCACGCTGGACTACATCGCCCGCGACCTGCATGCCGACAGCAGCGCCGACGGACTGGCCGCCGCCGCCCATGGCTACCTGGAGCAGATCCGCGAGCTGCTGGCCCAGGTCCGCAGCGACATCGGCGGCGACCCGGACGCGGTGTTCCTGACCGGTGGCATGTCCCGTGCCGGCTACCTGCGCCAGGCCGTGGCCGAGGCCTTCCCGGGGGCCCGCATGGTCCACGGCGAGCCCTCGCTGGGCGTGGTCCAGGGCCTTGCGCTGGCGGCAGCCAGCCAGGATTAACAAAACGTTACGCGGTCTAAGTTACTCTTGGTCGGCTAGAACCACGCTGCACCTTCCGCCGGCCACGCCGGTGTGTGTCCACAGTGCAGCCTGGCCCGCCCCGCGGGCCTAGCGGCCATGCCTTCCTGGCTCGTTCATGGTCCGCGCAGCACCTGAGCCGCCATCGAGACCCGCTTTGGGCACCCGCCAGGCCCCTGTGGCCTTACAACCTGACGCAGCACCTGCACCCATCGACTGCCGCCGTTGTGACGCGGTCTGTTGCCGGCTGCCCGTGCTGCTGCAACCCGGCGACCACGTGCCCGGCCAGTTCCTGTCACGCGACACCCACGGCCGTGCCGTGATGGCGCGCAACGAGGAAGGCTGGTGCGCAGCGATCGATCCCTATCACCTGCGCTGCACGATCTATTCGCAGCGCCCGGCGATCTGCCGCCAGTTTTCGATGGGCGGCGATGACTGCCGCCGCGAGCGGCAGGACTACCTGCGCCAGGCCGATGCCTGGGCGCTTTCCTCCCCTTCCACCTGACAGGAGCAACCATGCCCCGCAAGGCAAAGACCCCCGCGAAGGCCAGCAACAGCATCCGCAGCGAACGCAAGGGCGCGGCCGCCAGCACAGTGGTCAGCAGCGATTCGATCGCTTCGGACCTGGCAGCGTTCCGCAAGGCCGGTGGCAAGATCGAAGTCCTCGGCACCACCTGGGCACTGAAGAAAGCCAGCTGACCCAGTATCGACCGCGGCGGCGCTGCCGCCGCGGCCTGCCGGATCGCGTTCAGCGGTCCAGGCGTACCCGCACACTGCCCGAATGCGACTGGATGCGGATGTCACCATCACCGCCGCCCAGACGCGTATCGAGGTGGCTGCCCGGCCCATAGCGCGGCCGCTCCACCTGCCCGGCGTCACTGTTGATCGAACCACTGAAGCTGTTCACCGACAGCTGTGCCGACACCGTGCGCGGCAGGCTCAGCGTAACCGAGGCACTGACCGATTCGACGTTGATGCGGCCGCCGGGAGCCAACCCGGCCGCTGCCAGATCGATGCTGCCCGAGACGGTCTCCACCGCCAGCCGCTGCACGCGCCCGGCGTCCACCTCGACCCGGCCGGACACCGTCTGCGCACCGATATCACCGGACACGCCGCCGCCGGCCTCGATCCGGCCACTGACCGTGTTCACGTCCAGCTTCGGCGTCTGCAGGCGTGCGCTGACGCTGCCACTGACCGTGTTGAGCTTGCTGTCGCCACTGCGGCCAGCCGCGCTCAGGCTGCCGCTGACCGTGTCGGCCTGCAGCCGTCGCACATCGATGCCACTGATGTCCTGGCTGGCGCTGACCGTGCTCAGCAGCAGCTCCACCGAGCGCGGCACGTTCAGTACCAGCGTCGCGCCACCATTGCTGCTGCGGCGCGGGTATTCGATCTCCCAGCGCACACGGTTGGCACTTTTCTCCTGACGCAGCTGCAGGCCGTCGCTGAGCGTGCCGGTGAGCTGCACGTCATTGCGGTCCCAGCCACGCACGGTCACCTTGCCGGCCACATTGCTCAGCTCGATGCGACCGCCCGCGGCCAGGGTGTGGCGCTCGTCGATGCGGGTGTCGGCCAGCGCCACGGCAGGGGCCAGCAGCAGCGCGACACAGCAGGAAATCAGGGTTCGGGTCATGGGGGTCTCCTCAGGTCGTCAAGCCGGACTCGGCGGCATAGGCCGCCTGCCGGGTCAATTCCAGCCGCAGCGCGTAGGTGCGCTTGAGCTGGCCAAGCAGGTGCGGCGCACGCGGGTCCTGCGCCAAGGCGGCACGGATCTGCGCTGCGCTTTCATCCAGTTCGTGCAGCGCCGGCTGCCATTCCGGCGCCCGTCCATCGGGCAGCGAAGCGACGGCCTGCTGGTACTGCTCGGTCATCGCCGCCGCCTGCAGCTGCAGCGCTGAAGGTACCGGCACCTCCGGCTGCGCATGCCGCCACGGTGCCACCGCGTAGAGCGCCAGGCTGGCCGCCAATGCCGCACCGACCGGCAGCCACCAGCGACGCCGCGAGCGCGCTGGCAGGGCCACCACATTGTCGCCCGGCGCAGGTGCCGCCTGCGGTTCACGCGGCGGCAGCTGCGCCGACAGGCGTGCCCAGCCATCGGTGGGTACGCCGCGTTCGGTCGGCAGCGCGCGCAGCCGGGCCAGCAGATCGTGGTCGGAATCGTGGTCGTGTGTACTCATGTCATGTCTCCCAGCCGTGCGCGCAACAGGCCGCGCGCACGATGCAACTGTGCCTTGGAACTGCCGACGGCCATCTGCAGCTGTTCGGCGATTTCCTGGTGTTTCCAGCCTTCGATGTCGTGCAGTACCAGTACCGCACGTGCCCGTGGCGGCAGTGTCGACAGTGCCCGTTCGAGGTCGCGTTCGGTGCCGGCGCAACGATCGTGCACTGCCAGCTCCTGCAACCCTCCGTCCACTTCGTCGAGGCTGTCGTGATCCTGCCCGCCCGCTCGTCCGCGCAGCTCCATCAGTGCCGCGTTGACGCCCAGCCGGTGCAGCCAGGTCGACAGGCTGCTCTCGAAACGGAAGCCCGGCAGCGCCTTCCACGCCTGCAGGAACGCTTCCTGCAGCGCGTCCTCGGCGCGTGCCTGCTGGCCGCCACACAACCGCCACAGCACAGCGAACACACGGGGCGCGTGGCGCCGGTACAGCAGTTCATAGGCAGCGGTATCACCGGCGGCCGCCGCGCGCACCAGGGCGGGTTCATCGACGGCGTCATTGGCGGCAGGCGGCGCGGGCATGGTGGTGTCGAGCATATCGCTTGGATGCGGCGACCCGGGAAAAGGTTTAGAGCCGATCGATGATCGATGGCATGCAACCTTTTGGGTGGCTGCTGCATCCATGAAAGGTCCTTCGCGAAATTGCCGTCCAGGAGTCCTGCCATGTCCAGCCCATCCTGCGCCGCCCTGCTGGTGATCACCGCCTGTGTCCTGCTGCAGGCGCTGGGCCTGTCACTGCAGCTGCGTCCCGACAATGGCCGCGCCTGCCTGCAGCAGCACCGCCAGGAGCTGGTGTGCGTGGCCTGGAACCCGGCGGTCGAATCCCCCGCACGCGCCGGGTAACATCAGGGGCCGTTCCCGCCGCCTGTTTTCGCCCCATGATGTTGTCGCTGAAGGATCACCTGCCCGCCTGGACCCACCCGTGGTTGAACTACGCCGGCGTCGCGCTGCAGATCGTACTGGTGCTGCTGGTCGCATGGCTCCTGCGCGTGCTCGCCCGTCGCCTGATCCGCCGCTTCGCCGAGCACTACACGCTGCCGCCGGAAATGGTGATGGGCGCGCGCCGGATCACCAGTTTCGTGGTCTATTTCAGTGCCCTGCTGTACATCCTCAGCCTGCTCGGCGCGAAGCCGTCGGTGCTGTGGACCGCGTTCACCGGCTTTGCAGCCGTGGGCGCGGTGGCCTTCTTCGCGGCGTGGAGCGTGCTGTCCAACATCTTCTGCACGCTGCTGATCTTCACCACCCGCCCGTTCCGCCTGCACGACTACATCGAGGTGCTGGAAAACGGCGAGAAGCCGGGCCTGAAGGGCCGGGTGATCGACGTGAACCTGATCTACACCACGCTGCAGGAAACCGGCGACGGCCACGAGGGCACGGTGCTGCAGCTGCCGAACAACCTGTTCTTCCAGCGCACGGTGCGCCGCTGGCGCGACCCGGCGCAGGCCCCCGGCGGCATCCAGGGCGACGGTTGAGGGTGGTTTTCGGCAGGGCTGCGCCCTGCACCTGCTACGAGCGGGAGCAACAGCACCAGCAACAGCCGGCATTTCGTGGGTTGGCGGTGTGGATCCGGTTGAGGGGGACGCTGCAAGTCCCCCTCCGGGGCCCGGCCCAGCCGCT
>NZ_JAXAXM020000017.1:54929-82899 GCF_047500745.2 Stenotrophomonas sp. FR024
AAGGCAACTTCAACGTCAAAAGCGGGCATTCCGCAGGTAGGCCGGACCCCGGAGGGGGGTTTACGGCGTGTCCTGCCTACCCACACCGTCCCGCCTACCTGCGGAATGCCCGCTTTTGACGTTGAAGTTGCCTTGGCTTGAAGGCTTCGGCAGGTGCAGGGCTGCAAGCCCTGCCGAACAACCTTTACCTCAACTGGCTGTCCTTGCTGCCACGCCGGTTGTAGCCGGCATGCGCCTGCGCTTCGTCGTCATGCGCCTGCTGGCACGCCACGCACAGCCGTACCCCGGGCACGGCCTGGCGCCGCGCCAACGGGATCGGCGCGTCGCATTCCTCACAATGTTCCAGACCAGGCCCCTCGCGCAGCTGGCGCCGCGCGCGGGCGATCGCATCGTCGACGGTGGCGTCGATCTGGTCCTGGACCGCGCCGTCTCCCGCCCAACCGGTGGCCATGGCCATCCTCCGCAGGTGTGTCGCCTGATATGGGGACGATACACCGCGCAGTAAACGGTAGCGCCGAGCCATGACCGGCAGGCCTTCAGCAAGCTGAGCAGAAGGCAGACGGGCCGGAGCAGGCCATTTGCGGCTTAATCCCCTCCGTCCCCTTTTTGGCTTACCAGACCAGGTCGTCCGGCACCTGGAACTGCGCGTAGTAGGCGTCGTCCTCGGCATTGCCGGTGGAGATCTCGGCGGTCGAGCCCGGCTGGCCGTGGTCGACGATGATCGCCTCCGGGGCGCGTTCACGCACTTTTTCGGCAGCGGCGCGCGGCAGCAGGGCGTAGCCCTCGCCGTGGGCAACGATGACCAGCACGCCCACCGACAGCGCCTTGCGCAGCTTGGGGTCGATCAGCAGGGTGCGGATCGCCGCGCCATCGCTGAAGCGGTACTCGTCGTCGCCCTTGTGGGGCACGGCATGGGCGGTGATGATCTGCTTGGCCTGCGCTTTCTGTTCAGCCTGCCTGGCCTGGGCGTTGCGCTCGGCGGCCAGCGCACGGTCGCGCTCGACCTTCTCGGCGCGGGCCCGTTCAGCCTCGCGCTGGACCTCGGCCGAGGTCGATTCGGCCTTGCCCTGGCGGGCCTTGGCCTGCGCGCTTGCGGCAGCGCTGACCTGCGACTTCTTGGCCAGGCCGGCCTTGAGCAATTGTTCCTGCAGCGCGTTGGGCTTTGCCATGGTCGATGCGTACCGCGTGTAATCTTGGATGCCCCATTCTACCGACGCCCCGCCGCCCCTGCATGGCAGTCCTGAAGTACCTCACCGGCTATCCCGAACCCCTGATCGCCCAGGTCAGTGAACTACTGGCGCAGGGCAAGCTCGGCCCCTGGCTGCAGCAGCGCTATCCCGATCCGCACGAGGTGCGCAGCGACCGCCAGCTGTACGACTACACGCAGGAGCTGAAGGACCGCTACCTGCGCAAGTCGGTGCCGCTCAACAAGGTCTGCTACGACAACACGCTGGAAGTGATCAAGCATGCGCTGGGCACCCATACCGCCATCTCCCGCGTGCACGGCGGCCGCCTCAAGGCCAGCCGCGAGATCCGCATCGCCACCGTGTTCCGCCAGGCACCAGCGGCGTTCCTGCGCATGATCGTGGTGCATGAACTGGCCCACCTGAAGGAAGCCGATCACAACAAGGCCTTCTACCAGCTGTGCCAGCACATGGAGCCGGAGTACCTGCAGCTGGAGTTCGATACCCGCCTGTACCTGACTGAGCTGGCCAACCGCGGCCAGCGCTGACCGGCCGCAGCGGCTACACTGCGCGCCCCCTGCCTGACCTTTCCGCCATGGAACCGATCCGTCTCGACAAACGCCTGTCCGCCCTGCTCGGCATCCCGCGCGGTGAAGCGCGGCGCTACATCGAAGGCGGCTGGGTCAGCGTCAATGGCGAGGTGGTCGAGCAGCCGCAGCGCCCGGTCGATGACAGCGCGGTGATCGTCGTGGCCGAGCAGGCCAGCGATGAAAAGGCCGAGCGGGTCAGCATGCTGCTGCACAAGCCGGCAGGCGTTGCCGCTGAAACCCTGTGTGCGCTGGTCAGCAGTGACAGCCGCAGCGAACTTGATGCCAGCGACATCCGTCCGCTTCAGCGTCACTTCCACGGCCTGCAGCTGGCCGCCTCGCTTCCGGCCAGCGACAGCGGCCTGGTGGTGGTCAGCCAGGACCCGGCCACGCTGGCCCATCTGCAGCGCAATCTGGGCCGCACCGAACAGGAATACCTGATCGAAGTGGCCGAAGGCGGTCCCGAGCGCGGCCCGTGGCTGATGGCGCGGCTGCAGCAGGAATCGGGCGGCGCCAAGGTCAGCTGGCAGAGCGAGCAGCGCCTGCGCTTCGCCGGCAAGGGCCTGACGGCCAAGGGCCTGCGCGTGGCGGTCACCGCTGCCGGCCTGCAGGTCGCGGCCGTGCGTCGGCTGCGGATTGGCCGCGTGGCACTGGGACCGCTGCCTGCGGGGCAGTGGCGTTACCTGGGCAGCGACGAGCGCTTCTGACCGCGAAGTCCCTGCCATCCACGCATGGCGTGGATCTACGGCGATAGGTCTGTTGGCTTTCATCCACGCACGGCGTGGCTCTACCATCGGGGCATGAGCCTGCCCAAGCCTTTGTGGCGACGTCTGCTGCGCGTCGCTGCGATCATCCTCGCCGCGCTGTTGCTGCTGGTCCTGTCCGGGCTGCTGCTGGCCGACCACCTCACCCCGCGGGCACAGGGCGCACCCTCGCATGTGCTGCCACTGCAGCCGGCGCAGACCCGCATCGACCAGCAGATCGTGCCGCTGCAGGACGCACGCCCCGGGCAGTCCGGCGTGGCGTTCCTCAGTGATGGCATGGATGCCTTCGCCGCACGCGCGATGATCACCGCTCATGCAGGCCGCAGCCTGGACCTGCAGTACTACATCTGGCACGACGACCTGATCGGCCATCTGATGGCCAAGGCGCTGTACGACGCCGCCGAGCGCGGCGTGCGCGTGCGCATCCTGCTTGACGACATGAACGCCAAGGACAAGGACGCGTTGATGATGGCACTCGATGCGCATCCGAACATCGAGATCCGCCTGTACAACCCGTTCCGCAACCGCAGCGGCATCGCGCGCACGCTGGAACTGGTGCAACGCGCTTTCAGCGTCAACCACCGCATGCACAACAAGAGCTGGATCGCCGACGGCCGCATCGCGATCGTCGGTGGCCGCAACATCGGCGAGGAATACTTCAGCGCGCGCGACGATGTGAACTTCCAGGACCTGGATCTGGTGGTGGCCGGCCCCGCCGTGCAGCAGGCCAACCAGATCTTCGACGACTACTGGAACAGCAGCACGGCGATCCCGATTTCCGCGCTGGCCTCGTATACCGATGCACAGTTGCAGCAGCTGGTACGGCAGTCGGACCTGGATGCCATGCATGCCAAGGCACAGCCCTACCTGCAACGCGTGGCCGAGTCGCGCGCGCTGCAGCGGCCCAGCCCGGAACCGCTGCACTGGAGCGCGAACGTGCACATCGCTTCCGATCCGCCGATGAAGCACCGCGATGACGATCGCCGCGGCTGGCTGGTCAGCCGTCTCAGCGACGAGTTGCGCAGCACGCGGCGCAGTGCGCTGTTGATCTCGCCCTACTTCGTGCCCGGCAACGATGGGGTCGAGGCGCTGTCGGCGCTGGCCGCACGCGGCGCGCAGGTGGGGGTGGTGACCAACTCACTGGCCGCCAACGATGTGGCAGCGGTACACGGCGGCTACATGGGCTACCGGGTGCCGCTGCTGAGGGCCGGCGTGCAGCTGTACGAACTGAAGGCACACGGCCAGCTGGATGCCAGCCTGTTCGGCAGCAGCGGCGCCAGCCTGCACACCAAGGCATTCGTGGTCGATGACCGCCGCGGTTTCGTCGGTTCGTTCAACCTCGACCCGCGTTCGGCCTACCTCAATACCGAAATGGGCGTGCTGTTCGATGACCCGGTGCTCGGTGCACAGCTGCGCGACGAGTACCTGCGCCTGGCCGGCCCGGAGCACAGCTGGTGGCTGGCGCTGGGGCGCGATGATGACCTGCGCTGGCTGGAGCGGCAGCCACCGCCGCACTGGGTGGAGGCCGAACCCGGGGCCAGCCTGGGCAAGCGCTGGACCGCGCGGGTGATCAGCTGGCTGCCGGTGGAATCGCAGCTGTAGCGCTCAGGGCGCAGGACCCGCCTCTTCCTGTCCGGCGTCATCCCGTGTTTCCACGCTGCGCCCATGCAGGCGCCGCCAGATCCAGCGCAGCGCATGCGGCGGCGCCGAAGGCAACTGTTCAAGCAGGGCCAGCATGCGACTCTGGCTGGCATGTCCGTGCCGGCACAGCAGGCTGGCCGCTGCGGCCGCGCTGGCCAGGCGCAGGCTGTCGGCCAGCGGGCCATCCGCCTCGGGCGCCAGCGCCTGGTGCACCGGCTCGGGCAGCTCCCAGGCCGCGGCCACGCGTTGCGCCAACGGCAGTGACCACTGCTGGAGCAGCTGCAGCGCCAGCGCCGGCTCCACCGTTTCATCTCGTGCCTGCGCTTCCTGCAGCAGCTGGCGCATCACCAGCGCGGCCCCCAGCCCCTGTACCAGGCCCAGCCACTGGGCGGCGAAGGCATCGCCGAAAGTGACCGTGCGCGCGTGGTCAGCGGCTGCGCGCGAGGCCAGCAGTGCGTGCTCCCAGATGATCGTGCTGAACTGCGGAAACACCTCGCACTGCACCTGCATCACCGGCTGCACCAGAACTGCGCTGATGATCTGTCGCACGCCTTCGGTACCGACCAGCGTCACCGCCCGCTGCAGGCTTTCCACCGGGCGCTCGTGCACCTTGTAGGCCGGGCTGTTGGCGATGCGCAGCAGGTTGCCGGTCAGCACCGGGTCCTGGCCGATGATCGCCGCCATCACTCGCGCCGACGCAGCATCGTCGTTGACCGTTTGGATCAGCTGCGGCAGCAGTTGCGGGCGGCGCGGCAGCTGACGGGCCGCCCAGTCCCGGTCCTGCAGCGCGCGCGCCACCGCCTCGCCCAACCCCGCGGCCTGCACCGCCGTGGATTCACCGGCCAGGCGCGGGTACAGGGCCAGTGCATGCAGGCCACGCTGCAGATGTGCAGCGATCTCGGCCGAGGGCAGAGCCTCGCCCTGCAGGCTGGCCGCAGCCGCCGCCACCGCCTGCCGCGACGCCGCCGCCAACCGGGACGGTGCCGTCCCGGTCGAGCGCGCCAGCCAGCCACGCAGTGATCGCCACCAGGCCGGCGTCATCGCCGCCCGCCCTGTCGTTGTGGTGCCCTTGCCGTCACTGACCACCCTGCCTCTTCACGCGAATCCGGCCACCCGCCGTCGTCGCAGCATCGGCCGAACTTTCATCTTCTTTAACCGGAAGGCCACCGATGTCGACGGCACCGGCCGGGGGAATGGACTAGAATGGCGCCGCGCGACCCGTCCCCCTGCACCGACGACGTCGCTTTTTTTGTTTTGGGACCCTACCGTTCACTGGCCGTTCGCTGCAGTTCGCCGCTGATCGCGCCATCGGAGACGCCATGCTATTCGAAACCCTCGCCACCACCGGCCACGAACAGGTGGTGTTCTGCCACAACCACGACGCCGGCCTGAAGGCGATCATCGCCATCCACAACACCACCCTCGGCCCGGCCCTGGGCGGCGTGCGCATGCGCCCCTACGCCAGCACCGACGAGGCGCTGGCCGATGCGCTGCGGCTGAGCCGGACGATGACCTACAAGAATGCACTGGCCGGCCTCAACGTGGGTGGCGGCAAGGCGGTGATCATCGGCGACCCCAAAGTGGACAAGACCGAGGTGCTGTTCCGTGCCTTCGGCCGCTATGTCGATTCGCTGGGCGGGCGCTACATCACCGCCGAGGACGTCGGAACCGACGTCAACGACATGGAGAACATCTACCTGGAAAGCCAGTTCGTGACCGGCGTGCACCAGGTCCATGGTGGCTCCGGCGATCCCGCCCCGTTCACCGCCTACGGTGCGCTGCAGGCACTGATGGCGTCGATGCGCTTCAAGTTCGGCCATGAGGAAGTGGGCAAGACCAGCATCGCCGTGCAGGGCCTGGGCCACATCGGCATGGAACTGGTGAAACTGCTGCGCGACCGCGGTGCCAAGCTGTACGTCACCGACCTGGACAGCGCGCTGGTTGATCGCGCGGTCAGCGATTTCGGCGCCGAAGCAGTCAAGCCGGATGAGATCCACGAGGTGAACGCCGACGTGTTCGCACCGTGCGCGCTGGAAGGTGCGATCAACGCCGACACGCTGCCGCGGATCAAGGCGAAGATCATCTGCGGCACCGCCAACAACCAGCTGTCGAGCCTGGAAATCGGCGACGAGCTGCATGCGCGCGGCATCCTGTATGCGCCGGACTATGCAGTCAACGCCGGTGGCGTGATGAACGTGTCGCTGGAGATCGACGGTTACAACCGCGAACGCGCAATGCGCCTGATCCGCAGCATCTACCACAACCTCACCCGCATCTTCGAACTGTCGCAGCGCGAGAACATCGCGCCGCAGCGTGCCGCCGACCGCATCGCCGAAAGCCGCATCCTGTCGATCGGCAAGCTGAAGATGCCGCTGGGCCGCAGCACCCCGCGCCTGGGCAACCTGCGCGGCGGTTGAACCTGCCGATGTCGCGCCGGGCATGACCCGGCGCGAGCCGTCCTTCAGAAGCCGGTGCTGTAGCGCAAGGCGGCCTGCCGCGCACCTTCGCCACCAACGCGCTGGTCGAAGCCCAGGCTCAGGCGCCCATTGCGGCCCCACCACGATTCCAGCGCCACGCCGATCAGCGCACTGCCGCGCGGCGCGTTCCAGCCCGCCAACGGCGCCCAGGCATCGACGCCGACGAAGCTGGCCTGCCAGTCCGCATCCGCACCATCAAGCCGTTGCTGCCATTCGGCATGCCCACGCAGCGTCCAACGCCCCCAGCCGCGCTCGCCGCGGATACCGGCCAGCATCTGGCTGCGCTGCACGCGGTTGGCATCGCCCCGCAGGCCGAAACCAAAGCCGCCGAGTTCATTGAAGGCGTCGGTCTCCACACGCGTGGTGCTGGCACCGACGTAGGGCGTCATCGATGCGCCCGCACGCCCCAGCCGGTACCCGCCCTCCACGCTGGCACTGCTGAAACGGCCGCCGTACCGCGCGGAGACGCCATAGGCACCCGCACCGAGCAGCAGCTGACGATCCAGCGCGCGGGTGAACTGTCCGCTCCCCACCTGGGCCAGCGCGTAGCCACGTCCCAGATTCCAGCCGGCATACAACTGTGCCTGCGCCTGGCGATCACGCCCACGATCACCGCCGAAACTGCTGCCACCAGTGCTGCGGGTCTCGCCAAACGCCACGCCCATCAGGCCGTTGCTGCCCAGTGGCAGATCCTGGCCGGCCATCCAGCCCCGGCTGTCGGCAGCGTTGCCGGCGAAGCTGCCCTGCCCCGCCTCACCCAGCGCGCTCTGCCAGCTCCCGCGCAGGCGCGGTGCGGCCTGTACACGATCAAAGCGCTCGGCGATCGCACGCCGCGACATGTCGATGCTGTCGAAGGTCGCTGCTTCGGCTCGCGCATGCGCTTGACCGGACAGGCTCTGCAGGCTGGCGGCCAGGCCCTGCGGGCCACCGCCGGTCCACTGCAGGGCACCGGCCGCTGCACCAAAGGCCGATCCCTGCAGGCCTGTGTTTTTGTCCAGCGCTGCGAATGCACCTTCCAGGCGCTGTGCTGCCGCCTGGGCGGACGCCCCCAGCCCGCTGGCCGCTGCGGTGACGCTGACCTGGGTCAGGTTCAACCACGCGTTGTTGCTGTCATAGCCATAACTGCTCTGCAGCAATGACAGCCCCTGCAGGCCACTGGAGGTAGCCGGCGTACTGAAGGTGCCGCTGAGTCCGCCTGCCGCATGGATCAGGTCCTGCCGGCTGCCGTTCTGTGGCACGTAGCCGGAAACGAAGCCATGCACGCGCACGCCACCGTCGATCGCGGCATTGCCGGTGACCTGCAGCGCATTGGCGCCCAGTGCGATCATCAACTGTGCGCCGGCCTGCTGGGTGTAGTTGCCCTCGATGGTGCCGGTGGTGTTGCCGGTGGTGAGGAATACGCTGCTGCCGTTGACCACATTGCCGATCACGCGGGGCGTGCCGCCATTGAACTGCAGGCCGGTCGAATCCGGATCGGACTGGCCGAGGATGGTCACGTTGGAACGGATCACGCCACCGTTCTGCAGCGACAGGATGCCGCGTTCGATGCGGGTTGCTCCGGTGTAGCTGTTGTTGCCGGCCAGCACCAGGGTGCCCCCGCCCTGCTTGACCAGCCCGCCGCTGCCGACGATATCGTTGCGCCACGCCGAGCCGGTCGAGGCCAGATCCACGTTGGCGACCACATCACCCCAGTCGAAACGACCCGGACCGTTGATCGCACGACCGATGTCGAGCAGGCCGTAGCCGAACACCGGATCCACGCCCGGCGCACCGATGTCCCTGGCGGTACCCAGCAGGGTCTGCCGCACCAGATCGTTGCTGAAGTACGGGAAGCGCTCCCAGACCAGCGCCGCCGCACCGGAAATCAAGGGCGCCGCGAATGACGTGCCGTAGTTCCAGTAGTAGCTGCCACCGTTGGCATCGGGGTAGACCGCGCTGCCGGGCGCCGCCAGGCAGTAGCGGGCCGCCTGGCCACAGGCATTGGCATAGCTGGCCAGCGTACCGGGCGCATACGGATCCACGGCGGTGGCCACCAGCCAGCCGCGCTCCAGGTCGGCAGCCGGCAGCGTGCCGGCCACGCCCTGCTGGCTGGGCAGTGCGGCCAGGCTGCTCGGCTCGCTGCGGCCATCATTGCCCGCGGCGAACACCACCAGCCCGCCATGGTTGATCACGAAGGGGCGATATTCGGCGGCCACCTGCGCGGTGGTCGGCAGGTCGGTCCAGTAAAGGCCGCCCCACGAATTGTTCATCACCTTCACGTTGTAGCTGATCAGGTCCTGGTGGACCTGCGCCACGCCCAGCGGGCCGCTGAAGGAATTGCCCTTGCCGCTGCCGTCATCGACGGGCGGCTTGTCGGCAATGATCCGTGCCGACACGATCTGCGCCTTTGGCGCGATGCCACCCGGCCAGGAGCCCGTTGCCGCGCCGGCGGCGAGGCTGGCCACGGCGGTGCCGTGGCCGACCACATCATCGACACCCAGATTGTTCCTGGCCGGATCGATGTAGTTGAGGTTGGCCAGCACCCGGCCATTCAACGCCACCGCATTGCGCTGCACGCCGGAGTCGACGATGCCGATGCGCACGTTCTGGCCGGTCAGGCCGGCAGCCTGTGCGGCGCGCGCATTGGTGACTGACAGATGCGCGTCGAAGGCCGGCTCCTGCGGTTTGACCGGGGGCGGCGTCGTCGGTGGCGGGGTAGTCGGTGGCGGCGGTGGTGGCGGGGTATCAATGCGCACGTTGCCGCCCCCGCCACCTCCACCACAGGCCGTCAGCGCTACCACCAGCGCGGTTCCCAGGGCAGACCTCACCATCATCGTGCGTTCCATCGATTCCTTCCCATGAACGTTGTCCTGCCTTCATCCCGGCAGGCGTGCGGCCGCGCCCAGCGGCGGCCCTCCCCGACCCTCTATACTTGGGTCGACCCCCACGCAGTCTGCCGGGAAACCGGGGCACATCCAACGGCCCCCGGTCTCCTTTCCGAACATTGCTTACGCATCAACGAGATTGCCATGTCCAACATCGTCATCGCCGCCGCCAAGCGCACCGCCATCGGCTCCTTCCTCGGCCAGTTCAACGGCGTGCCGACCCCGACCCTCGGCGCGGCCGCCATCGCAGCCGCCCTGGAACAGTCGGGCATCCCGGCCAGCGACGTTTCCGAAGTCCTCATGGGCTGCGTGCTGCCGGCCAACCTCGGCCAGGCGCCCGCCCGCCAGGCGGCGATCGCTGCCGGCATCCCGCTGTCGACCGGTGCCACCACGCTGAACAAGGTGTGCGGCTCGGGCATGAAGACCATCATGCTCGGTCATGACCTGATCAAGGCCGGTTCGGCCAGCATCGTTGTCGCCGGCGGCATGGAATCGATGTCCAACGCGCCGCACATGCTGCCGAACTCGCGCACCGGCAACCGCTTCGGCAACTTCCAGGCGGTCGATCACATGGCCCACGATGGCCTGGTCAACGCTTATGACGGCAAGGCGATGGGTGAATTCGCCGAATGCGCCGTGGACAAATACCAGTTCAGCCGCGAAGAGCAGGACGCCTACGCCATCGAATCGGTCAAGCGCGCGCAGGCGGCGCAGGCCAACGGTGCGTTCGCCGATGAAATCGTCGCGGTGAAGGTCGCCACCCGCAAGGGCGAGGTCGAGGTCACCACCGACGAGCAGCCGGGCCGCTCGGACATCGCCAAGATCCCGACCCTGCGCCCGGCCTTCAAGAAGGACGGCAGCGTCACCGCCGCCAGTTCCTCCAGCATCTCCGACGGCGCTGCTGCAGTGGTCCTGCTGACCGAGGAAGATGCAGCCGCTCGCGGCATCACCCCGCTGGCCCGCATCGTCGGCCACGCGACCCATTCGCAGGAACCGGAGTGGTTCACCACCGCCCCGATCGGCGCGCTGCACAAACTGCTGGACAAGACCGGCTGGTCGCTGGACCAGGTCGATCTGTTCGAGATCAATGAAGCCTTCGCCGTGGTGGCGATGGCGCCGATGCGCGAACTGGGCATTCCGCACGACAAGCTCAACGTGAATGGCGGCGCCTGCGCGCTGGGCCATCCGATCGGTGCCTCCGGTGCACGCCTGGTGGTGACCTTGGTCAACGCCCTGCGCACGCGCGGTGGCAAGCGCGGCATTGCCACCCTGTGCATCGGCGGTGGCGAAGCAACCGCAATCGCCATCGAATTGATTTAAAAAGATTTAACGATGATTTCGCAAAAATGAATGCGGGATCGCTTGACACCCAATCTTGGCTTGTCATCATGTTGTCGGCGCGCAGCATGCGCGTTGCCTAATTCTAACGACGAGGATTCACACAATGAGCATCAACAAGCTGCTGGTCGCGATGTCCCTGGCTCTGGCCCTGGCCGCCTGCTCGAAGCAGGAAGCTGCCCAGGACGCCGCTGCTTCGGCCAACGAAGCCGCCACCGAAGCCCAGGCTGCTGCCGACCAGGCCGCCGCTGCTGGCGCCCAGACCGCCGACGCTGCCCAGCAGGCCGCTGACACCGCCGCCACCGCTGCTGACGCTTCGGTTGACGCTGCTGCCCAGGCTGGCGCTGCTGCCACCGACGCCGCTGCCGGCGCCGCTGCTGACGCTGCCAAGGCTGCTGAAGGCACCGCTGAGAAGGCCAAGGACGCTGCTGAAGAAGCCAAGAAGTAATAACTTCTTTCTTCACGCTGTTCTGGAAAAGCCGCTGGTTCGCCAGCGGCTTTTTCTTTTTTCGAATGCGCGCGACTGAGCCGCTGCATCGCGACCCCGTCTTCACAACGGCATGAATAGGCTGGCGTCCCCATCCATTGCAGTACCGGAGACCGCCATGAAGATTCGTCCGATCACCACCACCCTGCTGGCCGCCTCCCTGCTGCTGGCCCTGGCCGCCTGCAAGGGCCCCGAAGCCGAACAGGCCAAGCAGGACGCACAGCAGGCTGCCGACAGCGCAGGCGCTGCCGCCCGTGACGCCGTGGACAAGGCCGCCGAAGCCACCCGCGACGCCGCCGACAAGACCGCTGCCGCGTCCGAGCAGGCCGCCGCCGATACCCAGCAGGCGCTGGACAAGGCTGCAGACGCCACCGCCAACGCCGCCGACAAGGCCAAGGACGCCGCAACCGATGCCGCCGCACATGCCAGCGACGCCACCGCGAACGCCGCACAGAAGGTCGCCGACAAGGCCCGCGATGTCGCCAATGACGCCAAGGCCAACGCCGCCAAGGAAGAAGCCAAGCACTAAGCCCTACCGGCAGCCGAGCATGGCCTCGGCGCTACAGGAAAAGCCGCGGCACTGCCGCGGCTTTTCTGCTTTTCGCTCTCTGCTCTTTCTGTTGATTCCGTGCTGGACGCGTACGGAAAGTGTCCACGGACGCGCGGGTAGGTTGCGCAGGGGCGTAAGCGCCATGGATGGCGCGCCCGAGCTTACATGGACGTACTTGCAGCGCCCCCTGCGCGACCTACCCGCGCGGCCCACCCATCAGTATCAGCGCCCACCACGAGGGGCTCCGCCGTTGGCCGCCTCCTACGGCAGCGCGCGCGCCAGCATCGCCGTCAGCTCCACCCCCGCCGGCAGCGTCCCGAACGCCAGCCCGTGCTCCCCTTCCAGCCTGCTACGCACGAACGCCTCCGCCATCGGGCTGCGCGCACGCAGCAACAGCGCCGCCTGCAGCAGCAGCGCAGTGCGCTCGCAGAACAGCCGCGCCTGCGCTTCCTCCGGTGGCGGTGCCGCTGCCCAACGCTGCAATGCCGCTGCATAGCGCCCATCACGGTCAGCCACCGATGCCAGCTCACCGCGCAGCGCCGCCATCGCCTCCGGTTCGCGCGCCAGCGCACGCAGCACATCCAGGCACTGGATGTTGCCGCTGCCCTCCCAGATCGAATTCAACGGTGCCTGCCGGTACAGGCGCGGCAGCATCGACTCCTCCACGTAGCCCGCACCGCCCAGGCATTCCTGCGCTTCATTGACGAAGGCCGGCGCGCGCTTGCACAGCCAGTACTTGCCCAGCGCCGTCCCCAACCGCGCCATCGCGGCTTCATTGGCATCCACACCGGCGCGATCCACCGCGCGCGCGATCCGCATCGCCAACACCGTGGCCGCTTCCGACTCCAGCGCCAGATCAGCCAGCACGTTGGTCATCAGCGGGTGCTCGACCAGCAGCTTGCCGAAGGTACGTCGATGACGTGCGTGGTGCAGCGCCTGCGCCAGCGCCATGCGCATCTCCGCCGCTGCACCCAGCATGCAGTCCAGGCGGGTCATCATCACCATGCCGATGATGGTGGCCACGCCGCGCCCCTCTTCGCCCACGCGCCATGCCTGTGCGCCGCAGAACTCGACCTCACTGGAAGCGTTGGCCCAATCGCCGAGCTTGTCCTTCAGCCGCATCAACCGGAACGCATTGCGGTCACCATCGGCCAGCCGGCGCGGCATCAGCAGGCAGGTCAGGCCTCCCGGCGCCTGCGCCAGCACCAGGAAGCCATCGCACATCGGTGCGGAAAAGAACCACTTGTGGCCGACCAGACGGTAACGCTCGCCATCGATCGGTTCGGCGCGCGTACTGTTGGCACGGACATCCGAGCCGCCCTGCTTCTCGGTCATGCCCATGCCCAGGGTGATGCCGGCCTTGTCCGCCACCGGCACGTCGCGCGGGTCATAGACCGGCGCAGCGGCCTTGCGCGCCCACTCGGCCAGATGCGGCTGCGAATGCAGTACCGCCACTGCCGCATGGGTCATGGTCAACGGGCAGCTGGTGCCCGCCTCGGCCTGGTGATGCAGGTAGCTCAACACCGCACGTGCCACGTGCGCGCCGGGCTGCGGCTCATGCCAGGACAATCCAGCGACACCGTGCGATTTTGCCGTGTCCATCAACTGGTGATAGGCCGGATGGAACTCCACGGTGTCGATGCGATGGCCCTGTGCATCATGCGTGCGCAACCGCGGACGATCACGGTTGGCATCGAAGCCCAGCCGGTACAGTTCATCACCGGCGAGTGCACCATAGACACCCAGTCGCGGCGCGAAGCTGGCGGCGCCTTCGCGCTGTACGGCCTCCATCAGCGCCACGTCGTCGGTCCACAACTGTCGCCCTGCGAACGGCGGCGGCTGGTTCAACACCACATGGGTTTCATACGGTGCGTTGCTGCTGAAGCTGGGTCCACTCATCCGGTCCATCCTGGCGGCAAGAGGTCTGCGGCCCGATTGTGCCGCATCGCCTGCCAAGCCCGTGTTCAGGCCGGTTCTCACCCTCTGCACGAGACGCAGGCCACAGTGACCGCATGGCAGGCAACGACGATCTGGTGGTGCTGCGCCCGGAGGGGCTGTACTGCGCCGCCGGCGATTTCCATATCGACCCGTGGCGACCGGTAGCGCGCGCGGTCATCACCCATGGCCATGGCGACCATGCCCGCCCGGGCATGGGGGAGTACCACTGCAGCGAAGGCAGCCTGCCGATCCTGCGCTGGCGCCTGGGTGACGTGCCGGTGCTGGCGCATGCCGAGGGTGTGCCGTTCCGCCTGGGGCAGGTGCAGGTATCGCTGCATCCGGCCGGCCACGTACTCGGTTCGTCACAGGTACGCATCGACGACGGGCAGCAGGTATGGGTAGCCTCCGGCGACTACAAGCGACAGCCTGATCCGACCTGCACACCGTTCGAAGTGGTGCCCTGCGATACCTTCATCACTGAAGCTACGTTCGCACTGCCGATCTACCGCTGGCCGGACACGCCGGCGGTGGCTGCAGAGATCCTGGCGTGGCGCCGCGAATGCGAACAACGTGGCGAAGCCGCGATCCTGCTGTGCTACGCATTGGGCAAGGCACAGCGGGTGCTGGCCGAGCTGCTGCCGCTGGACGATCGACCAGCCTGGCTGCACGGCGCCATCGCCAATGGCGTGGCGGTGTACCGGCAGGCCGGGGTGCCGATGCTGGAGACGCTCACCGTGGCCGAGCAGGGCCGCCAGCCTGATGCCGCCGGCCAGCTGATCCTCGCGCCGCCGTCGGCTGCGGGCACGCCCTGGATGCGCCGCTTCGGCCGCCACCAGCTGGGCTTCGCATCCGGCTGGATGCAGCTGCGCGGCAATCGGCGGCGCCGCAATGTCGATCGCGGTTTCGTCATTTCCGATCACGCCGATTGGCCAGCACTGCTGCAGACCATCGAACAGACAGGCGCGCAGCGGGTGATCGCTACCCATGGCAATACCGATGCGTTGATTCCGTTCCTGCGCGAACGCGGCGTGGCTGCCGAAGCCTTCCGCACCGATTTCGGGAGCGAGGAATGAAGGCCTTCGCTGCGCTCTACCAGCGCCTGGACCGCAGCACGGCTACGCTGGACAAGCGTGCAGCCCTGGTCGACTACTTCCGCCAGGCGCGCGCGCACGATGCGGCATGGGCGATGTACCTGCTCAGCGGTGGCAAGGTGGGCGGCGCACGCCGGAAGATCGCCGCCAGCGGCGAACTGCGCGGCTGGATTGCCGAAGAATCCGGCTTGCCCCCCTGGTTGGTGGAAGACAGCTATGCGCAGGTGGGTGACCTGGCCGAAACGCTGACCCTGCTGCTGGATGATCCATCGCAGCCAGCCGCCGACCGCCCGTTGGCTGATTGGATCGAACAGCATCTGCTGGCCATGGCCAACCAACCCGAGGCAGTACGCCGCGCTGCGGTCGTCGCCGGGTGGCGGCAGCTGTGCAGCAGCGAACGCCTGGTGTTCAACAAGCTGCTGACCGGCGCCCTGCGCGTTGGCGTTTCGCAGCGACTGGTACAGCAGGCACTGGCGGAATGGTCCGGCCTGGACATCGCACGCATCGCCCAGCGCATGCTCGGCGAGTGGATCCCCTCGCCCGGGCTGCTGGCTCAACTGCTGTCACCGGACGAGCTGCCGTCCGACCGCCAGCAGCCCTACCCCTTCTTCCTCGCCTCCCCTCTGGAAGGCGATCCTGCCGAACGCCTCGGCGCGATCGACGACTGGCTGCTGGAATGGAAATGGGATGGCATACGCCTGCAGCTGCTGCGCCGGCGTGGCGAAGTCGCGCTGTGGTCCCGTGGCGAGGAACGACTGGATGGCCGCTTCCCCGAGATCGAGCACGCCGCGATGGCGTTGCCGGAAGGCTGCGTGCTGGACGGAGAGCTGCTGGCCTGGGACGAGACCGCCAACCTGCCGCGCGCATTCACCGCCCTGCAGACCCGCATCCAGCGTCGCAAGCCAGGAGCAGCGACTCTGCGCAACACGCCGGTACGCGTGCTCGCCTATGACCTGCTGGAGCACGATGGCGCGGATCTGCGTGAGCTGCCGTTGCAGGAACGGCGTACGCGGCTTGCCGCGGTCATCGGCGCATTGGACGATGTGCGGATCCAGCTGTCGCCCGACGTTGCCGCCGTCGACTGGGCGCAGGCGGCGGCGATGCGCGATGTGGCACGCGAACGTGGCGTGGAAGGGCTGATGCTGAAACGACGCGGCTCGCCCTACCTGGCTGGGCGACGCCGCGGTGACTGGTGGAAATGGAAGGTCGATCCGCTCACCATCGATGCGGTGCTCCTGTACGCACAGGCTGGCCATGGGCGGCGCAGCACGCTGTACACCGACTACACCTTCGGCGTCTGGGACGGCGACACGCTGGTGCCGGTGGCCAAGGCGTATTCGGGCTTGGACGACAAGGAGATCCTCGCGCTTGATCGCTGGATCCGCGCCAACACCCGCGAACGTTTCGGGCCGGTGCGCAGCGTACGCGCCGAACAGGTGTTCGAGCTGGGTTTCGAAGCGGTCAACCGCAGCAGCCGGCACAAATCGGGGATCGCCGTGCGCTTTCCGCGCATCCTGCGCTGGCGCCACGACAAGCCTGCCAGCGAGGCCGATCAGCTGGCCAGCCTGCAGGCGCTGGCGCGATGACCCGCAGCCAGGCACTGCGCCGGCTGGAAGACTGGTTCGCGGCACGCGGCTGGCGCTCACTGCCTTTCCAGCGCGCGATGTGGCGCCACTACCTGGCCGGCGAATCCGGGTTGCTGCATACGCCCACGGGCAGCGGCAAGACGCTGGCGATGTTCGGCGGGCCGTTGCTGCAGGCGCTGATCGATCCACCGCCCTCGCCCCGCCGCGCCAGTGCGGTGCGCCCATTGCAGGTGCTGTGGGTAACGCCCTTGCGCGCGTTGGCCAGTGATACCGCACGCGCGCTCCAGGCCGTCGTCGACGGCTTGGGACTGGGATGGCGTGTCGGCCTGCGCAGCGGTGACGCCAGCAACCGCGAGCGGCGCCAGGCCCGCGAAGGCCGCATCGACGTACTGGTAACCACGCCCGAATCACTGGCGCTGCTGCTGAGCTATCCGGATACGTTGCCGCGCATGCGCCAGCTGCGCTGCGTGGTGGTGGACGAATGGCATGAGCTGCTGGGCAACAAGCGCGGTGTGCTGCTGCAGTTGAACCTGGCGGTGTTGCGCGAAGCTGCGCCTGCAGTGCAGCTGTGGGGGCTTTCGGCCACGCTGGGCAACCTGGATGAGGCGCGCGACGTGCTGCTGCCCGGACAGCCCGACGCGCCGATCGTGCAGGGCGTGCGCCCGCGCGCGATCAGCGTGCGCAGCCTGCTGCCGGAACCCGGCGAACGTTTTCCGTGGGCCGGGCATCTGGGCCTGGCGCAGCTGCCGCGGGTGCTGGACGCGTTGATGCGGGCACGCAGCAGCCTGTTGTTCACCAACACCCGTGCGCAGGCAGAACTGTGGCATCAGGCGCTGGCCGCGGTCTGGCCGGAAGCCCCGGACACGCTTGCGCTGCACCACGGCTCGCTGGATCCAGCGCTGCGCCAGCAGGTCGAGGATGGCCTGCGCGCGGGCGCGCTGCGCTGCGTGGTTGCCACCTCCAGCCTCGACCTCGGCGTGGACTTCCCCGAGGTTGAGCAGGTACTGCAGCTGGGCAGCCCGAAGGGCGTGGCCCGCCTGCGCCAACGCGCGGGACGTGCGCGTCACCGCCCGGGTGCCAGCGGTTCCATCCTGTGCGTGCCCAGCCATGCACTGGAGCTGGCCGAATACGCCGCGGTGCGCCGTGCATTGGCCCAAGGCGTGGTCGAAGCGCGCAGGCCGCCGACGCTGTCGCTGGATGTGCTGGCCCAGCATGCGGTCAGCCGCGCGCTGGCCGGTGGCTTCGACAGCGATGCGCTGCTGGCGCAGGTACGGCGTACCCATGCCTTCGCATCTCTCGGCGAAGACCAGTGGCAGGCCGTGCTGACGTTCATCGTGCAGGGTGGCCAGGCCCTGGCCCAGTACCCCGATTTCCACAAGGTCGTGCGTGATGCCGACGGCTACTACCGCATGCACGATCGCCGCCAGGTACTGCGCCATCGGCTGTCGATCGGCACCATCAGCAGCGATGGCAGCGTGCGCGTGCAGTTCCTGCGCGGTGGTGGCCTGGGTGCCGTGGAGGAACAATTCGCCAGCCGCCTGCGTCGCGGCGACCGTTTCCAGTTCGCCGGACGCCTGCTGGAACTGGTGCAGCTGCGCGACATGACCGCCTTCGTGCGGCTGGCACGAGGGCGCGGTGATGGTGTGGTGCCGCGCTGGCAGGGAGGCCAGTTGCCACTGTCGATGCCGCTCGGCCGCGAGCTGGAGTGGGTACTGTCCGGCGCCGACGACAGTGCCGAATCACGCTGGTTGTCCCCCTTGCTGGCACTGCAGCAGCAGTTGTCGACGCTTCCCGGACCAGAGCATCTGCTGGTGGAAGAGGTGCGGCGCCGCGACGGCCAGTTCCTGTTCGTCTACCCTTTTGCCGGCCGTCACGTGCACGAGGCGCTGGCCGCCTTGCTGGCACTGCGCTGTACCCGCCGGCAGCGCAACAGCATCGGCTACGCGGTGAACGATCATGGCCTGGTGCTGGCACCGGCGCAGGCGATCGAACTGGATGCGGCGCAATGGCGTGCATTGTTCACCGCCGATCAGCTGCTGGACGATCTACGTGCCGCGGTGAACCTGGGCGAGCTGGCGCGCCGCCAGTTCCGTGGCATCGCACGCGTAGCGGGCCTGCTGGTCCCCAGCCTGCCCGGCGGTATGCCGCGATCGCTGCGCCAGCTGCAGGCCTCGGCAGGCCTGCTCTACGACGTACTGCGCGAGCATGACCCCGGCCACCTGCTATTGGCATTGGCCGAACGCGAAGTGCTGCATGACAGCCTGGACCTGCCGGGACTACAGCAGGTCCTGGCAAGGATCGGCATGCAGGTCCTCTCGGTGCAGCACCCGACATCACTCACGCCACTGGGCTTCCCGTTATGGGCCGAACGCCAGCGCGGGCAGTTCAGCAACGAGGACTGGCGCACCCGCGTGCAACGTGCGGCCCAGCAGCTGGAGCGCCGCCATGGCCGATGAACTGCCGCTGCTGCGCGCCGGCGAATCGCTGATACTGCTTGGCGCGCGTGCGCTGTACTGGCCCGCGCGGCAGGCGCTGTTGATCGCCGACCTGCACCTGGGCAAGGCCGATGTATTCCGCCGCGCCGGCATCGCATTGCCCAGCGGTGGCACCGGCGAAGACCTGCAACGCCTGCAGGGGCTGCTGGACAGGCATGCCTGTCGCGAGCTGTGGATCCTGGGTGACATCCTGCATGGACCGGCGCATCGCGCTGCGTGGTACCAGCAATGGCTTGCATGGCGCGAACGCAATGCTTCGCTGGACGTGCATGTCCTGCGTGGCAATCACGACCGCCAGCTGCCGCATGCTCAGTTGCAGGTACAGATCCACGATGAAGTACGGCTGCAGCCGTTCCTGCTTCGCCATGAGCCGATGCCCGATGCAGAGCTGCATGTGATCGCCGGGCATCTGCATCCGCAGGTCGCCTTGCCGCCATTGCGACGGCGCTTCCCCGCGTTCTGGCTGCGTGAGCGGATGACGGTGCTGCCGGCCTTCTCCGCGTTCACTGCCGGCATCGTGCCCGTGCCCGCCCGCGGCGAGCAAAGGGTCGCCTGCGTGGAAAACGGCCTGGTGCAACTGCCGGTGGCTTGAATCAGGCCGGACGAATGCCCAGCTGCGGCATCAACTGGAAATCAGGCGTGTCACCCTCACGTCGTCGCGGCAACGCCTGGATCGCCGCCAGCATTTCCTGCGCGCAGGTGCGGATGCGCGCGTGGTGCTCCGCTGATGCATGACTGATCAGGCTGCCGACATGGAACTCGAACACGTCCTCCAGTACGTCGGGCTGGTCCTCGTGCAGCATCTGCAGCAATCCGCGCAGCTTGCAGATTTCCGATTCCAGCTCCTCGACCGCGAACAACATGGCGTCCTCCTCTTCAACATCAGCGGCACATCCGGGCCGCAACAGGCCGCAACGGCAGCGCCGCCCGGGCCACGCGCGATGTTGATCACGGAAAGGAAAACGGGCGACGCGCAATCGCGTGCAACCTACTTCTCGCATATCGGCGGTGAGGCAACCGTTAATTCAAGTGACGACGCGCTTCACGCATTGGCCGAAATCGCGTTGATACGAGGCATTTCCGCTGCGGTAGCCAGTGCGTCGACGAACGCCGGATCCAGTGCAAGTGCACCGAACCAGCCGTGCTGGGTGCCACTGAGCACGCGCAGCATGTGGCCACGGCCACCGGGCAGGCGCCCCATCGGGCCCAGCAGCACGTCACGCGCCTTCGCCCAGGCGTCGCGGTCGGACTGGAACAGCGGCGTCAGCCAACGACTCCAGCGCTGGTACACCGCAACGTGTGCCCTGCGTTGCGCCTGGTAGGCCTGCAGCGCGACCGTGCTGCCGCCATAGGTGCGCACCGCATCGCGCAGCGCCAGCGCGTCCAACAGCGCCATGTTCACGCCCTGCCCCAGCTGCGGGCTCATCGCATGCGCGGCATCACCGGCCAGCACCATGCGGCCGTGGTGCCAGCGCGTCATCACCGCATCACGGTAGACCGCGCGCGCCAACTGGCCGGCATCACGCAGATGGGCGAAGCGCGCACTGGCCTGCGGCCACAGTGCATGCAGTTCATCCAGCCAGGGCGTCATGCCATCGGCCTGCCAGCGTTCGAAGTCAGCGCGTGGCAGGCTCCAGAAGAAACTCAGGCGCGGCGTGTCATCACCGGGGCGCGTGCCGACCGGCAGCAGTCCGATCATCTTGCGCGCGGCCACGTAACGCTGCCGCAGCTCCTGCACGTGCGGCCAGTCCTCGGCCGGCAGCAGGCACCACAGCGCCCCCCACGGATACACGCGGTCCAGCCCGGCACCGCCGGCGATCGTGCCGCGCAGCGTCGACGCGGCGCCATCGGCGACCACTACCAGGTCGAACGGGCCATGCGTGCGCCCGTCGCTGTCGCGCAGACGGCCGTGTTCGGCATCCACCTCGGTAATGGTGGTACCGGCATGCAGCTGGCCCTCGCCTGCGCGCGCCTCGTCCAACAGCGAGAACAAGGCCCCGCGCTGCATGCCCAGGCCGTGCAGGCGCGCATCCAGTCCCTCGTAGCGCATGTCCATCACCGCGCGCTCGCACGGCGTGTCGCCATACAGGCGGTGCACCGGCGCGGCATGTGCGCGCACGGAATCAAGCAGGCCCATCTGCCACAGTACCTGCAGGCCGCTGGGCTGCAGCAGGAAACCGGCACCCACCGGCCCCGGCGTGGGCACGCGTTCGAAGATCTCCACCTCGTGGCCGTCACGGGTGAGCAGGATGGACACTGCCTGTCCAGCGGTGCCGTAGCCGATCACGGCGATGCGCAGTCGTTCCGTCATGGCCGCATTGTGCCCGAGGCGGGTGGATCGCGAGCGGGTCGCGGGCAATCCGCGCAAAAAAAACCCCGCCGAAGCGGGGTTTTCAACGCACTGTCGAGTGGATCACTCGGCCGGCGTGATGTTCGAAGCCTGGGCACCCTTCGGGCCCTGGGTCACGTCATAGGTGACACGCTGGCCTTCCTGCAGGCTGCGGAAGCCCTTGGAGTTGATGGCGGAGAAGTGCGCGAACACGTCGGCGCTGCCATCCTCCGGCGAGATGAAGCCAAATCCCTTGGCGTCGTTGAACCACTTGACGGTACCGTTCGGCATGGTGATGCGAGACCTTATGCAATGAATGGGTGGTGTACGCTGAACCCGCGCACAAGCTGAGTATGCAAAGCTTGCTCGGGGAAGACAATCACCCCCGTGCCAATTCGCCCACCAGTTCCGGAAGTCCGTTGCCGGCCGCCTGCACGTTGGCCAGCACTTCGGCCATCGTGATCTCCTCGCCATCACCACAGCCGGCAGCCCAGTTGGCGATGATCGCCAGGCAGGCGTAATCCAGCCCCAGCTCGCGTGCCAGGGCGGCTTCCGGCATGCCGGTCATGCCCACCAGATCGCAGCCGTCGCGGCGCATACGGGCGATTTCAGCGATGGTTTCCAGGCGCGGGCCCTGTGTTGCGCCGTAGCAGCCACCGTCATGGACCGTGACGCCGGTCACTTTGGCCGCAGCCAGGATCTTGCTGCGCAGCATTGGTGTGTACGGGTGGCCGAAATCAACGTGGACCACGTCGGTGCCTTCTTCCTCACAGATCGTGCTGATGCGGCCCCAGGTGTAGTCGATGATCTGGTCCGGGCAGGCCAGCACGCGCGGACCAAAGTGTTCGGTGATGCCTCCCACCGTGTTCAACGCCAGCACGCGCTGCGCGCCCAGCTGCTGCAGCGCGGCCAGGTTGGCGCGGTAGTTGATCTTGTGCGGCGGCAGCGAATGGCCTTCGCCATGCCGCGCCAGGAACGCCACGCGATGGCCAAGCAGCGTACCAACGCGCACCGGGCCCGACGGACGGCCGAAGCGGGTGTCGACCTCGTGGGTCTGCACGTCGTCAAGCTTGGCCAGGTTATAGACACCGGTACCGCCGATCACGGCCAGGGCGATCTGTTGCATTCGAAGCACTCCATGAAAAGACGAACGCCGGCACCCAAGGATGCCGGCGGCAGAAGAAGACGCGCCGCGGGCGGCTGCGCCGTTATTCCTTCATCGCGTAGATGGCCGGCACGCAGCGCAGGGTTTCGTTGACGTCCATGCCGAAGCCGAACACGTAACGGTCCGGCAGTTCGATGCCGGCGTAGTCGGCAGTCACGTCCGGCAGCGCGCGGTCGTGCTTCTTCACCGTCATCGCGGCGATGCGCACGTCGGTCGCGCCTTGTTCCAGGCACCAGGTGCGCACGCCCTGCAGGGTGTAGCCCTCGTCGAGGATATCGTCGACCAGCAGCACGCGGCGGCCGAACAGCGAGGTGGCCGGCTTGTGCTTCCAGACCAGGTCGCCGCCGGTGGTTTCACCGCGGTAACGGGTGGCGTGCAGGTAATCGAACTGCACGTCCTGGCCGCGCGCGCCCAGTTCCAGCGCCAGCTGGCCGGCGAACGGCAGCGCACCGTGCATGATGGACAGGAACAGCGGCACCTCGCCCTTGTAATCGCGCGCGATGGCGTCGGCGATACCAGCGATGGCCTTGTCGATGGTGGGGCGGTCGACCAGCAGGTCAGCCTGGGCCAGGGCCTGGGAAATGGTGAGGTTGGGCATCAGACGGTTCTTCCAAGGGTTTCAAGCAGACGGGATTGGGTGTCGCCATGGCGGGCATCGGCCAGCAGGCCGTCCCAGCCGAGCGCGCCGCGGCCCAGCAGGCCCAGCAGCGCAGCAGTATTGAGGGAGCGTCCCTGCACGGCGTGCAGGGCTTCATCGACCAGTTCCGGGTGGCAGACCAGCACCACGTCGCAGCCGGCATCCAGATGCGCGTGCACGCGCGCCGGCACGCCGCCCGCACTGTGCGAGGCGGCCATGCCGATGTCATCGGAGAACACCACGCCGCGGAAGCCGAGCTCGCCGCGCAGGATGTCCTGGATCCAGCGCGGCGAATAGCCGGCCGGTTCCGGTGCCACCTGCGGATAGATCACGTGCGCCATCATCACCGCGTCGGCACCGGCGGCGATGCCGACCTGGAACGGGACCAGGTCCTGGGCGCGCAGCTCGTCCAGCGCGCGCGGGTCGATCGCGGTATCCAAGTGGGTGTCTTCCAGCACGGTGCCGTGGCCGGGGAAATGCTTGAGCGTGGCGGCCATGCCGACCGCATGCATGCCGCGCACGTAGGCGGCGGTGAACGCGGCCACCACCTGCGGATCTTCACTGAAGGCGCGGTTGCCGATGGCGCGGTTGCCACGGCCCAGATCGACCACCGGCGCGAAGCTCAGGTCCAGACCGCTGGCGCGCACTTCGCTGGCCATCAGCCAGGCGTGCTGCTCGGCCAGGGCCAGCGCCTGCTGCGGATCGGTGGCGTACATCGCCCCGATGTCCTGCAGCGGCGGCAACTCGCTGTAGCCCTCGCGGAAGCGCTGCACGCGGCCGCCTTCCTGGTCCACGCAGATCAGCTGCGGGCGCGGCGCGGCAGCGCGGATCGCCGCGCTCAGATCGGTCACCTGCTGGCGCGAGGCGAAGTTGCGCTTGAACAGCACCACTCCGGCCACGGCATCGTGCTGCAGCCAGTCACGTTCCTGGGCGGTCAGTTCGGTGCCGGCAACGCCGATCAGCAGCATGGTCGATCTCCACAACGCGCGCCCGCATGGCGCAGTGCCGCATTGTCGCAGAACCGGCCGACAGGCGCAGTGGTCAGAAAAAGGGGACGGAGGGGATTAAGCCGCAATCGGCCCCTACGGGCTGGATACGTCTTAATTCCCTCCGTCCCCTTTTCGGATCCGGTCAGACCTTGCAGCCGTCCGGGCCGCAGGCCTCGTCGCCGTCAGCCGGGGCCGCAGGCGCGCCCTGCTCGGCGGCGATCTGGCGCAGGGCGTTGGCGAAGGCCTCGGGGGGCTGCGCCCCGGAAATGGCCCACTTTCCATCGATGACGAAGGTCGGCACCGAGGAAATGCCCAGCGCATGGGCCTGCGCCAGCTTGGCTTCGACCTCGGCCAAGCCGCGGTCGGAGGCCAGCATCTGCGTGATTTCACCCGCGTCGAGGCCGCCTGCCGCGCCCGCCTTGATCAGCACCGAGGGGTCCGCCAGGTTCTGACCGTGCTCGAAGTGGGCGCGGAACAGTGCTTCGCCCACCGCATCCTGCACGCCGTGCTCGCCCGCCAGCCACAACACCCGGTGCGCCGGCAGCGTGGTCACCCGCACCTGGCCCTGGCTGAAGTCCATCGGCAGGCCCTCGGCCCGCGCGGTGGTCTGGGTCTGGCCGAGGATCTGTTCGGTACGCTCGACGCCGCCGAACTTGCGCGCATAGGCCTCGCGCAGCGGCACCGGGGTGGCGTCAGCATCCGGGTCGAGCTGGAACGGCTGCCAGTGGATATCGAGTTCAGGCGCGTTGGCGCCCAGCAACTGCACGCCCTGCTGGAAACGATGCTTGCCGATCCAGCACCAGGGGCAGACCACGTCGGAGTAGATGTCGATTCTCATCCTTTCCACATGGGGGCCGACACCCTCGATAAAAGGGGACGGAGGGGATTAAGTCGTTTCCCGCACAGATGGGGTAAAGACGACTTAATCCCCTCCGTCCCCTTTTTGGCGGCTTCACCACTCTGAATACGGGTGGCTGGCCAGGGCAACGTTGTAGTAGCGGGCATCATCGGTGACTTCGGCACCCACCCAGTCCGGCAGGTCGATGGTCTGGTCAGCGCTGTCCAGCTCAACCTCAGCCACGACCAGGCCGGCGTTGTCGCCGAGGAACTCGTCCACCTCCCAGGTCAGGCCGGCGTGTTCGACCAGATGGCGGCGCTTGTCGATCAGGCCGCCCACGCACAGCGCCAGCAGTGCGCGCGCATCGTCCACCGGGATCGGGTAGTCGAACTCCTGGCGGGTGTGGCCGATGGTTCGCGACTTCAGGTTCAGCGCGGCGTGGTCGCCTTCGATGCGCACGCGCACCGAAGCGTTCTGGGTGCCGCGATCGAGCGCGCCCATGTCGTTGATGTAGCCCTGCGCCATGGGGATCACCCGGTGCGCAGCGGATCGCCAGCCATCGTTGATGACCAGGAATTTGCGTTCGATTTCAATGCCCATGGCGCGATTATGCGCCATGGGTGATGACAGCCGCTCAGCGCTTCTCGAACACCGCGATGCTTTCCACGTGCGCGGTGTGCGGGAACATGTCCATGGCACCGGCGCTGACCAGGGTGAAGCCCTGTTCGTTGACCAGATAGCCGGCATCGCGCGCCAGCGAGCCCGGGTGGCAGCTGACGTAGACAATGCGCTTGAACTGCTTCAGCGGCAGCTGCTGCAGCACTTCGATCGCACCCGAGCGCGGCGGGTCCAGCAGCAGCTTGTCGAAGCCCTGGCGCATCCACGGCGTGCTGCGCTGGTCCTGGGTCAGGTCGGCGCTGAAGAACTGGGCGTTGGCCAGGCCGTTGCGCACGGCATTCTCACGGGCACGCGCGACCAGGCCGGCATCGCCCTCCACACCCACCACCTCGCGCACGCGGCGCGCCAGCGGCAGGGTGAAGTTGCCCAGGCCGCAGAACAGGTCAAGCACGCGTTCGTCCTCGCCCGGCTCAAGCAGGTCCAGGGCGTGGGCGATCATCTTTTCGTTGAGCTTGGCGTTGACCTGGATGAAGTCCAGCGGGCGGAACGCCAGTTCCACGTCCCACGGCGCCAGCCGGAACGACAGCGGCACGCCCTGCCCGTCCAGCGGCTGCACGGTATCCACGCCACCGGACTGCAGGTAGATCACGAAGCCATGCTGCTGGCCGAAGGCGGCCCAGGCCACGCGGTCGGCATCGCTGAGCGGCTGCAGGTGGCGCACGGTCAGGACCACGGCCTGGTCGCCAGCGATGAATTCGATCTGCGGGATGTCACGCTTGCCATCGAGCGATTCGATGAAGCTGGACAGCGCCTCGACCTTGGTGCCGATCTCGGGGATCACGGTCAGGCACTGGCTGAGGTCGGCGACGAATCGCGGATCCTGTTCACGGAAGCCGACCAGGGTCTTGTCCTTCTTTTCGACCCGGCGCACCGAGAAGCGACCCTTGCGCCGGTAGCCCCAGCTCTCACCGACCAGCGGCGCCAGCACGGTGCCCGGCTTCACGTGGCCGATGCGCTCCAGGTTGTCCATCAGCACGCGCTGCTTGGCGACAATCTGCTGGTCTTCGTCCAGGTGCTGCAGCACGCAGCCGGCGCAGGTGCCGAAGTGCGGGCACTTCGGGGTGACGCGCTGCGGCGAGGCCTGCAGCACTTCCACCGTACGCGCTTCGTCGAAATGGCGGCTGCGGGCGGTCTGTTCGGCCATGACCACCTCACCCGGCAGGGCGCCGCTGACGAAGGTGACCTTGCCGCCCTCGCCTTCACGGCGGGCGACACCGCGACCATCATGGCTGAGGTCGAGGATCTCGGTCTGGAACGGGGTACGGTCGATGCGGGAGCGGGATCGGGCCACGTGGCAACAGGCTGCGGGCAAAAATGGGGGCGTATTGTCGCAGATCCTGACCGGCAGGGTCCGGACCCGCTTGCGCCCGCCGCCGCTGTGCTTGATGATTGCAACAGCTGACATGGAGGCAGCCCTGATGCAGATGACCCCGCGGGCCAGCCGGCCCCGCTTCCTGCTTGTCGAGGACGACATCATCAGCCGCGGTTTTTTCAAGGCGGCGTTGGAAACGTTACCGGCGGACGTGGACACCGCAGACTCATTGGCCAGTGCCCTGGCCAGCGCCGAACCCGGCGCGCATGACCTGTGGCTGATCGACGTCAACCTGCCTGACGGCAACGGCGCGCAGCTGCTGCGCGAACTGCGCCGTTCACATCCCGACACCCCGGCGTTGGCGCATACCGCCGACGGTGATACCTCGATCCATGCGCGCCTGCGCGAGGCCGGTTTCAGCGACACGCTGGTCAAGCCGCTGGGCCGCGACCAGCTGCTGAAGGCGGTGCGCCGCGCCCTGGTCAACAGTCCGGCCGGGATCGTCATGGCCCAGGCGCCGGCCGCGGTCGAGCTGCAGGTACAGGACTGGGACGAGACTGCGGCACTGGCCGCGCTCAATGGCCAGCGCAACCACCTGATCGCGCTGCGCGAGCTGTTCCTGGCCGAGCTGCCGGGCGTACGCGATGCGGTCGAGCAGGCGGTGGACCAGCATGACGAGCGCCAGCTGCGCAGCCAGTTGCATCGGCTGCAGGCGAGCTGTGGCTTCGTGGGCGCGGCGCGGTTGGGCCGGGCGGTGCGCCAGTTGCATCATGCGCCGGAGTCCGGGCAGGCCCAGGCGGGGTTCCGCGACGCGGTCGCTGCCCTGCTGCATTAAGGGTTGTTCGGCAGGGCTGCGCCCTGCACCTGCTGAAGCCTTCAGGCAGTGGCAACGTCAAAGGCCAAAGCAGCATTCCGTGAGATGGCGGGGCACTGTGGGTTTGCGGGGACGGCGCAAGTACGTCCATGTAGCCTTGGTCGCCGCATCCATGCGGCTCACACCCCGCAAACCCACAGTGCCCC